>JBGPSI010000021.1:0-40232 GCA_041490045.1 Bradyrhizobium sp.
GATAGACCGTAATCCCTCACCCCGCCCCTCTCCCAATGGGAGAGGAGGCGCACCATTGTTGCCGGGACACCGAACCATGCTCCAATCCGGCTGGACCAGATCTTACGATGCCGCGGCTTCAAACTTGCGCGGGCCGCCCTGTGCGCCGCGCACCAGCCGGCCCGGACGCGCGCCGGTCGCTGAACCATTGCGCTGCGTCACCACGCCGGAGACGATGGTGGCGTCGTAGCCATCGACCTGCTGCAGCAGCCGGCGGCCGCCGACGGGCAGGTCGTAATGCACCTTCGGCGGATGCAGATGCAGCCGGTCGTAGTCGATGACATTGACGTCGGCCTTGTAGCCCGGCGCGATCACGCCGCGATCGGAGAGGCCGACCGACAGCGCGGTCTTGCGCGACTGCGCCGCCACCACGAAGGGGATCGAGAGTTTCTCGCCACGTTTGCGGTCGCGCGTCCAGTGCGTCAGCAGGTAGGTCGGGAAACTGGCGTCGCAGATGATGCCGCAATGCGCGCCGCCGTCGCTCAATCCCGGCACCGAATGCGGATCCGTCAGCATTTCCCGCGTCGCATCGAGATTGCCGTCGGCGTAGTTGAGGAACGGCACGTAGAGCATGCCGCGGCCTTCGTCCGACAGCATCGCGTCATAGGCGAGTTCCTCCGGCTGCCGCCCATCGCGGCGGGCCTGCGCGCCCAGCGCATTTTCCGGCGGCTGTTCGTAATCCGGGGGATCGCCGAGCAGATACATCTTGTCGTAGTTCGGCCGGAAGAACAGGGGATCGTCGGTCGATGTCGCCGTCTCGCTCAGGATCGCGGCGCGCACTTCGGGCTGGTGCAGCCGCCTCAAGCGCTCCGCCAGCGGCAGCTGTGCTATCGCCCGGTAGCTCGGATGGGTCTGGAAGGGATTGCGCGACAATTCCAGTCCGAGCAGCAGCCCGACCGGGCGCGCGGCGATCTGCGCGGTGATCGAAAGGCCCCGGGCGGAAGCCTCGTTGATGCTGTCGAGCGTCTGGCGCCAGCGCCGCGGCGCCTTGTCGTTCTGCGTGACCGAGAACGAAACCGGGCATCTGGTGTTTTCCGCGATCCGCAGCATCATCGGCAGGTCTTCATGCAAGGTGGAGAGATCGAGCACGAATTGGAGCACGCTGCGGCCGACGCCATGCATCGCGCCTGCGATCGCGGTCAGTTCGTCCTCGCCGGCCTTTAACGTCGGGGTGAAGTCGCCGGTCGAGGTGCGATGATTCAAAGTACGCGAGGTAGAAAAACCCAGCGCGCCGGCGCGGACCGCTTCGCCCGCGAGCGCGGCCATGGCCTGGTTGTCTTCGGCGGTGGATGGGTCGCGGCGCGCGCCGCGCTCGCCCATCACATAGACCCGCAGCGCCGCATGCGGCAGCTGCGCGCCGATGTCCATGTCGAAATGGCGCTTCGAGAGCCATTCCATGTAGTCCGGAAAGCTTTCCCAGGCCCAGGGAATGCCGGCGCTCAGCACCGGCTCAGGGATATCCTCGACGCCTTCCATCAACTGGATCAGCCGCTGATGATCCGACGGACGGCAGGGCGCGAAGCCGACCCCGCAATTGCCCATGATAGCCGACGTGACGCCGTTCTGCGACGAGGGCGTGATGTCCTGGCTCCAGGTGACCTGGCCGTCATAGTGGGTGTGAACGTCGACGAAGCCCGGCGTGACCAGCTTGCCCCGGGCATCGATCTCTTCCTTGCCCTTGCCCGCGACGCGGCCGACTTCGCTGATGCGGCCGTCCGTGATCGCGACATCCGCCTCGTACAGTCCGCCGCCCGAACCGTCGGCGATGCTGCCGCCGCGGATCACGAGGTCTGGATTGGAGGCCATGGCGTTCATCCCCGGGTTTTGTTTTGTTGCCGCATCATCCGTTGTCACGCGATGCTGTCAACCGCCACAGGTGACGCTCAGGGCTGCAAAACCGTTGCCTCGGGGGATTCGGAACCCCCTTGCGGGCTGCGGTCGGTGACCAGCGCGAGCAGGACCGTGAGCACCATGAACACGACGGAGGCGCCGAACACCCAGTGCGGCGCACCCTGGTCCATGATCCAGCCGAACAGCAGCGGGCTGAC
Organism: Bradyrhizobium sp.; assembly: GCA_041490045.1. Taxonomy (GTDB): domain Bacteria; phylum Pseudomonadota; class Alphaproteobacteria; order Rhizobiales; family Xanthobacteraceae; genus Bradyrhizobium. Next base: position 2,088 of record JBGPSI010000021.1, read on the forward strand.
GATGCCGCCGAGGTTGAAGCCGGTGGAGACGATACCGAAAGCGCGGCCCGCGGCCCCCGCGGGCGCTGCATCGCGCACCAGCATGTCGCGCGAGGGCGCGATCACGCCGCCGAGAAATCCGGCCATCGCCATGGCCGCGGTCAACAGCGGCGACGGCAGATTGACGGTAGCGATGCCGAACACGATGACCGCGTTGATGGCGAAGCAGGCAGCGGCGACCTGGCCGTGGCGCCGGGTGCGGTCGGCGAGAAAGCCGCCGGCCAGCACGCCGACCGCGCTGAAGCCGAGAAACGCCGTCAGCGCGATATTGGCCGACGAGAACGAGGAACCATAGCCGCTCATCAGCGCCACCACGCCGAAATTGCCGATCCCGGCGTTGGACAGGCTGAGCAGCATGAAGAAGATCGTCAGCACGATCAGGGTCGGGGTGACGATGTTCTGCTTCGGCGGATGTATGCCGTCGACCCTGCGATCGGCCGCGCTGGCGTCGGGCACGCCGCCGGCGATCAGCAGCAGCGCCACCAGCGGCCCCACCGCGCCGGTCACGATCAGTGCGCCGAGGCCGCCGATCACGGTCACCAGGGCGGCGACGACGGCGGGCGCGACCGCGCCGCCGAGGAATCCCGCAAAGGTGTGGATCGAAAAGGCGCGGCCCATCCGCGCTTCATCCATGTGGGCGGCCAGGATCGCGTAGTCGGCCGGATGATAGACGCTGTTGGCAAGCCCGAGCAGCACCGCGCTTGCGATCAGCCAGGAATAGCTCAGATGCACCCCGAGCATGATGAGCGCGAGGCCGCCGACGGTGAGTCCGATCAGGAGGATCTTGCGGGCGCCGATATGGTCGGCAAGATAACCCATCGGTGCCTGGGTCAGGCCCGAGACGACGGCGAAGACGGTCAGCGCGAAACCGAGCTCGATATAGCCGACGCCGAGCTGGCTCTTGAGGAACGGGAACAGCATCGCCAGCACCAGCATGTGGAAATGGCTGACCCAATGCGCCATCGAAATCAGGACCAGCGTGCGCAGCGCGGTGTCCGACTTCGCTTGTTGCGGCGCGGCTAAAACGTCGACCATCGCTTGGATAAGACCCCGTTCATTCCAACGGCCCGGCAGGGCCCGCCGAAATTACCGGCTGGCGGTTATTTGTCCATGAATACCGCCGCATGGCAGCCCCCGCGAAGGGCCTGAACGGGCTTTGCGCCCTTAAAAATTGAGAGATTTTTGGGCGTGGAGGCGGGAATGATCCGGCACGGCCGATTTCGCGCAGACATCAAGACCGATCGGCGTGCCGGTTTCCGAGGGAAACAGCACGTCGCATCCGGCGGATCGGGAGCGAGGATTTCCGCCAGAAGATCTACAACGGCTCGTCGTCCTCACCGTAGCGATCGCGCTTCGGTGTGGCGATGTCGCCGTCTTCGTAGTCGTCGTCCTCTGCCGGTTTTGGCGACGCTTTCTTCGGCTTGCTGTTTTCCTTGCCGGGAGGTTTGCCCTTCTTGCGGATTCCGCCCATGGTTTTCCCCTGATCTGATGGCTGGAAGTCTTGCGCGGCGACACGCCTTCGCTTAACGCAATCTCACCGCCTTTGACGAACATATTACCCGCAGCCGGATAATCTTTCCTGCCTTTTTCGCACATTCAGTGTAAAGGGAAGTCCGACCCGGGCATGATCCGGACCGGAGCAAAGTGGCAACCGGTTTTCCGAAGAGATCATACTCAAACCCTCGAACAAGGAGAAGCGATCGTGACCCGATTCGATCGGATCATGATCTGGGAGCCAATATGAAGAAGCCGAAGTTAGAAGCAGAAGAGCAGACGCCGCGTAAAGTCGTTCGCGCCGACAAGGCGCCCACCACGGGCTACTCGCTGGTGGTGGATGGTCACTTCAAGTCGCACCACGATACGGTCGAAGCCGCCGAGGCAGCGGGCATGGCCCTGAAGAATAAATTTCCGATGCTGCAGGTGCAGGTCTACGACGCCGCGACCAAGACGCGGTCGATGGTGCAATGGCCCATGCCGGCCTGATCCTTAAGTCCGGCGGCCGCCGCTTTGCTGGCCCGCCAGCCAATCCGACAGCGCCGGTGCCTTTTCGTCCGACTTCTTCGGCGATTTGGCGCGGGATTTTTTCACGACAGCAGCACGTGGAGGCTCGGCAGCTTCGCGCGCGAGCCGTAGCGCCTTCAGCCTTGCCATGTTGTCGAGCACGGCTTTCGCGGCGATCTCCTGCTCGGACTTGCCGGCTTTGGCCGGGTTCGTCTTGTTGAAGCGCGCATCGGCGCGGCTGTGGTCTTGCTTGCTCATTTAGGTGGTTTTCTTCTTCTTTGATTTGGTTTTGACCTTCGGCTCCGGCGGGTTTTCGCGCTCGGCGGCTTCTCTTGCCAGGCGCTGCGCGCGCAAATCTGCCGTGCGCTTACGGATCGCGATATCGGCTGCCGCGATCTCCGCCATTGCCTTGATGCCTTCGGCTTCCTGGGCGATCTTGCGGTTGAGCCTGATCTCCTTCAACTCGGCGGGGCTTTTCGGTTCGTCGTCACTCATCGATGGCCTCAATACTTGCGGCGCGCATCATTGGGCGGCGACCGGTCAATGATCATCTTACCACGCCTGGGACCGAGAAAGCCGCATCTTTTGGCGGGAACTGGGTCAAAAATGGCCTTTTTTGGGCCGAATCTGCCATCGTGGTGAAGAATTGAAAATGTTGCATGACCGGACCTTTAGGCTTCGGGTCAATGGGCCGGCCGTCGATAAACGTGTAAAGTTCCAACCTGGTCGAGAGAAACAGATGGAGGAAAAATTGCTTCAAACCGCCTCTGATGGTTCTTCCGATCGCACGAGCATGGTTGAGACCCGGCGGATCGTTTCGTTTCTGCCATCGGCCACAGAGATGGTATGCGCCCTCGGTCTGGGCGACCGGCTGCTGGGCGTTACCCATGAATGCGACTATCCACCGGAGGCCGCAACCAAGCCCATCGTTGTCCGTAACGTTCTTCCGGTCGAAAGCATGAGCCAACCGGAAATAGATGCGGCCGTGACGCAAAGATTGCGCGATGGCCTCAGCCTCTATCGGGTGGACGAGACGTTGATGCGGGAAATCGCGCCCGACCTCATTCTCACGCAAGACCTCTGTCAGGTCTGTGCGCCCTCGGGAAACGAAGTCTCGCAGCTTTTGAAGGTGCTTCCCACCAACCCGCAAATCCTGTGGCTCACGCCGAAATCGCTCGAGCAGATATTCGACAATCTGCGCGATCTCGGCGAGGCAACCGGCCGCTTTGCGACGGCAGAGACATTGATCGCGGAGGGCCGGGCCCGGCTCGGCAAGGTCGAGGCTGCGGCGCGCACGGCGTCATCGAGGCCGAGAGTCTTTTGCATGGAATGGATGGATCCGGTCTATTGCTGCGGCCACTGGGTTCCGGAAATGGTTCGCATCGCCGGCGGTATCGACCAGCTTGGACGTGAGGGCACCGATTCCGTTCGTATCCGGTGGGAAGACGTTCTGCAGTGGAGGCCTGAGGTATTGGTCGTCATGCCCTGCGGCTTCGGCCTCGAAAAGGCGGCCGATCAGGCGCGAATGCTGACAAGTTATCCCGGCTGGGCCGACCTGCCGGCGGTGCGCAACGGCCGTGTCTATGCGGTCGACGCGAACTCCTATTTCGCGCGTCCCGGTCCACGCGTCGTCGAGGGAACGGAGCTGCTGGCCCATCTCCTGCATCCCGATCTGTTCAATTGGCAAGGGCCAGCCGGCGCGTTTCGGAAACTGGATTAAACCATTGCGCATCCGATGGCCCCTGTTGCCGTCTGAGACCGACCGGGTGCGCACGTTGCCACTCGAACATGATCCGGAAAAGTGGGAAGCGGCTTTCCCTCGCGCAAACGCGATGCGTTTGTCGCGGAGATCATGCTCAAACAGAAAGATAGAGCGGGATGACGATTCGAAGAAAAGTCATCCCGCTCTCGGCTGCTACTTCACCCCATAGCTCGCAAGGCGGATGCCGCCATAGACGCCAAGACCTGGCTGCAGAAAGCCCGTCGGATTCTGGTAGTGGACGTTGAACAGATTGTCGACGCGGCCGAACACCTTGAGCTGGTCGGTCACGGCGTAGTCGGCCGCAACATTGACCACGGTGTAGCCCGGCGCCAGCAGGCGCGGGATGGTGAAATCGCGGTTGGCGTCGATGAAGCTGCCAGTGTGCAGCACCGTCGCCGACAAGGTCAGCGGATCGATCGGATTCCAGATGACGTTCGCGCTCCATTTCTCCTTGGGCCGGCGCAACAGCTCCAGTCCGGTCATCGCGTCGACGGCACGCGTAAAGGTGTAGTCCGCGCGAACCCGGATACGGTCGGTGACGCCGACGGCCACGAAATTCTCGGTGCCCTCCGTGGTCGCCCTTCCGACATTGACGTTGGTGCTGCTGAACGTCACGGGATCGGCCACGCTCTGGATCAGATTGGTGATGTCGTTGTGGAAATAGGTCGACCCGAAGCGGAGGCGATCGTTGAACAAAGGCTGCTCGAAGCCGGCGTCATAGCCGACGCTTTCCTCCGGCTTCAGGTTCGGGTTGGCGAAGAAGAAGAACGCCGGAAAGCTGACGAAAAGCTGGTTCAGCGTCGGCGCCTTGAAGCCGGTGCCATAGCTGCCCTTGAGCCTGGTTTCCGTGAAGGGAACGATCAGCGCGGGAGCGAGACGGAACGTCGGGTGATCGCCAAACCGGTCGTTGTCGTCCTGTCTGACGTTCTCGACCAGGAACAGGCGGTTCGCGAATTGCGATTGCAATTCCACATAGGCCGCCTTGTTGACGTTTTGCGCCGACACCGTGGAGGTCTGCAACGTCTCGGTCTCATGCTCCGCGCCGACGATGACGGTATGGTACGGTGCGAGCTGGGTGACGGTATGCCAGTCGTATTTCGTCCGGTCGCCGGTCGTGATCGTCGGCTCGGCGTCGCCCGGTGAAATGTTGTAGTTCCAGTTGTTGGTGTAGTTGACGCCGAAATAGTTCTTGATGCGGCCGTCGAGCGCCGACCAAACAGCTTCCTCGCGCGTGAACAGCTGATGCACGATCTGCGTGCTCTGCGCCGCGGCCGGAAAACTCGCAAACGTCACGGGGTCGAACGTATCGCCGGTGAAGTGCAGCGTCGCGTCGGTGTAGCGCGCGACCGCGTTCAGAGTCAGGTTTTCGCTGACGTCGGCGCCAAGCTTGGTCGAATACGTCATGTTGTCGTAATTGTTGCCGATCGCCTTTTGCCCCGGCGGCAGCAGCTCCAGCGGCGTCACCGGAATGTCGGTGGCACGGAAATGCGCGACATTGAAAGCGTAGTTGATCCGGTCCTGCGCCCCGCTCAGCCCCACGGTCTGGTTGAACGTGCCGAACGAGCCGCCTTCGAGCGTCGCGGTCGCGCGGGGAGGGCCCTCGCCCTTCTTGGTGATGATCGAAATCACGCCGCCGAGCGCGTCGGCGCCATAGAGCCCGCTTTGCGGCCCCCGCAGCACCTCGATCTGCTGGATATCCGATGTCAACAGCTGGCCCAGGTCGAACGAGCGATTCGGGTTGCTGGGATCGCTGACGTCGATGCCGTCGATCAAAATCTTGGTGTGATTCGAGTTGGTGCCGCGCATGAACACCGAGGTCAGGCCGCCCGGACCTCCGCTTTGCACGACGTTGAGTCCCGGCACGGTGGCGAGCGCGTCGGGCGCGGTGCGGCGCTGGTCGCGTTCGATATCCCTGGCGGTGATCACCGTGACTGAACTGGCGATCTGATCGACCGGTGTCACCGTCGCGGTTGGGCTGACCACAACGGCCGTCTCCCTTCCCGGCGTATCCGATGGCTTTGCACCGGTGGAGGTTTGCTGCGCGGCAGGAACGGCGCGGCGAGATGCGGAGGGCCGCTCGGGCGTGGGCTCCGTGCGGGTCCTGCTTTGATCGGCGGGCGCTTCGACCTCGATGGTCGGAAGCACGTTTGGCGACGCCGATTGCTGCGCTTTGGCGGCGGAAATACTCAGGGAAAGAACGGGAACAAGAAAAGTTGAAGCCAGCAGATAGGTGCGACGCCGCGCTGCGGCTTTGCGGATGGAAGACATGGTTCGACCTCGGTATGACGTCAGTGGCACGTCACAGCGAACGAAGTCTCACCATGGGCTTTCGCACCTCAGGTGAAGCTAATGTCTGTACTCCCCGACCGACATCTTCGCGTGTGACCACGGCTGACGGCAGGTCTCCTGGCTCGCGGGTCGTTACCTTTCGTCGCCTTCCCAGGACCGAGATTCCCAGTGGCATATGACGAAAGATTCACCGCTTACAGTTGCGGGGGCAGCCGCGGCATTGGGGAAATCTCCCCGCACCGCATTCCCTTTTGATCCCCAAACTGGGGAACCGTCGCGAATATCTAGAAGTTTGCCGGGTAGGGAGTCAATGCCATCGTTTGGCCGCGGGGCTACGAAGGTCGCGGGTACGCATTTTGTTCGCGCGGCCGCTTGTGCCCGACCTCAATCATTGTAAGAGCATGGACGGAAGGCAGCGAGGTTGCCGCCCAGGGACGATGGATGAGCATTCAGAACGTCATGGCGACGGCTGACATCGCGGCGCGCCGGCGCGCGAGCGTGATGGCGGCGCTCGTCGTCCTCGTCGTGCTGCTGGTGCTGTTCTCGCTCGGCGTCGGGCCGGTGCGGCTGTCACCGTCGGCCGTCATCGATGCGCTGTTCGGCGGCGGCGGCGACGTGCAGCAGGTGATCGTGCAACAAATCCGGTTGCCGCGCACGATTCTCGGACTTGCGATCGGCGCGATCCTCGGGCTGTCGGGCGCGGCCATGCAGGGATTGCTGCGCAATCCGCTGGCCTCGCCCGAACTGTTCGGCGCGCCGCAATCGGCTGCCTTCGGCGCTGTGCTGATGATCGCGTTCGGCCTTGCCGATGTGCGTTCCTACGCGCTTCCGGTCATGGCGATCGCGGCGGCCTTCGCCTCCGTGTTTGCCCTGCTCGCGATCGCGGGCCGCAACGCCGGCCTGCTGATTCTGATACTGGCGGGCCTGGCGATCTCGAGCCTTGCGGGAGCGGCGACCGCGCTGGTGATGAACCTGTCCAGCAATCCCTTCGTCGTGCTCGAAATCGCGTTCTGGCTGCTCGGCTCGCTGGAGGACCGCAGCTTCCGCCACGTCATGCTGGCGATGCCCTTCATCGCCGCGGGCGCGGTCATTCTCCTGAGCCAGCGCCATGCCTTTCGCGCGCTCAGCCTCGGCGAGGAAACCGCGCAAAGCCTCGGCGTCGATGTCGGCCGGCTGCGGCTGATGGTGATATCCGGCGTCGCGCTCGGCGTCGGCGGCGCGGTCGCCGTCTCCGGCAGCATCGGCTTCATCGGTCTGGTGGCGCCGCATCTGATGCGGCCCCTGATCGGCCACGATCCGGCACGGCTGCTGGTTCCCAGCGCGCTCACTGGCAGCGCGCTGCTGCTGGCGGCCGATATCGCCGTGCGCACGATCCCGTCGACCTCTGACATCAAGGTCGGCGTGCTGACCTCGATCATCGGCGTGCCGTTCTTCCTCTATCTGATCATGCGCGAACGCCGCGCGCTCTCGGGAGGCGTCGCATGACGGAGGCCGCTCTCGTCACCGCGCGCGACGTCAACGTGACATTGGCCGGCCGTCGCGTGCTGCGCGACGTCTCGCTGGCGCTGTCGCCGGGACATCTGGTCGCTTTGGTGGGACCGAACGGCGCGGGCAAGACCACGCTGCTGCGCGCGCTGGCGGGACTGGTGCCCTCGGACGGAATCATTCATGTCCGCGGCGACGAGTTGTCGTCGCTCTCCTTGCGCGAACGCGCCCGCCGTTTTGCCTATCTGCCGCAGGGCCACCTCGTACACTGGCCGCTGCCGGCGCGCGATATCGTGGCACTCGGCCGCTACCCGCATGGCGCGACCGACCCGGCGCGTTTGACGGCGAGGGATGCGGAGGCCGTGCTGCGCGCGATGCAGGCGGCCGACGTCCTCGAGTTCAGCGACCGCCGCGTCACCGAACTGTCCGGCGGCGAGCGCAGCCGCGTCGCGCTGGCGCGTGCGCTAGCGGTAGAAGCGCCGGTGATCCTGGCGGACGAGCCGACGTCCTCGCTCGACCCGCGTCACCAGATCGATGTCATGAAGACGTTGCGCGCAGCTGTCGACGGGGGTGCGCTGGTGATCGTGGTGACCCATGATCTTGGGCTGGCCGCGCGATTTTCGGATACCGTTCTGGTGATGTCGGAAGGCCGGCTGGTGTCGCAAGGCGCCCCCACCGAGGCGTTGTGCGAGCAGGTGATGGCGGACGTATTCCGCATCAGCGCTTATCGCGCCGAATTTCAGCGCGAGGCGGTGATCGTGCCCTGGGCGGAAATTTGAGGGGGCGATGAACAGGCGCTTTCGATTTCCGTTCCGATCGATCGCCTTCGCCGCCCTTGTGATGTTGGGCGGCGTGCCGGCGCACGCAGCCGGTCTGCCGCGCATCGCATCGATCAACCTCTGCACCGATCAGTTGCTGCTGCCGCTGGCGGACCCGGCGCAGATCCTCGGGCTCAGCCGCTTTTCGCATGACGCCTGGCAATCCTGGGCGGCCGACGAGGCGCGCCGCTTTCCATCGCTGTCGGGCGGCGCTGAGGATGTGCTGGTGCTGAAGCCCGATGTCGTCGTCGCCAGCCTGTTCGACAAGCGCGCGACGAGCGAGCTTTTGAAAGCGCAGGGCCTCCGCCTCGCCGAATTTTCGGTGCCGCGCAATCTCGACGAAGTAAAGATGCAGATCAGCGAGATGGGCGAGATCGTTGGGCACCCGGATCGCGCCGCGGCGGAAAATTCCCGGCTCGACGTGGCGATGGCGAGGGCGCGTCGCGCCGTGGCGGGGAAACGCTATTCGGTGCTGCCGCTGTCCCGGCGTGGCTGGGTGTCCGGCAGCGACAGCCTGGTCAGCTCGATCCTGACCGAGACCGGGTTGTTCAACGCCGCCTCCAGGGTCGGCATCGGTGCCGGCGGCTTCGCCTCGCTCGAGGCGATCGTCGAGGCAAAGCCTGATTTCCTGCTGTTGTCGGAGGCCGGCGACCGCGCCGAGGATGACGGCCGGGCCTTCCTGCTGCACCCCGCGCTGGAGCGCTTCTATCCGCCCTCAAGGCGCATCGTGATTCCGGAACGGCTGACCGTGTGCGGCGGCGTGATGCTGGCCGACGCGCTGGACCTGCTGGTTGCGGAATTGCGGCGGGTGGAAAAATAAAGCCGCCTCGTAGCCTGGATGGAGCGCAGCGAAATCCGGGGATCAATACGAGGCTATCCCGGATTGCGCTGCGCTCCATCCGGGCTACACGCGATTCTCCAGGCACTATCCGGTAAGCACCGGGCCGCCGGCCTTCTTCCAGGCGTCGATGCCGCCGGCGATATGGGCGGTGTTGGCGAGGCCCGCTTCCTTGGCGGCGGCGACCGCCATGGCGGAGCGCTCGCCGAAGGCGCAGAAGAACACGATGCGGCGGCCGGTCGCGGCGGCCACCTCGCGCAGCATGCCGCCGGGCTGCAGGTTTTCGCCGATCGCGGGGTAGGGCGCGTGCAGCGCGCCAGGCAGCGTGCCGTGCTTTGAGCGTTCGCTGTTCTCGCGGAGATCGACCAGCAGAATGTCGGGGCGGCCGAGGCTGTCGATCGCCTCGCGCGCGGTGAACGAGAGCCCCTGCCTGGCGAGATCGTCCTGATGCAGCCCGACATGCATGTTGGCCGGCACCGCGACATCCATCATCTTCGGATTGGGCAATTTCAGATTGGCCATCAGCTCGATGTATTCGTCGACCGACTTCACCTGCAGCCGCGGATTGAAGTGCTTTTCCTCGCCGATGGTGGAAACGGTGTCGCCCTTGTAGTCGTGGGCGGGGAACACCATGGTCTCCTCCGGCAGCTTCAACAGCCGGTTGAAGATCGAATCATATTGCGCCCGCGCGCTGCCGTTCTGGAAATCGGTACGGCCGGTGCCGCGGATCAACAAGGTATCGCCGGTGAAGACCCGGTCGCCCATCAGGAAGCTGTAGGAATCGTCGGTATGGCCGGGCGTGTACATCACGTCCAGGCCGAGGCCTTCGATCATCACCTTGTCGCCGTCGGAGACCCGCATCGCCACCACGTCGGCCTTGCTCTGCTCGCCCATGATGGTGACGCAATGGGTGCGGTCGCGCAGCTCGCCGAGGCCGGTGACGTGATCGGCATGCAGATGGGTGTCCACCGCCTTGACCAGCTTGAGATCGAGTTCGCGCAAGAGCTGGCAGTAGCGGTCTACCTTCTCCAGCACGGGGTCGAGGATCAGCGCCTCGCCGCCGGCGCGGCTGGCCAGGAGATAGCTGTAGGTCCCTGAAACGCTGTCGAACAGCTGGCGAAAGATCATGTCGATGGCTACCATTTTGTCGCGGGACCGCCGATGGCGTCCAGCGTCGCGCGCCCTCTAGAAATCGATCTTGTCCCGGATGGCGTCAAGCCCCGCCTTGGCGCACTCCTCGTCCTTGTCGCCGCCGGGGGCGCCGGACACACCGATACCGCCGAGCAGGGTGCCGCCGGTTTCGATCGTCAGTCCGCCCGCCAGCATGGCGACATGGGGCAGCCGGGCCAGGCCCGGGTCCAGTTGACCGGAGCGGACCGATTTTGCGAGATCGCTGGTGGCGGCGCGAAAGCTAAGCGCCGTATAGGCCTTGCTGACGGCGGTATCCGGCGCGGGGAGGCCCGCAAAGCGATCCCTGAGCGTCACCTGCGGCTGGCCGAAGCGGTCCACCACCGCCACCGCGATCTGAAAGCCATTATCGCGGCATTTCTTCATCGCGGCCTGCGCCGCCTCGAGCGCCACTTCCGGGGACAGCGACTTGTAGACGACGACGGCATCGTCGCCCGCCAACGCCGGCGGCGCGGCGAGCGCCAGCGTGGCGGCAACGATCAGGGCCGGATATCGCATCGCTGATCCCTCAAGTTTCGAGCGTTCGATCGCTAGGGGCGGACATAGCTCCAGCCCTGCTCCTGCAATTCCATCAGATGCACGACGCCGGAGGGCACGATGGTGGCGTCGGGCACGACCGAGATCGCGTGGCCTTCGGCCTTCTCCATGCCCTGCTTGGTATTGTTGCAGGCCGAAAACTGGATCTTTCCGGGAAACGCCATGTCCTTGAGCCGTTTGATGCGGTCCTGCACCGGCGAGGTGTCGGCCCGCAGCATGTGCAGGCCGGGACCATAGGTGACGACGTCGATGTCCACGTCTTCGTGCTTGCTGCGGTAATATTCGATGATGTTGGTGACGTTGTTCAGGGCCAGGTTCATCACCTGCGGATCGTTCTGGTCGACCTGGATGGCGATGCGATGCGGTTTGCCGTCAGCGGCGAAGCCGGGTGAGGCCAAGGCCATCGACATCAAGGCGAGGGCCGCACAACAACGAAGAAAGCCGCGCATGATCAGAACTCCTTATGGCCGAACCAGGGTATAGCCGTTTTCCGTCAATGCCAGGATCTGCCCGACACCGACCTGAACCGGGGTCGCTGCGGGGATGATGTCCGGCCGCTTGCCGGTTTCGCGCTCGACGGTGTCGACGGTGTTGAGGCAAACGTCGAAGCGCACGCCCTGTGCGACCAGGCTCTCGACGAATTTGCGGTTGGCATTTTCGGTGCGCAGCAAATCGATGCCCGGACCGAACGTTACCACCTCGATCGCGACCTTGTCGGGATCATAGGCCTTGAGCAGATTATAGGCGACGCTAATCACGAGGCCTTGTTTTTTCGGGTCGTTGTCCGAAAGCTGCAGCGCGATGCGGTGCTCGGCGAAGGGCTTGTCCGGCAGCGGCGCCAGCTGGGCGCGGACCGGGGACATCGCTGCGGTCATCGCCGCCGCCATCACGGCGCCGCCGGATGCGCGCAGGATGAAGCGTCGATATCCCTCGAAATTTCTCATCCCTGTCCTGATATCCCGGGATTGCCGTCGACACCCTTCAACGTGACGCCGGTGCCGCGCGCTTCCGTCATCTTCCCGGAGCCGAGGTGTCTGGCGAAGACATCCCACACCGGCTTGCCCTGTTGCTCGTTGACCGAAGCCCATCCGGCGACCTTGTAGCTCTTGCCGGCCTCCAGCGAACGGCCGTTGTCGAGCTTCACGTCGGAAATCCGCCGCCCGACGCTCTCGGTAGGCGTGCAGCTATAGGTAAAGCCGCCGATCCGGACCATGTCGCCGCCCTGCTGATGATAGGGGTCGGCATTGAAGAGATTGTCGCAGACATCCTCGAGGATGTCCTTGATCTGGCCGCCGGTCATGCTCTGGACGTAGGTTTCCGGATAGGTGACGGCGGTTTCCGACAGCACGTCCTCCATCGTTACCGGCTGGCCCGGCAGGATGCTGTTGCCCCAGCGAAAGCCCGGCGACAATGCGAGTTCGGCGTCGAATTCGGCGCGTAGCGCGTCGCAGATCAGCTGATCGACGGTGCCGCCGAAATTGCCGCGGCGATAGAGCAGGCGATCGGCGGTGATGATCTTCTCGGCGTAGGCCGCCGCATGGGGGCTTCGCATCTTGTCGATCAGCGCCGTCATCGCCGGATCCGGCTTCAGCAGTTCCGAAAACACCGGCAGCAGCCGGTAGCGGACATTGCCGACCTTGCCTTTTGTCAGTTCGAGATCGAGCACGCCCAGGAATTTTCCGCTCGAACCGGCATTGGTGACCAGCGTGGTGCCGCCCGCATTGGTCACGGGGATCGGCTGCGGCACGGCGTCGTGGGTGTGGCCGCCGAGGATGACGTCGATGCCGGTGACTTTGCTCGCGAGCTTGAGATCGACGTCCATGCCGTTATGCGACAACAGCACCACGGCATCGACCTTGTCGTTGCTCCTGAGCGAATCGACCAGCTTCTGCAATTCGTCGTCGCGAATGCCAAAAGTCCAGTCCGGCGTGAATCGCTTCGGGTGCGCGATCGGCACATAGGGAAACGCCTGCCCGATCACGGCGACGCGGTTGCCGCCGATTTCCTTGATGCTGGCGGGTTTGAAGACGCGGCCGGATGCGGAATCGAAGGCCTTGGCGTCATTGAAGGCGGCTTCCTCGGTGAGGAAGACGTTTTGGGCCAGGAATTCGCCCTTGAAGCGGTCGAGATTGGCGCGCAGCGCGGCTTCGCCATAGGTGAATTCCCAGTGCCCGGTCATCGCCTCGATGCCGAGCAAATTGGCGGCTTCCACCATGTCGGCGCCCCGCATGGTGTTGGCGAGCCCCGTGCCTTGCCACAGATCGCCGCCGTCGAGCAGCAGCGAGTTTCCGGGGCCGGCATCGCTGCGCAGGCGGTCGATCAGCGTTTTCAGGTGCGCGAAGCCGCCGAGCTTGCCGAAACGGGTGGCCGATTTCTCGAAATCCAGAAAGGTGAAGGCGTAGGCGTCGGCCGAGTCCGGCTTGATGTTGAAGCGATCGAGAAAGGCCTGGCCGACCAGATGCGGCGGCTTGCCGGTCATCGCGCCGATCCCGAGATTGACGCTCGGCTCCCGGAAATACACCGGCAGCAGCTGCGCATGGGTGTCGGTCATGTGCAGGATGCGCGCATTGCCGAAACGTTCGAGGTCGTAAACGCCCGGATTGTCGGCACTGCGCGCCCGGCGCGGCAGCACCGGCGAGAGCGCTGCGGCGCCCGCAAGCGTGAGAAAGTCCCGGCGGCGGATGGTCATGCGATATCTCTCCGCCTCAAGATGGGCGCTAGTGTATTTCGAGCGCTTTCCAGGCGTCTTTTTCGCTCTGTGCCTGGTAGATCGAGGCCCTGGACAGCGCTTCGGCTTCCTTCGACGACGCAATCGCCTTGTCGAAGTCGCCGGCATCCGCGGCCTTTTTCGCAGCCGCCAGCGCCGCCGCCGTCGTGGTCCATTGATTGCGCAAGGAGGCCGCTTCCTTGTTGGCGGCTTCCGCCGCGGCATAGGCGGTCTTGAAATCGGCCTCGGAGCCTGCCGCGAACGCGGACGGAGCACCGGCGATCAGAAGGCTCGCGGCCAGCGCCACGGTGGATTTCAGCATGGTAACCCTCATGGCCGCGCTCCCGGGCCGGAGATCGGCAATCCGTTGCTGACATAGGACAGGTAATATTCGAGATCGCGATATTCATCGGATTGCGGCGCGAGCGGCACGCCGCGGATCTGGCTGTTGCAGGTGGTAAAGCGCCGGCTGATTGTGCCCATGCCGCCCCATTCGGAGCGATAGATCGGCATCGCGTTCAATATCCCGAGTGCCGGCGCCAGCACTTCGGCGCGAATCCGCTCACCACCATTCTGCACATGGCAGCTCGCGCAGGAGAAATTGAGCTGGCCGCGCCTTGTATAGAAATAGCGCTTGCCGTTCTGGTAGGCTTCCAGCGCCCGCGGATCGTTGGGGATCTTGATGTCGAACGGCTTGCCGCGCGAGGTGAACGCCATATAGGCGGTGAGTGCGGCCATATCGTCTTTCACATAGGGCAACGGCGCTTCGCCATTGGCCTCGCGGCAGCGGTTCAACGCCAGTTCGAGCGTGACGACCTTGCCTTCCTTCTCGTCGAAGTAGGGATAGTTCTGCCGGATGCCGATGCCCTGGTTCGGAAAGCAATCCGCGTAACTCTTGCCGTTCTTGAACGGCTTCGAGAACATTTCCTTGCCCGCATCGAGCGCAAAATCATAGGGCGGAAATTGTTCCTTCTCTTCCCACTGCCGGTGCATGTCCTCGTTCATCGAGTACGGACCGTTGACGAAGTCGTCCAGCTTCACCTTGGGAAACTTGTCGGTGAAATATTTCTGGAACGCCTTTGCGTCCGCGGCCGGGTCGGGCGTGTCGGCGGCGACCGCAAACTGCATGGCGCCAAACGAAAGCGTTGCCAGCGCGAGAGCGGCCGAGGCAAAATGGATCGCGGATCGCACGTTCACTTCTCCAACCTGGGACGCGTCAAAACAAAAGAGCCGAAGACTTTTACTGAATCTTCGCCGTAGTGGTGTCACTGGCGCCCTTGTTGTCGACCCAGCTGATCTTCAGGTCGTCGCCCTTCTTGGCGCCCTTGAAGCTGAACTTGACATAGGGGTCCTTGGAGACCGCCGGTCCCCAGTCCGCCAGGAACACGTTCTTGCCGTCATGTTCGAAGGTCAGTTGCTGGATGAAGTGCGGCGGAATCAGGTCGCCCTTGGCGTCCTTGATGTAGCCGGAATCCATCGGGTGCTGGATCAGCGCCTGGACTTCGGTGGTCTCTCCGCTCGAGGTCGCGCGCACGCGAATGGTCGATGCCATCGTAATTCTCCTTCGGGTATCTCGTTAACCGCCGCAGCCGCCGACGGTGACTTTGACTTCCTTGGTTGTGCTGTAGAGCTTGCCGCCGGCTTCCACGATCGCGATCACATTGGTGGTCTTCGCCATTTTCAGGCGGTTCGCCACGCTCGGCAGGGTGCCTGCCGGAATCCGGTAGGATGCCGCCAGCGCATTCGGGTTTTCCGCGACCAGAATGGAGATCGAAGTCACATTGTCCAGCGTCGAACTCACGGAGATCGGAACCACCGCGCCGTTCTCGGCGATTTCCGGCGCGTCCATCTTGACCTTGTCCGACGGCTCGGCGGTCTTGCCATAGAGCGCCTTGATGGCGTCGGCGTCGCCCTTCTGCTTGAAAGCGTCTTCCGGATATTTGTCGTTGGCCGCGGCGAAAGCCGGCGCGAGGCCGAACGGAAGGTTGCCGAGGCCGATCAGCGCGACGCTTGCCGCGCCTTTCAGGATCAGGCGCCGCGTGGCCGGGAAGCCGTCGTGAATGGTCGTCATCGAAATTCTCCTCAAAGGCGGCTCGCCGCTAGAGCGTCTGCAGAAAATCCACCACCGCGTTGATTTCCTGTTCGGTCAAAATCCGGTTTCGTCCGAACGGAGGCATCACGGTCTGCGGATTGCGCTTGGTTTCATCGGTGATGATCGCGACCAGCTCGTTGCGATCGGGGTACTTGCTCTTGATATCCTTCAGCTCCGGTCCGATGGTGCCAGGAAGGTCGCCGCCCTTGATCACGTGGCAGGTCAGGCAATTGCCCTTGCTGCGATCGAAGGCGAGCTTCTGGCCGTCGGTCACGGCGGACTGGGCCAGGACCGGGCCAGCGCAGCCGAGCGTGCCCATCGCCAGCGCCAAGGCGGCAATCAGGACAGGCTTAGTCGAGTGTTTGTCGGTCAAGGCGTTTCCCGCTGGTTTATTTTGGTTGCATGGTATCGAGCGGTCCGGTCGTGCGCGGCGTCAGGCCGTTGCCTTCGGCCGTGGACTGGATCTTTACGCTGGCAGGGTCGGCACATGCAGTCATGCACGGCTTGGCCGCCGTATCGGGTCTTGGGTCGGTCCAGATGAAATGGTCGCGGTTGGGCATTTTGACTTTCGGCAAACTGTCGCGGTCGGCAACGAATTCATTCGGAACGAGGTCGTTGAGGTTCAGAATATAGGCCGTCAAAGCATAAACGTCATCCGCTGACAATGTGTGCGGCGCCGGCATTGGCATGGCGCGGTTAATATAATCGAACAAGGTCGGTGCAAACGGCCAGTAGCTGCCGACCGTGAGCTCCGGACGGTCGTTTTTGAGCGTCCCGGCGCCACCCGCGAGTTTGGGATAACGGCCTTCACCCTCGCCAAAAGTTCCATGACAGGCGGCACATTGGTCGGCAAAGACCTCCGTGCCTCGCTCGACCGTGCCTTTGCCGGGCGGCAGGCCCACGCCATCGTCGCCGCGCGCGTCGATATCCCACCCGGCGATCTGTTCCGGCGTGGCGGTCTTGCCATAACCGAAATGGCCGGGCTCTGCTGCACGTGCGAAGGCGCCTGCCGCGGCGATCAGGCCGATGCCGAGCAGCAGGGAAAGCTTACGCGAGCTGAACATCGAACACGCTCCCGTCCGGCTTGATCTGCCAGGTCTGGATTGAATTGTTGTGATAGACCGAATTCGTTCCGCGCTGCTTGCGCAAATCGGCAATCGTCGGCTGCACGTAACCGGTCTCGTCGATGACCCGCGATTCCAGCAGCGCGGGCTTGCCGTCCCACTGCCAGGGAAGGGTGAATTTCGTCAGCGCCTTTGAGAGCACCGGCTCGTGCAGCCGCGCGGTCTGCCAATTGACGCCGCCATCGGTGGACACGTCAACCCGCTTGACCTTGCCGTTGCCGGTCCAGGCCAGTCCCCTGATTTCATAGAGGCCCGGACCGGTGAGAGGCTTTTCCGGGCAGGGGAAGGTGATGACGGATTTGGCGTCGATCAGCCAGGTGAAGCCCCGCGAGGTGCCGTCCGGCATCAAATCGGTATATTTCGAGGTCTCTTCGCGGGAATACCACGGCTTGTCGCCAAGCTTGATGCGACGCAGCCATTTGATGTTGACGTTGCCTTCCCAGCCCGGCACCACCAGCCGCAACGGATAACCTTGTTCCGGCCGCAGCGCCTCGCCGTTCTGCGCATAGACCACGAGGCAGTCGTCCAGGCATTTGTCGAGCGGCAGGCTGCGGTTCATATGCGCGCCGTCGGCGCCCTCGACCAGCACCCATTTCGCCTCTTTCTTGATGCCGACCTCTTCCAATAGCGTCGAAAGCCGCACCCCGGTCCATTCCGCGCACGAGATCATGCCGTGATTGAATTGCAGCGAGTTGATCTGCGAGGCGCGCCATTCCATGCCGCCATTGGCCGGGCATTCGATGAAGTGGATCCGCGACACCGACGGGAAACGCACGATGTCCTGCATGGTGAGGATCAGCGGGCGCTCGACCAGGCCATGGATCATCAGCCGGTGCTGGTCCGGATCGATGTCCGGCCGTCCCGCGTGATGGCGCTCGAAGAACAGTCCGTTCGGCGTGATGATGCCGTGCAGGTCCTGCAGCGGCGAAAAGCTGATCGAAGATTCGGTCCCGGCGGTCAGCCACGGCACGTTGCGCCTGATGACGCCGGCCTCGAAGTCGGCCGGGCGGCCATAGGGCCGATCGACCACACCGGGCCCGAGTGCTTGCGACCAGGATGGATCCGCGGGCGGCGAAGCGGGCGCGGACTCGGCGGCGTTGCCAGGCTTCAGGCCGAGCGCGAGGCCGCCGGTCAGTGCGGCGCCCAGGCCCAGAAACGAGCGCCGGCCAAACCGCGTGGAGGCGCCGGCGGGCTTTGGCAGAACAGGCATGCTACGCGGGAGGTCTGAGCGCACGTTTTCTTCCCCTGATGGCCTTGTCGCCGTATCGTTCATTGCTTTTTGGCAGGCCTATCGACGTTTGCTAATTTAGTCAATGCTAAATAATAGACGGCGCGGTAATGTGATCGGTGCGGCTTCGCGGGCGTGGCCGGCAAATTCGGGAAACAAGCGATGAGAGCAGTTGCGACAGCAGCTACAAGAAAGGCCGCCGGAGCGGGCGTCGACGCGGCCGATCTTAGGAAACTCGCAAGACAGGCGGGTGACGCCGCGCAGCTGATGAAACTGCTCGGCAACGAGAAGCGGCTGCTGGTGCTTTGCTTTCTCGCCGCGCGCGGCGAGATGACGGTGGGCGAACTCGTCGGCGTGGCAAAGCTCAGCCAGTCCGCGCTGTCCCAGCATCTGGCACGGCTGCGCGCCGACGGGCTGGTGGCGTTCCGCCGGACATCGCAGACGCTGCACTACCGTGTTGCCGACAAGCGCGCGATGCGTATCATGCACGTGCTTAAGGAAATCTATTGCGGAACCATCAAGTGAAGCGAATTCTCATCGCCGCGTTGCTCGCCACCTGCGCGGCCTTTGCGGCCGGCGCGCAAGCCGCTTCGCCTTATCCGCCCCTGACTATCCCGCTGAAGATCGATCACGTGCCGGGCAAGCCGGTCTGGTACTCGACGGGCAACCCCGGCATTCCCGGCAAGGAGAATGAAGGCAACACCTCCAACGCCGGCTTTGTCGTGACGTCAGACGGCGTCGTGGTGTTCGATGCGCTCGGCACCCCGAGCCTCGGCTGGGCGCTATTGCAGGAAATCCGCAAAGTCAGCGACAAGAAGATCCGTTACGTGGTCCTGAGCCATTATCATGCCGACCACATCTATGGACTGCAGGCGTTCAGGGATCACAGCGACGCCCTCATCGTCGCGCAAGAGCGCTCTGGCGAATACAAGGATAATGAAGAGACCGCCGACGAGAAGGCGAACCAGCGCCTCGAGCAGCGGCGCGGCGCGCTGTTCCCCTGGGTTGACGCCAATACCCGCGTGGTGGCGCCGGATATCACCTTCAGCGAGCGCATGACGATCGCGCTCGGCGACCGGCGGCTGACGCTGCTCTATGCGGGACCTGCGCATTCCTCCAGCGACATCATGATGATGGTCGAGCCGGACGGGGTGCTGTTCGCCGGCGATATCGTGCAGAACGGCCGCATCCCCTTCATGAACAGCGACGATGTCTCCACCACGCAATGGCTGCGCGCGCTCGACGAGGTGGCGAAACTCGACCCGAAATTCATCGTTCCCGGCCATGGCCGGACATCGACCGAAGCGAAGCAGGCGATCGGCTTTACCCGCGATTACATTCAATTCCTGCGGGACAAGATGTCCGCGGCGGTCCAGAACTGGACCGATTTCGACGTCGCCTATGAGCAGGCCGACTGGTCGAAATATCGCGATATGCCGGCGTTTGGCAGCAACAACCGCGGAAATGCCTACCGGATTTATCTGGAACTGGAGCAATCCCAGTTCAAAGCTGATAAACCCTGATCGAAGAATTACTTCCGATCAGGTGAGGCTGACATGGCTGACTATGTCGTGGAATTCGGCAAGGACGGACGGCCGGTCGAACCCGACGGCCGTCTCGACGCGCCGGCGTTCCATCGCAATCACGAGGCGATCCGGACCCTGTTGTTGCGGTTTCTCGCCGGCAAATCCGGCGACGTGATCGAGGCCGCCAGCGGCACCGGCCAGCATGTGGTCGATTTCGCCCGTCATATGCCCGGCATCATCTGGTGGCCGAGCGATCTCAACGAACAGCATCTCAAGAGCATCGCGGCCTGGCGAGTGCATGCGGGGCTCGAGAATATTCGCCCGCCGCTGCGGATCGACCTGTCCGATCCGGCGTGGTGCCAACAGATGCATGACGGCAGCGGGCCGAAAAATCTGCTCGCGGTATTCTGCGCCAATGTGATCCACATCGCGCCGTGGCGCGTGGCGGAAGGGCTGTTCGCGGGTGCCGGACGATATCTGCCGGCCGGCACACGACTGTTCCTGTACGGCCCGTTCAAGCGCGGCGGCAAGCACACCGCCATCAGCAATGCGGTGTTCGATACCAGTCTTCGCGAAGGCAATCCCGAATGGGGCGTGCGCGACGTCGAGGCGCTGGAAAAGCTGGCTGGCCACGCCGGCCTCGTCCTCGCGGAAATCGCCGAGATGCCCGCCAATAATCTCATTCTGGTGTTCGAACGGCGAAAACCGGCTTGAACCAGAGCGCATGGCGCGCGCCCGTTTGCGTCGGTTGATCGGGCCAAAACCTCCGTCCATAGTAGCGGGAATCAATGAGGCCGTGCTGCAACCGGCCGCATCTGGGCGGAAACCTGAAATGATCGACATTACCGCAGCCGACGATATATCCGACGACGCCCGCGCGCGATCCAACGTGGTGCGGCTGGCGGCGGCGCAGGCGCTGACCGGCGCCAATTCGGCCGTGATCTTCGCCACCGGTTCGATCGTCGGCGCGACGCTGGCGCCGGATATCTCGCTCGCGACCGTGCCGCTCTCGATGTATGTGCTGGGGCTGGCGGCCGGCACGCTGCCGACCGGGGCGATCTCGCGCGCCTATGGCCGCCGCACCGCCTTCATCGTCGGCACCGGCTGCGGGGTCGCCACCGGCCTGCTCGGGTCCTTCGCCATCCTTCATGCCTCGTTTGCGCTGTTCTGTTGCGCGACCTTCCTCGGCGGGCTCTACGGTGCGGTGTCGCAATCCTATCGCTTCGCCGCCGCCGACGGCGCCAGCGCGGCGTTCCGTCCCAAGGCCGTGTCGTGGGTGATGGCCGGCGGCGTGTTCGCCGGCGTGCTCGGTCCGCAGCTCGTGCAGTGGACCATGGATATCTGGCCGCCTTATCTGTTCGCCTTCTCCTTCGTGGTGCAGGCCGCGGTGGCGCTGGTGGCGATGCTGGTCCTCTCCGGCGTCGATGCGCCGAAGCCCGCGCCGTCGGATTTGCATGGCGGCCGTCCGCTGTTCGAGATCGTGCGGCGGCCGCGCTTCATCGCGGCCGCCCTTTGCGGCATCATTTCCTACCCGATGATGAATCTGGTGATGACGTCGGCGCCGCTGGCGATGAAGATCTGCGGGCTTTCCGTCAGCGATTCCAATTTCGGCATCCAGTGGCATATCGTGGCGATGTACGGGCCGAGTTTCTTCACGGGTTCTCTGATCGCGCGTTTTGGCGCGCCGAAGGTGGTGGCGGCGGGCCTGATCCTCGAGGCCGCCGCCGCGACGATCGGGCTTTCCGGCATCACCGCGCTGCATTTCTGGGCCACGCTGATCGTGCTCGGGATGGGTTGGAATCTGAGCTTCGTCGGCGCGTCGGCGCTGGTCCTGGAAACGCACCGGCCGCAGGAGCGCAACAAGGTGCAGGCCTTCAACGATTTCCTGGTGTTCGGCATGATGGCGATCGGCTCGTTTTCCTCCGGCCAGCTGCTGGCGAATTACGGCTGGTCGGCCGTCAACATGGTGGTGTATCCGCCGGTGCTGCTGGGGTTGACGGTGCTGGCCTTCGCGTCGTTCACGCGGCGACGGCGGGCGCGGTTGCAGGAATTGTCCGAATTTCCCGATCCCATGTGAGCGGTTGCCTGCCGGGCCGGAGGAGCCATGCCGACGCGAGAACGCCTCAATGAATTCATCGCGGCCGTGGAGGCCGGCGATCATGCCGGTGCCATCGAGCGCTATTACACCGAGGATTCCAGCATGCAGGAGAACGCCGCAGCCCCGCGCGTCGGCCGCGACGTGCTGGTCGCCCATGAGCGGGCCTCGCTGGCGCGGATGTCGCATCTCCATTCCAAGGCGATCTCCTCAGTGGTCGAAGGCGACCGCGTCGCCATCCACTGGAACTTCGAACTGACCGACAAATCCGGCCAGGTGCGCCGGTTCGACGAGGTCGCTCTGCAGGAGTGGCGCGGCGACCTGATTTTTCGCGAGCGGTTTTTCTACGATCCGTCGACAGTGAAAGTCTGATACTTCGGCGCGGGTCGAAGCATTGCGTCGAGCAGGGTGCTAATTGTTATCGTCATGCCCGGCCTTGTGCCGGGCATCCACGTCTTAAAGTGCCGAGAACGTGGATGGCCGGGACGGGCCCGGCCATGACGGTATCGAAACGAACGAGACAATGGACGCGTCCAGTCACATCGCGATCGACGAAACCTCCGCCCGTTACGATGGCTGGCGGATCGTCGCGGTCTGCTTTCTGGTCGCGACCTTCGGCTGGGGCCTCGGCTTCTACGGGCAGAGCGTCTACCTCGCCGAGCTGCATCGCCTGCACGGCTGGCCGACCTCGCTGATCTCGTCGGGGACGACGTTCTTCTATTTGTTCGGCGCGGTGCTGGTTGCCTTCGTCAGCGAGGCAATGCGGGCGTTCGGCCCGCGCAACTGCCTGCTCGGCGGCATCGTGGCGATGGCCGGGGCGGCGATCATGATGGGGCAGGTGGCGTCGCCCTGGCAACTTTATCTGGCCAATGCGCTGCTGGCATTCGGCTGGGCCGGTACCAGCCTCGGCGTCATCACCAACACGCTCGGCCTCTGGTTCGACCGGAAGCGCGGCATGGCGATCAGCCTCGCGCTCAACGGCGCGAGCTTCGGCGGCATCGCCGGCGTGCCGCTATTGGTCGCGGCGATCGGGCATTTCGGGTTTGCTGGCGCCATGATCGTGGCGGCGGGCACGATGCTGGTGCTGATGATCCCCATTGTCCTGATCCTTGTCGGCCGCCCGCCCGAGCACGCGAGCCTCGCCGCCGGATCGGCGGCCGCGGAGGTTCCTTCCGCTGCGCGTATCCGCGCCCGGGCGCTGCGCGACGTCGGATTCCTCACGGTGTCGATCGCGTTTGCGCTGGTGCTGTTCGCGCAGGTCGGCTTCATCGTTCACCTGATTTCGTTCCTCGACCCCGTGGTCGGCCGCAGCAGTGCGGCGACCGCGGTGGCGCTGCTGACGGCGATGGCGGTGGTCGGCCGCGTGCTGTTCTCGATCGTGATCGATCGGCTCAACCAGCGGCTGGCCTCGGCGATCTCGTTCGCGAGCCAGGCGCTGGCGCTTGCGATCATCATCAACTCGCGCAACGAAACGGTGCTGATCGCGGCATGCGCGCTGTTCGGCTTCTCGGTCGGCAATCTCATCACGCTGCCGTCCCTGATCGTGCAGCGCGAGTTCGACCCGCGCTCGTTCGGCGTGCTGATCAGCCTGATCACCGCGATCAACCAGGTCACCTACGCGTTCGGCCCCGGCGTCATCGGCCTGTTGCGCGATGCGTCCGGCGGTTACGCGTTGCCGTTTTACGGCTGCATCGGGCTGGAACTCGCCGCGGCGGTGCTGATCATGGTGCGGGGAAGCAAGGGGCGCGATTCCGTCACGCCTGCCTTTGCCGCAACAGATCCTCCAGATCGAGCCGGCGCGTGAACATCGCCAGCGATCCGTCCTCCTTGCGCGGCCATTGCTCCTTCGGCCGGTCCCAATATAGCTCGACGCCGTTTTCGTCGGGGTCGCGCAGATAAAGCGCTTCGCTGACGCCGTGGTCGCTGGCGCCGTCGAGCGGAATGCCGGCCTGGATCAGCCGGTGCAACGCGTCCGCCAGCGCCGGCCGCGTCGGATAAATGATCGCGGTGTGAAACAGGCCCGTCGTTCCCGGCGGCGGCGGATGGCCGCCTTTGCTTTCCCAGGTGTTGAGCCCGATATGATGGTGATAGCCGCCCGCCGAAATGAACGCCGCGCCCGAACTCAGCCGCTGCGTGATCTCAAAACCGAGCACACCGCAGTAAAACCCGAGCGCGCGATCAAGATCGGCCACCTTGAGATGGACATGCCCGATCCGCGTGCCTGCGATGATGGGTGTTGTGGTCTCAGACATCGGCTAGTCCCCTTCGGCGCTCGAAGCCATCGTGCTCCGGATGCTGCGCAGCGCGCAAGCGGTGCGTTGCTGATCCGGGGCCAATGCTTTCCACGCGCTGGTGTGGGTCCCGGCTCTGCGGAGCAGCGTGACGCTGCACCGCGTCCGGGACACGGGCCATCGCTCAAGCCAGTTCCGAGACTTCCCCCGCCGGAAGTTCGAATTCAAACGTGTTCAATGTCATCGACACCATGGTGTAGTAGCCGCACAGCCCGATGATCTCCACCAGCCCGCGCTCGGTCAGCACCTTGACCGCTTCGTCATACAGTGCCGTGGACAGGCCGTGCCCCTCGTGCAGCGACCTGGAAACGTCGTAGATCATCTGCCCCTTCGCGTCCTCGAAACGGGGCGTGCGGCGATCCCTGATCGCGTCGATGATCTCGGGATCCATGCCGCCCTTCAGCGCCAGCCGCTTATGGGCATACCATTCGTAATGCGCGGTCCAGTGCCGCGCGGTGACGAGAATGGCGATCTCCGACAATTTGGCCGGAAATACTGTATCGAAGCGCAGCACGGCGCCGAGACGGGTGGCGTGCCGCGCCATCTCCGGGCTGTTGAGCCAGGCCATCATCGGCGCCGGCGGCGCGCCGCGCTTGCCGGCGATCGACTCGTCATAGGTCTGTTTCTGGTTCTCGTTCATTTCGCCAGGCGAAGGCAACTTCAGCCGCATCTTGCGTTTCCTCTTGTTTTTCAATCATTATCAGCCTTGCGAATACACCCGATCGGCGATCAGGACCACAGCCGCGGCCGCATGGCCCTGGCCAGAGATATATTGAATTCCGCAATGCGACGGCTAAGGTCGATCCGGAAAACGATGCATCGATCGCGCAGCCGATAGCCGGCTGCAATCGCTTGAATGGAAACGCCGATGTCCGATCTGGAAAAGTTTCGCCGCGAAACACGCGCATGGCTGGAGGCCAATTGTCCGCCGGAGATGCGGCGTCCGATGACCTCGGAGGCAGATACGTTCTGGGGCGGCCGCAACACCAAATTCTCTTCCGAGCCGCAGCGTGTCTGGTTCGAGCGGATGCGCGACAAGGGCTGGACCGTGCCGCACTGGCCGCTGGAATATGGCGGCGGCGGCCTCGACGGCGAGGAAGCCAAGATCGTGCGCCAGGAGATGGCGGCGATCGGCGCACGTCAGCCGCTGACCTCTTTCGGCATCTCCATGCTCGGGCCGGCGCTGTTGAAATACGGCACCGACGCGCAGAAGAAAGAACATCTGCCCAAGATCACCGCGGGCCTGATCCGGTGGTGCCAGGGCTATTCCGAACCGAACGCCGGCTACGACCTCGCCTCGCTGCAGACCCGCGCCGAGAGCAGCGGCGACGATTTTGTCATTACGGGCCAGAAGATCTGGACGTCCTACGCCAACCATGCCGACTGGATTTTTTGTCTGGTGCGCACCGACGCGTCAGCGAAGAAACATGACGGCATCAGCTTTATTCTGTTCGACATGACGTCGAAGGGCGTCTCGACCAAGCCGATTCTCTTGATCTCCGGCTATTCGCCGTTCTGCGAAACCTTCTTCAACAATGTCCGGGTGCCGAAGGCCCATGTGGTCGGTACCGTCAATCGCGGCTGGGATGTCGCCAAATATCTCTTGCAGCATGAGCGTGCGATGATCTCGGGCATGGGCGAGCGCGGGGTGGGGCGGCCGCTCGGCCAGGTTGCCGCCGACTCCGTCGGGACCGACGAGCAGGGCCGGCTGGAAGATCCAATGCTGCGCGGCCAGATCGCGACGTTCGAGATCGACGAGGCGGCGCTGGCCTGCGCCGCCGAACGGGCGGTCGATCTCGCCAAGGCAGGCCAGGCGCATCCGGCGTTTTCCTCGGCGATGAAATATTACGGCACCGAGCTGAACAAGCGCCGCTACGAAATCTTGATGTCGGCGGGCGGCGTCGACGCGCTGGAGTGGGAAAGCGAACGCTCCCGGGGCGGCGCGAGGCCGCGAGCCTGGCTGCGCACCAAGGCCAACTCGATCGAGGGCGGCACATCGGAGGTGATGCTCGGCATCGTGGCGAAACGGATCCTCGATCTGCCGGGGGCGTGAAGCTGCCTGTTATAACATCCCGTCATTCCGGGGCGCGACGAAGTCGCGAGCCCGGAATCCATAACCACCGTCGGGAGTATGGATTCCGGGCCTGCGCCAAGCGGCGCATCCCGGAATGACGATTTCAAAGAATTGATCCTCTAAGCGGAAACCCAACAATGGCCCTCGTCCTTAGCGAAGAACAGTCGATGCTGCGCGACAGCGCGCGCGGTCTCATCAGCGACAAGGCGCCGGTGTCGCATCTGCGGCAGCTGCGCGATACGAAGGACGCCAGCGGATTTTCCCGCGAGCTCTGGAAGACTTTCGCCGAGATGGGATTTTCCGGCCTGCTGGTGCCGGAGGATTTTGGCGGCTCGGGTCTCGGCTGCGTCGAGGCCGGCGTGGTGATGGAGGAAATCGGCCGCACCCTGGTGCCGTCGCCGTTTCTTGCGACCGCCGTGCTCGCGGTGTCCGCGCTGTCGCGCGGCGGCAGCGCCGCGCAGAAGGCGCAGCATCTTCCGAAGATTGTCGACGGTTCGCTGCTCGCCGCGCTCGCGATCGACGAAGGCACCAAACATCGCCCGTTGCAGACCAAATTGCAGGCGGTGCGCTCCGGCAATGGTTTTAGACTTTCCGGCGACAAGGCGTTCGTGGTCGACGGGCATGCGGCGGATATTCTCATCGTCGCGGCCCGCACCGCGGGCGCAGCCGGCGAGCGCGACGGGCTGACGCTGTTTCTGGTCGATCCGAAGAGCAAGGGCATGGAGATCGAACGCACCGCGATGGTGGATTCGCACAACGCCGCCCGGATCAAATTCAGCGATGTCGAGGTCAACGCCGACGGCGTGCTCGGCGAGGTCGATCAGGGGTTTGCGCTATTGGAGGGCGTGCTCAATATCGGCCGCGGCGCGGTAGCCTCCGAAATGGTGGGCTTGAGCGAGGAAGTGTTCGGCCGCACCGTCAACTATCTCAAGGAGCGCAAGCAGTTCGGAAAACTGATCGGCGAATTCCAGGCGCTGCAGCACCGCGCCGCCCAGCTCTATATCGACATCGAGATCACCCGCGCCGCCGTGCTGAAGGCGCTGCAGACGCTGGATGCGGATGTTGCCAACGCCGGCGCGGCGGTGGCGGTCGCCAAGGCGCGCGCGGGATCGACCGCGACGCTGGCCGTCCAGGAGGGCGTGCAGATGCATGGCGGGATGGGCATGACCGATCAGTTCGACATCGGCTTCTTCATGAAGCGCGCCAGGGTGTGCCAGGAATTGTTTGGCGACAGCAATTTCCACGCCGATCAGCTGGCACGGATGAAGAGCTACTAAGGCTCGTCATTCCGGGGCGCGCGAAGCGCGAACCCGGAATCTCGAGATTCCGGGTCTGGTCCTTCGGACCATCCCGGAATGACAGCGGTTGGACTAATTCACCGTATCGGCGGCGCGTACTGGATGCCGCCGGCGCTCCAGAGCTGGTTGAGGCCGCGCGGAATCTTCAGCTTCGATCCCGAGCCGACATTGCGCTCATAGACCTCGCCGTAATTGCCGACATGGCGGATGATGCGCACGGCCCAGTCCTTGGTCAGCCCGAGATCCTCGCCGTAGGTGCCTTCGGTGCCGACCAGCCGCATCACGTCGGGCTTCTTCGATTTCAGCGCCTCGTCGATGTTCTTCGAGGTGACGCCGAGTTCCTCGGCGTTGATCATCGCATACAGTGTCCACTTCACCAGCATCATCCAGTCGTCGTCGCGCTGCCGCACCACCGGCGCCAGCGGCTCCTTGGAGATGACGTCGGCCAGGATGACGTGATCGTCGGGCTTTGCGAGGTTCAGCCGCAGCGCGTAGAGCTGGGAGACGTCGGCCGTCAAGGTGTCGCACTGGCCGGAATCATAGGCCTTGATGACGTCGTCCAGCTTGGCGAATTTCTTCTCCTCGTATTTCATGTTGTTGGCGCGGAAATAGTCGGCGAGGTTGAGCTGCGTGGTGGTTTCCGCCTGCACGCACACCTTGCTGCCGTTCAACTCAAGGGCTGAGTCGATGTTGCGCGCCCGCGGCAGCATGAAGCCTTCGCCGTCATAATAGGCGACCGCCGGGAAATAGAGATCGTAATTGGTCTCGCGCGCCATGCTCCAGGTCGAGTTGCGCGACAGGATATCCACCTTGCGGTTCTGCAATTCCTTGAAACGCTCGCTGGCTTCCAGCGGAACGAATTTTGCTTTTCCCGGATCATCGAAGATGGCGGCCGCGACCGCGCGGCAGAAGTCGACATCGAAGCCGCTCCAGTTGCCCTTGTCGTCGGGGATAGAGAAGCCCGGGAGCCCTTTGTTGACGCCGCACAGCACCTCGCCGCGCCGCAGCGTCCGCTTCAAGGTCCGCGTGTCATATCGTTCATAGGTGATGGCGACGGCCGCGACCGCGGCTGCGACCGCCAGCCCGATCAGGAGGCCGCCTCGGAATGTGCGCATGGTTCTGTCTTTCGCAATAATCGGAAAAAAATGGATCGGCGTCCGGAACGGTCGCCGCGACTACAACGCCGGCTCCTGCCGCACGATGACCTTGGTGCCGACGGGTACGCGATCGTAGAGATCGGCGACGTCATTGTTGACCAGCCGGAAGCAGCCGGAGGAGACCTTGGTGCCGATCGTGTCCGGCCGGTTGGTGCCGTGAATGCGGTAGACCGTGGTGCCGAGATACATCGCGCGGGCGCCAAGCGGGTTGCCCGGTCCGCCGGCCATGAAGCGCGG
Organism: Bradyrhizobium sp.; assembly: GCA_041490045.1. Lineage (GTDB taxonomy): Bacteria > Pseudomonadota > Alphaproteobacteria > Rhizobiales > Xanthobacteraceae > Bradyrhizobium. Next base: position 30,874 of record JBGPSI010000021.1, read on the forward strand.
CAGATAGGGCTGGCGCGCGATCATCTCCGGCGGCGGCGTCCAGTCCGGCCACTCCGCCTTGCGGGTGATGCTCAAAAGGCCCTGCCACTGGAAGCCGTCGCGGCCGACGCCGATGCCGTAGCGGATCGCGCGGCCGCCCGGCTGGATCAGATAGAGATGGCGCTCGCCGGTCGAGATGATGATGGTCCCCGGCGCCTCGTTCGTTCGGTAGTACACGACCTGCTTGCGGAACTCCGGATCCAACTCCACGGAATCATCGGGCAGCAATCCCGGTTGGTCGCCGACGTCAGGCTGCTGGGCATAGCCGTGCGAGACCGAAAGCATCAGGCCGGCAGCGGCGATCGTCATCCAGATCAGGTGCCGAAATCTCGTCATTCAAGGTTCTCCTCGTCGCGCCGTTGTCGAACGCCGCCCGGCGCGCATCATCGTTTCGCCAAATCGCTGGAACCATCAAATCTCAGGGACGGCGCAATGGCAAGCAATCCGGATTATGTCGCTGGAATGGATTCGGTTTTATCGGCTTTTGGATGTATCCCAAAAGCCTCACTTTTGCGCGAAGCTTCGCCGGACCGCAGGCTGGTTCCGACCGAGCGCCGGGAAACGCGACTAAGGGGTAGCAAAGCGAACTGCGCCCCGGGGCCAGAGGCGCAGTTCGCAAGGTTGCTGAACTCAACGCTTGCTCAGCTATTGATGTTCAGCAGACGCGCGATGGTGCGGTCGATCTGCTCGTACTGGCCTTCGCCGTCATGCTGGAAAACGATCTTTCCGCTTTGATCGATGATGTATTGCGCCGGCCAATATTGGTTGCCGTAGGCGTTCCAGGTCTGCGAATTGTTGTCCTGCGCGACCGGATAGGTGATGCCGTGCCGTTTCAACGCGGCCTGCACGTTGGAGGCCGATTTCTCGAACGGGAATTCCGGGGTGTGGACGCCGACCACGACCAGGCCACGGTCTTTGTACTTGGCATAGAGCTCGGTGACGTGGGGCAGCGTGTTGACGCAGTTGACGCAGCCATAGGTCCAGAAATCCACCAGCACCACCTTGCCGCGCAGGTCGCCGATCTTGAGCGGCGCCGAATTGAACCAGTTGCTGATGCCGGTAAAATTCGGAGCCGGGTTCTCGGCCGCTGCAACCGCAAGCGGAGCGGTCTGGTCGCGCGCGAGCTCGCCGCTGATGCCGGGATGGGCTGCGCCGATCAGGCAGAAAGCGAGGACCGAGGCTGAAGTAACGAGCGATCGTAGCGTCATGGAAGTCTCCTTGCGTTTGCGGATTGATTACAGGCCGAGCTGGCCTTGCGGATAGAAAGCCGTCAGCCACGCCACGATCAGCGTGTCGTACTGGAAGTAGGAGAGGATCGCGAAGGCGATGACGACGACGCCGAATCCCTGCTGCAACCGCGGGGAAATCCGCGCGAGGCTGCGGACGCGGGTGGTGACGGCCTGGCCGCCATAGGCAATCGCCAGCATCGGGATCGCCGCCCCGATGGCGTAAACCACCAGCAGCGCGCTCGCGGAAGCGATGTCTTTGGATGTGGCGACCACGGTCAGGATCGAGCCGAGCACCGGGCCGGCGCAGGGCGTCCAGACCAGACCGAGCGTGGTGCCGAGAACAAAGCCGCCGACATTGCCGCGGGACAATGCGGCATGGGCCGCGGCGCCGCCCGTAAGGCCGTTGAGCCGGATCGTCAGCCATTCGAACGGCGCCGGCCAAACCATCAGCAGCCCGAACCCGAGCAGCAGGATGGCCGCGCCGGTGCGCAAGGCATTGGGGTCGAAGTCGAAAATGTCGGTAATCGCGCTGAGCAACAAGGCGGCTGCGGAAAACGAGATGACGAACCCAAGCGCGATCATCGCCGGGCGCAATTTGCCGGTCTGGCCGACCGAGGCGCCGAGCAGGATAGGCAGCATCGGCAGCGTACAGGGCGCAGCCACCGTGACGATGCCGGCGAGCAGGGCGAGAGCGAGATTGAGCATCGGAAGATTCCATTGAACGGCGGGCCTTGCGGCCGCTTGTGAACGTCAATGGTCCTTCGGGATGCCCGGCCGCGGCGTTACTCGGCCGGCGTCACGTGTTCGTGAGATTTCTTAAGCCGCCGCAAAGTCCGGCAGATACAGAGCGACCCGGAAGGGGGGCATCCCGTCCGGGTCGTTGGAGGTTTTTGGGAGGAAGATCAGTGGCTGGAAGATCGGTCGGTTAGAAAGGTGCGTTCAGCGGATCACGCAGACCTCGCTGGGATTCTTGCTGCTGCAATCGGTGACCTGCTGATGCACCGGCATCGAGCCCTGATCGCGCTGGGTGCGGGGCGCGGTGTTCTGGGCCGATAGCGAGGCCAAAGTGCAGATCGCGCCGAGCGGAATGATGAAGAAGCGGAAGGACGGTTTGGTCATTTTCTCACTCCTCTGCGGCGTTGGTGTTCGACTTGGTGATTTAACGATTTAACGGGTCAGTTTTTCCGCGTGATGTCGTCGATTGTTTCATTTGTTTCATGGGCTGCGACTGTCAGGGCCTTCATTCGCGGTAAATCAGGCGCAACCCATTGAATTCGTTGAAATTACCTCAGGCCGCCAGAGTGTCGACGCCGGCGCCCTTGAGCAGTTCGGCGAGCTGCTTGCGGGCATAGAACATCCGGGTCTTCACCGTGCTCTGGGGTATGCCAATGATCGCGCCGACCTCCTCCACCGACTTCTCATGGTAGTAGACGAGGTTGATGATCTCGCGATGCGCCGGCGACAGTTTCGCGACGCAGGCGCGCAGGATGGCGCTGGTGTTGCTGCGATCCAGCGAGGCTTCCGGCGTGTCGGCCTGATCGGCGATCTCGAGCACGTCTTCCTGTTCGATGTCCTCGTGACGGCGCTGGCGTAGCGCAGTGAGCGCCTTGAAGCGGGCGATCGACAACAGCCAGGTGGAAACCTGGGAACGGCCCTCGAACTGCTTGGCGGTACGCCACACGTCGAGGAAGACCTGGCTGGTGAGGTCTTCGGCCATGCTGGCGTCGCGCACGATGCGAAGCACGAAGCGATAGACCCGCACATTGTGTCGCGAATAAAGGATGTGCATCGCGGTCCGGCCGCCATCGGCAATGCTCTCCAGAAGCATTTCATCCGAGGTCGCCTGGGCAGCGATGATGCCTTGGCGGGCTGCGGCGTTGATGGCGACGACGTTCTGCATGACTGGCTCCCACTGACCGCTGCGTTGCGGCGCTTCGTTGGGAAAGATTGTTAATGAGCCAACGTTTCGGGACGTCTGCACGCCAAGGGGAAAATGGTTTCGTGGGCGGGAGAATTGTTTCGTCGCGAGGCCGGCGACGAAACAATTCGCCACCAAAGGCCAGCAATTTGAACGAGATGGGTTTTGGGGTGAGCCGGCCCTTGAGTCTGCCGAAACAGGCTTTTGGCAGGGAGCCGCGGCTTGATTCTCGCGTTTTGGCGCTCCGGCCGGTCCGGCCGTGCTTACCTGAAGTTCACCTGGGTTCCTTCGCTCCCGCACAGGTCGCAAAACAGAACTCGCGGCCCGGATGGTCGGCCCGGAACGACTCGACAAAGCCGCCCTGCCGCTGCGTCACAAAGACGGTCTTTCCGTCAGGGCCGCCGAAGGCGAGGTTGGTCGGCTCCCTGGCCTTGAGCGCGATCTCCCGCTTGAGTTTCCCGGCCGGCGTCAGCACGGCGATGGTGCCCTTCAATATCCGCGCAACATAGAGATTGCCTGAGGTGTCGGTGCGCAGGCCGTCGATGTCGAAATCGGCGAACCGCGTCACCAGCCGCGGCGAGAGCAGTTTTGGGCCGTCGATCCGGTATGACCAGATCTCGCGCGTATCGGACTCGCCCACATAAAGCGTCTTGCCGTCGGGACTGAGATCGATACCGTTGGTCGTGCTCATTTTGCGCGTCGCGGTCATCTTCTCGCCGACGATCGTGCCGTCGGGCGCTTTGGCGATACGCCAGATCTGCCCGTCGCGGTGTTTCCAATGGGGATCGCTGGCGTAGATCGTACCGTCGACCGCGATGGTTAGATCGTTGGGCTGATTGAAATCGTCGGAATGGAAGTAGGTTTTGACCTCCTTTCCGTCCGGACTGACCAGGAAGATGTTGTGCTGCTTGTAGTCGGCAACGAACATCCGCCCCCCGGGGTCGAAGCGTATCGCATTGCCGATGCTCCCCTGTGGCAGCACCGCGAACAGCTCCGATCGCGACGTGCCCGCAGCCAGTTTTCCGATCGTGCCGGGCTTGCCGAAATTGACGACGTACAGATTTCCCTGGCCGTCGACGGCCGGCCCCTCGATGCCGAAGGTGTATTCGCCAGAGGGTGTGATTTGCCGGCTTTGGAAGGGCGCTTCCTGCGCGGTTGCGGTGGAGGCAATGAAAGCCGCGACGACAAGCTCACAGAGGAACGAGATTGGTCTCTTCGATGTAATAGCCGTTCGCATCCGTGCACTTGCCATTCAGATAGAGGTCGGCCGGACGCCAGATGCGGCTGAAGCTCGGTTTTTCCTTGGGGTGTCTGTCGACGACGACCACGACCATGTTGACGGGAATTGCGCCGCATTCGTGTCCCGCTCGATCGCGGAACTCGCGGTCGATCCGCCCTGATCGGACGCGCATCCGTTGCCCCGGAACCATCCTGTCGACGAAGAGGTCGACCGCCGCGAGCAGCTGCTTGTATCCAGCCTCGTGCGCCATCAGGTCGCGGCCGTCGGGCGGGTCGGGCGGCATGATCCGCTCCGAGCCGATACCATTGAGGCGCGCATGCAGCCGGCCGGATCTGGAATCGCCGGGAAACAGCCATCCGTCCTGGGACAACAGGAAGCGCAGCACCGCTTCGTCTTTCTCCTTGGCCGCAAGGTCCGGCTTCAATCCGAAGCCCGAATGGCAGTTTTGACAATGCTTCTCGACGAGGTTGGTGCGGATCGTTGTCAGCCGCTGGCTCTGCGACGGGTCGCTCTGGATGAATTTGACGAGTTCGTCGATCGCCTGTCGCGATCTGACGTCGCATGGAAGCGGGTCCGGCGGCGCCCGCGCGGCCGCGCTGTCGATGCGTATGACGGTCTTGTTGTGGTCCTCCACGAGCCAGATCGCGCCGTCGGAAGCCACCGTCATGCCGACGGGTGAGCCCTGCGGCCGGATGCCGTTCACCTTGTGCCATTCGGTGACGAGCTCGGTGAATGGCGCCGCCGCGACTTCGGCTTTCTCGGTCTGGAACGCCCGGCTCGGCTCCGCGGCGCAGCTGACGTGGTAGCGGACCGGTGGCGGGCTGATCTTCGGAAAGCCCTTGCCGTCGACGTCGTAGAAGATGATGCGGCTGCCGGTCGGACGGTAGCCGTGCAGCCCGATCACGAGCTTCCCCTGCAGCTCCGCGAACTTGCCGCCGCCATAGTAGAACATGGCCAGTGGCGCCGCGTGCGGCGGCAGCAGCGAAAGCGGTGCGCGATAGAGCGCCGTGCTGGTGCAGAAATTCCGGTAGGACTTGAATTCCGGGCTGGGGGGCGAGAGGTCATAGCAATAGGGCCAGCCGTAATGCTTGCCCTTTTCGATCGCGTTGAGTTCCTCGTTCGGCTCCAGCGGATCGAGCAGGTCACGGCCGTTTTCGCCCTGCAGGAACGCATAACCCTCGGCGGGAAAGTCGGGATGCACGGCCAGCGCCATCGAGTTGCGCAGTCCGCGCGCATAGATTTCGCGCGCAGGGTTGGGATCATCAGGCTTCAGCGCCGGAAAGATTCCGCCCGGCGGTGGGGTGAATACCCAGATGGCGGCGAACGGGGCTTCGCCTTCCCCCGCGACGCAGGGCCTGGAGACCGGTTTGAGGCAGCTATCCGTGGGCGCGCCGACATTGACGAAGATGCGCCCGGTCTTGTCGAACACGAAGGCCTTGAGCGGATGAACGCTCTCCTCGATCACGCTTCCGTCCGAAAGCGTAACTTTCCGGCCGGGCAGTTTCTGGATCACCGTCTCGATGGTGCTCTTCGGATTTGGCGCCAGCGGATCGAACCGGAAGATCGTCTCCGACGTGGAGGCGTAGACCTTGCCGTCGGGCCCGGTCTGCAGTCCGAACGGGAAGTCCAGTCTGCCGATCAGGACGGAGATCCGCTTGCCTTGCGCGGCGTCGGGGTCGAGCAGCAGGAGCCGTCCCTGGCCCGGATTCCAGCCGCCCATGTCCGCGATCACGAACTGGCGATGTCCCGGAATCGCTACGATCGATCGCGGAAAGATCAGGCCGTCTTCCTCGCTGGCGACGAGGCCGGCGCAATAGCCGTCGCGCATGCCGATGCGCAGTCTCGGATAGGCGTTCGGCGCCTCCCCGCAATGCTGGTCGGTCAGCGCGTATCCGCTTTTGAGCATGGTCTGGGCGATCGCCTGCGGCCCTGCTCCGGCACACAGCAACGAACCCAGCAATGATCCGAAGACCAAAGCGGGATTTCTCAACAACGAAATCACAAAACCCCCGCGACACGATTTGTCACACCGCGACCCCGGGCCATGTATAACATGCATCGGAAGTTCATTGCCTCGATCGGGAAGCCTTGTCATGAAGAATTCAATTCCGGGGATAGCAGCCGCCGCCGTTCTGCTCGCAGCCTTCGGCCCGTCGGCCGTATCGGCGGCGCCGGCGACGATCACGGGCCCGACGGCGCTGGCCGTGGCCGCCGTGATCGCCCAATATTCGCCGGTGCTGAACCCCGGCGAACGGAAGGTCATTGCCGGCCTGTTCGACGGCAATACCAGGATGAGTTACCCCATCAAGACATTGCCGGTCGGCGCCGATACCGTGATGTGCCGGGTCAGCAACGTCGCCATCGCCGACCGCAGCTGCGAGATCGCCTTCAAGAAGGGCAAACGGTCACTGAAGGGCCGCGCGGCCAATGAAGTCTTTGCGACGCTCTCCTCGGCGGGCGTCACCGCCGAAGGGGCGGCGGGCTCGATGATCGCGAACGTCTCGAAATTGGGCTGCACGCTCGATCTCGGCAAGATCAGGCAGAACGACGGCAGCGGCGCCGATTGTTCGTGGGAGAGCGGAAAATAGACAACGCGTTTCTCACCTCGCCCCGCTCGCGGAGAGGTCGGCGCGAAGCGCCGGGTGAGGGGGACTCACCGCGTTTCGTTACCTATCGAATTTGCGGAAGCAGCCCCTCACCCCGACCCTCTCCCCGCAAGAGCGGGGCGAGGGAGTAGCCAGATCGCCGCTCACGCCTTCTCGCCCGCCGGCGAGAACAGATAGCCGCCGCCGCGGATGGTGCGGATCACCGCGGGTTTGGTCGGATCGATCTCGATCTTGCGACGGATCCGCATGATCCGCAGGTCGACCGCGCGGTCGAACGCTTCGGCATCGCGGGCGTTGGCGAGCTCCAGAAGGCGCTCGCGCGACAGCACCCGCTTCGGATTGGCCGCGAACACCTTGAGCAGGCTGAATTCCGACGCGGTCAGGGGATGCTCGTTGCCTTCGTCGTCGCGCAGCGCCTGGGCCTCGAGATCGAGCCATTTGGTGCCGAACCGCACCAGCTGGTCCTTTGCCGCCTTGGCACCGGCTGTTTCGTGCGCCGCTGCGGCCGCCCTGGCCGGCGCGCTCCGCCGCAGCACCGAGCGGATCCGCGCCATCAGTTCGCGCAATTCGCAGGGTTTGGCGATGTAATCGTCGGTGCCGAGTTCGAGACCGACCACGCGGTCGATCGGGCTTGCGGTCGCCGTCAGCATGATGACCGGCACGTTGACGCGGCTCTTCAGGTCGCGGATGATGGAGAGCCCGTCTTCTTCCGGCATGTTCAGGTCGAGCACCACGAGATCGGGCACGGAGGTTTCGATCGCCCCGCGCAGGCTCTTGCCGCCGTCGCACAGCGTCACGGTGAAGCCGTGCATCTTCAGGTAATCGCCGACCATCTCGCGGGCCGGCGCCTCGTCGTCGACGATGACAATGTGCTGGGTCTGGGTCATGACATCTCTGTTGCGGGCAGGATCACCGTGAACGTCGAGCCCTGTCCGGGTCCCGGACTGTTGGCGTTCACCTGGCCGCCATGCATGTCGATGATGCGCTTGACGATCGACAGGCCGAGCCCGGTCGAGCTCTCGCCGGCGGTGGGTTTGGCGGAAAGCCGCTGGAAGCGGCCGAACAGGCGGCCGAGATCCTCGGGGCTCAGACCGGCGCCCTCGTCGGCGACTCGGATGATGGTGTTGTGGCCCTCATGCGTCACCACCACGGCGATCTTGCCGCCGATCGGGCTGTATTTGATGGCATTGCTGATCAGATTGTCGATCGCCTCCCGCATCCGGTCGGCATCGCACATGGTGACGAAATTCGGCGGCGCCGATACGGTGATGGCCTGCTGCTTGTTCGCGGCCAGAGGCTGGTTGGCGTCCGCGACTTCGCTGACCAGGCCTGCGACATCGACCGGCTCGCGGCGGATCGAAATGTCGAAGGCATCCGCCATCGCGTCCGAAATCAGATGATCGACCATCGAAGTCAGGCGCTTGGTGGCGTCGCGGATGTGCTCGACCTGGGCGGTGACGCTCTCCTTGGACGCCGATGCCGTGATCAACTCCACCAGCATTTCGGTGCGGCCGAGAATCACGCCCAGCGGGTTTTTCAGATCGTGGGCGACGGTGCCCAGAATTTCATTCTTGAAGCCGTTGGCGCGCTGCAGCCGCAGCCACTGCGACGACAGCCGGCGGTTGGCCTGCATCAGCGCGCGGGTGCGCTGCGCGACACGGTCCTCGAGCTGGGTGTTGGCCTCCTGCAGCTGCTGATAGAGGATCACATTGTCGAACGCGATCGAAAGCCGGCTGCCGAAGATCTCGACCAGCGACCGGTCCGTTTCCGAAAGCTGGCGCTCGGCCTGCAGCAGCACGACGACTTCGCGCCCGCTGCCGGTGCGCAGATAGAGCACGCTGCGGTGATCGGAGAATTCGTTCTTGCGGCGCAGGAATGCCGCTTCGACCATCTGGCGCAAATCCGGATCGAGCGATCTCGAACTGGTCGTTCCGATGAAGCGGCTGTAGCAGCCGCTTCCGGCGAGCACCGAGAAATCCGAACCCGAACTGCTGCCGTCGTCGCGCAGCACCAGGATGCCGGCGCAATCGACATTGAGCAGCGAGGCGAGCTGGGTCAGCACGCCCTCGGCGAGCCGCTGCATCGATTTGAAATCATACAGGGTCGAGGCGGCGTCGATAATGATTTCCAGTCCGCGCCGTGTCTGCACCATGCGCTCGAGCTGCTGATAGCTGCGCAATGCGGCAGTCAGCGAGGTGAACAGCTTGTCGGCCGTCAGCTCGGTCTTCGCCTTGTAGTCGTTGATGTCGTACTGGACGATGACGCGGCGCTCCGGCGCCTGGCCGGGCTGGCCGGTGCGCAGGATGATGCGGACGGTCTCGTTGTGC
>JBGPSI010000022.1:0-38440 GCA_041490045.1 Bradyrhizobium sp.
CATCCTGCGCGAACTCGAAGACCTCGGCATTCCGCGCTTTCTGTTTCTCAACAAGATCGATCGTGCCAACAAACGCATCCGTGAGACGCTCGCGACGTTGCAGCCGGCGTCGCGGATTCCGCTGGTATTGCGTCAGATTCCGATCTGGAACGGTGACCTGATCGCCGGTTTCGTCGACCTCGCGCTGGAGCGCGCCTTCGTCTACCGCGAACACAAGGCCTCCGAAGTCGTGGCGCTGGAGGGCGGCGATCTCGACCGCGAGAAGGAAGCCCGCTTCTCGATGCTGGAAAAGCTCGCCGATCACGACGACGCGCTGATGGAGCAACTGCTCGAGGACATTCCGCCGCCGCGCGACGCGGTGTTCGACGACCTCGCCCGCGAATTGCGCGAAGGACAGATCTGTCCGGTGCTGCTCGGCTCGGCCGCCCGCGAGAACGGCGTGTTGCGGCTGATGAAGGCGCTGCGCCATGAGGCGCCCGGCGTGGCGGAGACGGCCAAACGTCTCGGCGTGCCCTCTACCAAGGATGCGATGGGCTATGTGTTCAAGACCGTGCATCTGCAGCACGGCGGCAAGCTGTCGCTGACGCGTCTGTTCACAGGCCACATCGATGATGGCGCGACGCTGCATTTCTCGTCCGGAGAGAGCGGGCGGGTCTCGGGTATCTCGTCTGTGAACTGCGCCCTCGACAGCAAACGCACGTCCGCCGAGGCTGGCGACGCCGTCGCGCTCGGCAAGCTCGACACCGTCAAGACCGGCGACACGCTGTCCGGCGGCAAGACCGCGCCGAAAGCGCTCGTCACCGTCGAACCGTTGCCGCCGGTGCTGTCGATGGCGATCGCCGCAAACGACCGCAAGGACGACGTCAAGCTCGGCCAGGCGCTGTTGCGGCTGAACGAGGAAGATCCTTCGCTGACCATGATCCAGAACCCGAGAACCCACGACATCGTGCTGTGGGGACAGGGCGAGATGCATCTGCGGGTCGCGCTGGAACGCCTGAGCGACCGCTTCGGCGTCAACGTCAAATCGCACGCGCCGCCGATCGGATATCAGGAGACCATTCGCAAATCGATCACCCAGCGCGGCCGGCACAAGAAGCAGTCCGGCGGCCACGGCCAGTTCGGCGACGTGGTGCTGGAGATCACGCCGTTGCCGCGCGGCGGCGGTTTCGAGTTTCACGAAAAGGTGGTCGGCGGCGCGGTACCGCGCAATTACATCGGCGCAGTGGAAGAGGGCGTGGTCGACGGCTTGCTGCGCGGGCCGCTCGGCTTTCCCGTCATCGACGTTCAGGTGACGCTGACCGACGGTTCCTATCACAGCGTGGACTCCTCGGACCTCGCCTTCCGCACCGCGGCGCGGATCGGTGTCTCCGAGGCGCTCCCGCAGTGCCAGCCGGTGCTGCTGGAGCCGATCCACGTGGTGGAGATCGTCTGTCCGATGGAAGCCACCGCGAAGATCAACGCCATCCTGTCGGGACGGCGCGGGCAGATCCTCGGCTTCGACACCCGCGAGGGCTGGCCGGCATGGGACCGCGTCCGCGCCATGATGCCGGAGGCCGAGATCGGCGAATTGATCGTGGAGTTGCGTTCGGCCACCGCCGGCGCGGGCAGCTTCACGCGGGCCTTCGACCGCATGGCTGAGGTCACCGGCCGCGCCGCCGACCAGATCATCGCCGCGCACCGCGTCGCGGCCTGAGTGCAGCTGGCGATCATGACCCTCGGCTCGACGCTGGGCTCGAGGGTCGTGATCATCGGCAACAGTGGATCGGGCAAGAGCACGCTTGCGAAAGCGCTGGCGCGACGCGTTGGCGTGCCGGCAATCGATCTCGATCCGATCCATTGGCAGGACAAGGTCGGCGTGAAGCGGGACGAAACGCTCGCAATCGGGATGGTTGTCGAGGTCGCCGGCAAGCCGCAATGGATCATCGAAGGCGTCTATGGATGGCTGGCTGCCGCGGCGCTGCCTTTCGCGACCTCGCTGATCTGGCTCGACCTGCCGTGGACCATGTGCAGCGAGGGTCTTTCGCGGCGCGGTCCCTGGAAGGACGCCGCCGGCGAACACGAGGCTTTTCTGCAATGGGCCGAAGCCTATTGGCAACGCCAGACGCCGACGTCGTTCTCGGGCCATCTGGCGCTGTTCGAGAATTTCGCCGGAACGAAACTGCGTCTCCGGTCGCGCGAGGAAATCGATGCGCTGCTCGCTGCGCCGGTCGGCGCGGCAGCGAAGCCTTTTTGATGGCCCACACTTCACAAGCCAGCGGTTTTTGATGAACATACCGGCTCGTGAGGCGGGGCTGGTTTCCAAACAAATGCTCGATACACGCCGCAATATCGCACTGGCCTGCGCGCTGAGCGCGCTGGCCGCAGTCGCTCGCCCTGATCGCGCTGTTCGTGATCGGCGCCGGCGCCGGCAGCCTGATCGTGCTCGGCCACGGCATTCACCGCCAGCCCTGGGTGCTGCTGGCGGAGGCGGTGCTGATCGCGGCCGGCGCGCTCGCCTACGTGTTCGATCTGCCGGCCGCCGCGATTGCCGCGATCGTGCTGGCGATGGGGCTCGAAAACGCCGTGTTCCAGATCAAGGGCGGCGCCGGTCTTGGCCTGACTTACGTCACCGGCGCGCTGGTCAAGGTCGGCCAACTCGCGGCGGCAGCGTTGCGCGGCGGCGCCCGCTGGGCCTGGGCGCCGAACCTGCTGCTCCGGGCGGCGCTGGTGGCGGGCTGCATCTGCGGCGCGCTGGTCTGTCACCGGAACAATCCTTCCGCGATCTGGTTTGCCGCGGGCGGCGCCATGGGCCTGAGCGCGATCGTTGCGGTGACCTTGCATCGCTGGTTGACAGCGAGCGCGGCTTGCGTGATGTGAGCAGCGAGGACGTGCACAGGGCGCAACAGGACCGGTAATGACAGCCGCAACAAAACCCCGCGCCGCGTGCCTGATCGGGTGGCCGGCGGCGCATTCGCGCTCGCCGCTCATCCATCATTACTGGCTGCGCACGCTGGGCCTCGAGGGTGGCTACAACATCGAGGCGATCCCGCCCGAAGGCTTTGCCGAATTCGTGCTGCATCTGAAGGCGCACGGCTTCGTCGGCGCCAACGTCACCATTCCGCACAAGGAGCGCGCGCTGGCGCTGACCAGGCCGGACGAGAGAGCCCGCGCGGTCGGCGCCGCCAACACGCTGTGGTACGAGGGCGGCGAATTGCGCTCGACCAACACCGACATCGAAGGTTTTGTCCATAATCTCGACGCCTGTGCGCCCGGATGGGACACGGCCACCAGCGATGCGCTGGTGCTCGGCGCCGGCGGGGCGTCGCGCGCGGTGGTGTTCGGATTGATCGAGCGCGGCGTCAGCCGCGTGTACCTGGCAAACCGCACGCCCGAACGGGCCCGCGCGCTAGCCGATCAATTCGGCGCCCGGGTTCATCCTGTTTCATGGGAGGCGATCGGCGAATTGCTGCCGCGGGTCGACCTGCTGGTGAACACGACCTCGCTCGGCATGCACGGCCAACCCGCGCTCGAGATCGACGTCGGCCGGTTGCCGGCGCACGCTGTCGTTGCCGACCTCGTCTATGTGCCGCTCGTGACGCCGCTGCTCGCGGCGGCGCGGGCGCGCGGACTGAAAACCGCCGATGGGCTCGGGATGCTGCTGCACCAGGCGGTGCGCGGGTTTGAACTCTGGTTCGGACGGCGTCCCACCGTCACGCCGGAGCTTCGCGCTTTGGTCGAGGCCGACCTCACAAAACCTTGAGCCGGAACATCCTGGCCCCGCCGGTGTCCGTTGTCAGGTGATGGCAACCGGAGATCCATTGATGCCCTTTCATCGTTCAACGCTTGTTCGTCAGCTGGTCATCATTGCCGCCGTGGCGGGGTGGTCGCTTTCTGCGTTGGCGCAGCAGCCGCCGACACCGTCACGGGTTCGCGGCACGATCGAAGCCGTCGACGGCGACGGACTTTCGGTCAAATCGCACGGCGGCGAGGATTTCAAGCTGCACATGGCTTCAGACATGCGGGTGGTCGGCATCACCCGGATCTCGCTTGGAGATATCAAGGTCGGTTCCTTCATCGGCGCCACCACGGTGCCCGGACCCGATGGGCAGGCCGACGCGGTGGAGGTGCATGTTTTCCCTGAGAGCATGCGCGGCACCGGGGAGGGATCGCGGCCGTTCGATCTGCGCCCCAACTCGACCATGACCAATGCGACGGTGGCCGAGAGCGTCGTCGGCAATGCGAGACACATGCTGACGGTCAAATACAAGGGCGGCCAGAAGGAAGTCGTGGTTTCGCCCGACACGCCGGTCGTGACCTATGTTCCGGCCGACAAGTCCGAGCTCAAGGCCGGCGCCAAGGTGATTGCCTTCATCAAGCAGTTGCCCGACGGTTCGTTTGAGGCCAACCGCGTCAGCGTCGGCCTTAACGGGCTGACACCGCCGATGTGAGGCTTGTGCCGGTCTGAGGCGGACCGGCGGGGCGCCTCGAAACGCATCTCACGGTTGCGTCATCCCGGAATAGCTCGCGCGTCGCGGTGTTTCCCCCTTGGTTGAACAAGCGTGGGGAGAAGATCGATGTCTGGAATTTCATCTTTACTGCGGCGCGTGCTGGTCTCGGCGACGGTCGTGGCCGCTGTGGGGTCGATGGCATGGGCCCAGCAGCCGCCCACGGTACGCATTCGCGGCACGATCGAAGCCGTCGACGGCCCGCTGCTCGCGGTGAAATCGCGCGACGGCACCGACATGAAGGTGCGCGTGACCGACAATGTCGCGGTGTTCGGCGTCGCCAACATCGCCATGTCGGAAATCAAGCCGGGCTCCTATATCGGCGTCTCGGCGATGCCGGAACCCGACGGCACCCAGAAGGCGCTCGCCGTTCACATCTTCCCGGAGGCGCAGCGCGGCGTGGCCGAAGGTTTCCGGCCCTGGGATCTCCGTCCCAACTCGACCATGACCAACGCCACCGTGGCCACGACGGTCGCGGGCACCGATGGTCAGGACATCCTGGTCAAGTACAAGGACGGCGAGAAGAAGGTCGTGGTGCCATCGGGGACGCCGATCGTCACCTTCCTTCCCGGTGACAAGTCGGAACTGAAGCCGGGCGCCAAGATCATCATCTTCGCCGCCACCAGGAAGGTCGACGGCACGCTGGAAGCCAACCGCGTCAATGTAGGCCGCGACGGCATCACACCACCGATGTGAACGCCCCTTATTTCCCTCTCCCCTTGTGGGTGTTCAGACCGGGGAGAGGGTGGACGCGATGTGGGGCATCGCAGACGGGTGAGGGGTTCTCTCCGCGGATGCAGACCCCTCGTCCGGCGCCTCACTTCGTTAGGCGCCACCTTCTCCCACAAGGGGAGAAGGGAAGTGAAGAAGCGTCGTCGTTTTCGATAATATCAAACCGCGATCACGTGGTCGTCGATCTCGACGATCTTGTTGACGCCGCACAGGCCCATGGTGACGCTGAGCTCGTTGGCGATCAGGTCGATCGCCTTCGCGACGCCCGGGCCGCCAAAGGCGCCGAGGCCGTGAATATAGGCGCGGCCGATCATGCAGGATTTGGCGCCGAGCGCGAGCGCGCGCATCACGTCCTGGCCGGAACGGATGCCGCCGTCGAACATGATCTCCATCTGCGAGCCGACGGCATCGGCGATCTCGGGCAACACTTCGATCGACGACGGCGCGCCGTCGAGCTGGCGTCCGCCATGGTTGGAGACCACCATCGCCTGCGCGCCGGTCTTGACCGCCTCCTCGGCATCCTCGACGTCGAGAATGCCCTTCAGGACCAGCTTGCCCGGCCAGATGCTGCGGATCCATTCGACGTCCTTCCAGTTCAGCGTGGTGTCGAACTGCGTCGCGATCCAGGTTCCCAGCGCGGTGATGTCGTCGGTGCCCTTGAGGTGCCCGACCAGATTGCCGAAGGTGCGGCGCTTGCCGCGCAGCACGCCGGACACCCAGGCCGGCTTGGTGGCGAAATCGACCAGCTTCGACAGCGTCCATTCCGGCGGCACCGTCATGCCGTTCTTGATGTCCGCATGGCGCTGCCCGATCACCTGCAGGTCGACGGTCAGCACCAGCGCGCTGCATTTGGCGGCGATGGCGCGCTCGATCAGCGCCTTGATGAAACCGCGGTCCTTCATGACGTAGAGCTGGAACCAGAACGGCTTGTCGACATTGGCGGCGACGTCCTCGATGGAGCAGATCGACATCGTGCTCAGCGTGTAGGGGATGTTGGCGGCGTGCGCGGCGCGGCAGGCGTGGATTTCGCCGTCGCCGAATTGCATGCCGGTCAGCCCGACCGGCGCGAGGATCAGCGGCAGCGCGGCCGGCTCGCCGAGAATGCTGGTCGACAGATCGCGCTTCGAGACGTCGACCAGGATGCGCTGGCGGAACTTGATCTGCTGCAGGTCGTCGACATTGGCGCGCAGTGTCTCCTCGGCATAGGAGCCGCGGTCGCAATAGTCGAAGAATGCCTTGGGCACCTTCCGCATGTGAACCTGGCGCAGATCTTCGATGCAGGTGATGTGCTTCATGAACGTTCCCGGCCCTTCTGGTATTTTGCCTTCTTGTATTTAGGCGCGTCGCAGTCATCTAGCATGGTTGGGCCATCCGCCAAACGCTTCCCTAGGGCCCTGTTCGCCAGCAAGGAGGTCTCCCATGACCGGACCACGCTCCCAACCCAAAGACGCCGGCAGCGCGGAGAAACGCCGGCTCGAGCAGGCCCTGGAGGAGGGGCTGGAGGAGACCTTTCCGGCGTCCGATCCGGTCAACGTCATCCAGCCGGCCCCCTCGAAAAACGACCAGCACGTCAAGCGCAAGGATTGAGGCCGGCGGGTCCGCCGGTTCCAAAACGGGCATAATTCCCGTATTTCCAATACCTTAGTTGATCAGGGCCGGACCGGCCGCTGGTAACGATTCATCATATTTTTTGAAGCCATTTTAGCTGCGAACGGATTATAACTCACTACACGTCGGGATGGCGGGCGCTCGAGACTTCGCGCCGGGTGGGATCGAGAAGCCTCTGGGGGGTTTATGAGCCGCAAATATTTCGGTACGGACGGGATTCGTGGCCGTGCCAACGGTTTGATCACGCCGGAACTGGCGCTCAAGGTCGGGCAGGCGGCCGGACTGGTGTTTCAGCGCGGCGAGCATCGTCACCGCGTCGTGATCGGCAAGGACACGCGGCTTTCCGGCTACATGATCGAATACGCGATGGTGGCCGGCTTCACCTCGGTCGGCATGGACGTGCTGCTGCTCGGCCCGATCCCGACGCCAGCGGTGGCGATGCTGACCAAATCGATGCGCGCCGATCTCGGCGTGATGATTTCCGCCTCCCATAATCTGTTCGAGGACAACGGCATCAAGCTGTTCGGCCCGCAGGGCTTCAAGCTTTCCGACGACGTCGAGATGCAGATCGAGCAGTTGCTCGACGAATGCCTCGACAAGAAACTGGCGCAGAGCGCCAGCCTCGGGCGCGCCCGCCGCATCGACGGCGTCCATGACCGCTACATCGAATTCGCCAAGCGCACGCTGCCGCGCGCGCTCAGCCTCGACGGCCTGCGCGTGGTGATCGATTGCGCCCACGGCGCGGCCTACAAGGTGGTGCCCGAAGCGCTGTGGGAGCTGGGCGCCGACGTCGTTCCGATCGGCGTCGACCCCGATGGATTCAACATCAACAAGGAATGCGGATCGACCTCGCCGGAGGCGCTGAGCCGCAAGGTGCGCGAGATGCGCGCCGACATCGGCATCGCGCTCGATGGCGACGCCGACCGCGTCATCCTGGTCGACGAGCGCGGCCATTTGGTCGATGGCGACCAACTGCTCGCGGTGATCGCGCAGAGCTGGAAGGACGACGGCCGCCTTGCCAAGCCGGGCGTCGTCTCGACCGTGATGTCGAATCTGGGATTGGAGCGCTTTCTCGAAGGCCACGGCATCGAGCTCGTGCGCACGCCGGTCGGCGATCGCTATGTGCTCGAGCAGATGCTGAGCCGCGGTTACAACCTCGGCGGCGAGCCTTCCGGCCATATCATCCTGTCGGACTACGCCACGACCGGCGACGGTTTCGTCGCAGCCCTTCAGGTGCTCGCGGTGGTGCAAAAGCTTGGCCGCCCGGTGTCGGAGGTCTGCCACCGCTTCGATCCCTTGCCTCAGATCCTGAAGAACGTACGCTACCGCAGCGGCAAGCCGCTCGACGATGCCGAGGTCAAGCAGGCGATCGTCGCCGGCGAGAAACGCCTCAATGGCCACGGCCGGCTCTTGGTCCGCTCGTCTGGCACCGAGCCCGTAATCCGCGTGATGGGCGAGGGCGACGACCGCATCCTGGTCGAGGAAGTGGTCGACAATATCGTTTCCGCGCTCGGCCAGGCCGCCGCGTAAACGGCCTCTCCGGAGATGTCTGGTCCGACCGGCGATCCACCTGCCTTCGGCGGATCGGGCGCGACGCATCCTAGCCATTCTGTAAAGACGCTGGTCGGGGCCGCGCCGCCGTCGTAGGAAACCCGAGGCATTGCTCGCAAATTCTTTGGGATCAATTTCTTGAACAAGTCCGTCACCGTTTCCGAAGAAGCGCTGGTTGCGCCGGTGATCGTGCCGGAGACGGCGGCGCTTTCGGCGGAACGAAAGACGGCCGCCGCCGGGCCTGCCTATGTCGTGCTGGCCGGAATCAGCTTCTCGCATTTTCTCAACGACACCATGCAGTCGCTGATTGCGTCGGTCTATCCGATCCTGAAGGACAGCTACGCGCTGGATTTTGCCCAGATCGGCATGATCACGCTGGCGTTCCAGTTCACCGCGTCGTTGCTGCAGCCGGTGATCGGGCATTTCACCGACAAGAAGGCCCAGCCGTTCTCGCTCGCGATCGGCATGGGATTCACGTTCTTTGGATTGCTGCTGCTCAGCGCCGCGCAGAGATATCCCGTCATCCTGGTCGCGGCATCGCTGGTCGGGCTCGGCTCGGCGGTGTTCCATCCGGAATCGGCGCGGATCGCGCGGCTCGCCTCGGGCGGCCGCTACGGTTTTGCCCAATCGGTGTTTCAGCTCGGCGGCAGCTTCGGAACGTCGATGGGCCCGCTGCTCGCCGCGCTGATCGTGGTGCCGTTCGGCCAGCCGAGCATCGCCTGGTTTTCCTCGATCGCGTTCCTGGCGATCGTGATCCTGTGGCGGATCGGGCAATGGTACCGGCCGCAGATCTCGGCAAAGAAGGCGGCGCCGATCCATCTGCATCCGGATGCGCCGAGTTCGCGCCGCGTCATGATCGCGCTCGGGGTGCTGGTCGCGCTGTTGTTCTCCAAGCAGCTCTATGTCTCGAGCCTGTCGAGCTATTACATCTTCTACCTGATCGACAAATTCGGCGTCTCGACACAGGCGGCGCAGTTCTATCTCTTCATCTTCCTTGCCTCGAACGCGGCGGGGGCGTTCTTCGGCGGACCGCTCGGCGATCGCTTCGGCCGCAAATACGTGATCTGGTTTTCGATCCTCGGCGCGCTGCCGTTCACGCTGGCGCTGCCCTATGCCGGCCTGTTCGGGAGCGCAGTGCTGACGGTGTTCATCGGGCTGATCATTTCGTCGGCGACCTCGTCGATCATCGTGTTCGCGCAGGAACTGATGCCGCACCGCTTCGGCATGATCTCCGGCGTGTTTTTCGGATTTGCGTTCGACATCGGCGGCCTCGGCGCCGCGGTGCTCGGCAAGGTCGCCGATCATGCCGGCATCGCCTTCGTCTATCAGGTCTGCGCGTTTCTCCCGGCGATCGGACTGCTCGCGGTGTTCCTGCCGAAGCTTCCGAAAGCCGCCCGCTGACGGGCAGAAGCTGCGTCCCGCACCGCGGTTTCTCTTCATACATTGTTAGCGATTGCGCCCGTTTTTCACGCCGGCGATTTCTCTGAAACGAAAAAATCGGCGGCCGCGCTTGCGAGCAGCTGCAATGCGGCTTTGCCAGCGATTGCGCGGCAAAATATTGAAATTGCGCGATGATCGCATCACGGCGTCGCTCTTGCTCCGCGAGCGGGCGCAACGGATTATCAACCTTAATAATTAGGGTTAAGTGGCGCTTAAGCATTTGATGGCATCGTCCAGCCGTGAGTTTTTCGATGTGGGGGCTGCGTTGTCTGCCTCACCGGTCAAAAGGACGAAGCCAATGCGTAGCGTTAAGTTTATCGTTGCCGCCGGAGCGGCATCACTGTTGTCGTCGATGGCGTTCGCCGCCGACATGCCCATGATCACCCCGCCGCCGATGTACGCGCCGCCCCCGGTGCAGGATTTCGGTGGATGGTATCTGCGCGGCGATATCGGCTTCAGCAATCAGCATGTTGATCGCCTCAACAACGTGCTTGACGCGGGCAACACCTCGTCGGTTCAGCACCTCGGCTTCAATACCGCAGGTATCTTCGGCCTCGGCGCCGGCTACCGGTTCAACAACTGGTTCCGCGCCGACGTTACCGGCGAGTACCGCGGCAATTCGCAATTCTTCGGCACCGACCGCATCACCTATCCCGGCGGCGTCGGCACCGACACCTATCACGCTACCAAGTCTGAGTGGGTGGTTCTTGCCAACGCCTATGTCGATCTCGGCACCTGGTGGTGCATGACGCCGTTCGTCGGCGCCGGCGTCGGCGGCGCGCGGGTCTCGATCGCCAACTTCACCGATCAGGGCATCGCCAACAATGGCGGCGGCGCGCTGCCGGGCCTTGCCTACGGCGACGACGCCGCGAAATGGAATTTCGCCTGGGCGGTGCATGCCGGTGTCGCCTACCAGGTCGACCCGAGCTTCACCGTCGAACTCGCCTATCGCTATCTCAACATGGGCAACGGCCTGACCGGCGATCTCAAGACCTTCGATGGCACCAACAACGTCTACAACCCGATGACGTTCAAGAACATCACCTCGCACGATCTGATGCTCGGCGTGCGCTGGAATCTCGACAACCCGCAGCCGGCCTATGCGCCGCCGCTCGTCACCAAGGGTTGATCGCGCCTCTGTTCTCTTAATCATTGCTAACGGCGCGGGATCATCCCGCGCCGTTTTGTTTTGCGCTCGCGGCATGATCCCGAAAAGTGGAAGCCGGTTTTTCGGACAAGATCATGCCAATTAGGCCACCGCGACAACGATTGATTAAGGTTAACAGGCGATGATCGGTGCCAGGTCAGAGTGGGTTCGATGGAGCGTTGCGATGCGTAGGTTTGTGCTGGCGGCGATGATGTTCGGAGCGGTGTCCGGCGCGCACGCGGCCGATATGCCCGATTTTCTGCGCGGGAGCTTTTCGGGCGCCCCGGCGCCTCGGACCATCTGGCAAGGCGCTTACATTGGCGGCCAAGGAAGCTACGGCACGTCCGACATGAACTTCACCGGTTCTACCAGAACCGTCGCGGCTGCCTTGCTTGCCAATACGTCGATCGAAGCCGGCGGACAGGTATCGGACTGGCCGGTGGGCGGCGGCAAGGTTTCATCACATGGGAACGGCTACGGCGCCTTCGCCGGTTACAACGGGCAATGGGAAGATGCCGTGCTCGGCGTCGAGGTCAATTACATACATGGCAAGTTCGGCGGGTCCGCGACCGGCACCATGGGGCGCTCCTTTGTCGATCCCCTGAATTTTCGGGACGACATCACCTATACGAGCACGAGTTCGATTGCGATCTCCGATATGGGAACGCTCCGCCTTCGCGGGGGCTACGCTGTCGGCTCTTTCTTGCCTTATCTGTTCGGAGGCATTGCGCTTGGGCAAGCCAACATCACCAAGACTGCCGCGATCACCGGGACTCAGGTCAACCAGTCGGCGCCCTTTCAAACTATCAATGTCAATCTGTCGGCCACGGATGGTCTCTATAGTCACCTGATCTATGGTTACTCGACCGGTATCGGTGTCGACGCGATGCTGTGTGCCGGCCTGTTTCTGCGGGCAGAGTGGGAATACGTTCGCTTCACGTCATCGGTCGACACGAGCGTCAATACCGTCCGCGCCGGGCTCGGTTACAAGTTCTGAGCGGGCGCCTTCGCACCTCCGCGTTTGGCGGACGCGGTTGACAGAACCGGTCCCGCCTGTTGGTCTGTCGCTTCCGGTGAAGACGGCAACGAGACCATGAAAATCCACGGCGATACCAATTCGGGCAATTGCCTGAAGGTGAAATGGGTCTGCGACGCCCTTGCGCTGCCTTACCATTGGATCGATGTCGATACGCTCAAGCGCGAGACCCGCACGCCGCAATTTCTCAGGCTCAACGGCGCGGGCCAGGTGCCGACGGTCGAATTCGACGACGGCCGCACGCTGGCGGAATCCAACGCCATCATCCGCTATCTCGCGCGCGGCAGCGATCTCATTCCCGCGGATGCATTTGCCGCCGCTAAGATGGACGAATGGTTGTTCTGGGAACAATACAGCCACGAGCCCTATGTCGCGGTGTGCCGCTTCCAGATGAAATATCTGGGCAAGCCGGCCTCCGATCTCGATCCCGACAAGGTCAAGCGCGGCTACGCGGCGCTGGCGCGGATGGAGCATCAGCTCGCCGCGACGCGGTTTCTGGTCGGTGACAGTTTCACGCTCGCCGACGTCTCGCTGCTGGCCTATACGAGGCTCGCGCATGAAGGCGGCTTTCACCTCGACGGCTATGCCTCGGTGCGGCGCTGGATCGGCGAGGCCGAACGGGCACTGCGCCTGCCACCGGCGCGCTAGGATCGGTTGGAGCGTTCATGGCCGAGGTTTCCGCTGTCACCATCCGCCGCGCGCGCCGCGACGACGTCGGCGCCATAGTCGCGATGCTGGCGGACGATCCGCTCGGCAGCGGGCGCGAGCGGATCGAGGATCCGCTGCCGCCGTCCTATTTCCGGGCGTTCGAGGCAGTCGAGAAGGATCCGAATATCCAGCTCGTGGTCGCGGAAGCGGGCGGCGCCGTGGTTGGCTGCCTGCAGCTCTGCATCCTGCCGGGCTTGAGTTCGCTAGGTTCCTCGCGCGCCCTGATCGAGGACGTTCGCGTTGCCAGCCATTGCCGCAGCCGCGGCATCGGCGAGCAGCTGGTGCAATGGGCCGTCGCGGAAGCGCGCGCCAGAAAATGCAGGCTGGTGGAGCTGCTCACGCACAACAGCCGCGTCGATGCGCAGCGGTTCTACAAGCAGCTCGGGTTTGCGCCGAGCCACGTCGGGATGACGTTGCGGTTCTGAGGGCTGATCCGGCGGCCCTTGTGGACATTGCGAAACCGGTTTTGCGATTCAATCCGGTTAACACTGGGTAAACTAACCAGCGCTCCGTAATTTTTTCCGCGGAACCAATCGTGAGACAATGGTGTATCCCGTCGGGCTCGGGCAGCTTGGGGACCCACATGAAGATCTATTCGATTGTCAGGATCGGCGACGAGTATGTCGTGCGGGTGGGCGAAACAAATATCTTGAGGGTGGCGAGCCGGCGAAGGGCCGCCCAGCTCGTGACGGATGCGGTGGAGCTGCTGGATTCGTCAGCTGCCCCGCAATTGTCGCCGCAAGCCCCCGGCGAGCCATCAATCGCCTGTGATCCCGGCGTGATACCCGATCCCTCCGAAGTTCCTTGACGATTCAGCGCGCTTCCCTTATGCACCGCGGCGGGACACCTCCCCCCAACGGGAGGCTAGCTATCTGGAAGGATAGATCATGACTGCAGCGAAGCCCGCTTCGCGGCCGAATGTGCCGCATTTTTCCTCCGGCCCCTGTGCCAAGCGCCCCGGCTGGACCCCCCAAAATCTCAAGGACGCCGCGCTCGGCCGTTCGCATCGCGCGAAAATCGGCAAGGCCAAGCTCAAGCTCGCGATCGAACTGACCCGCGAAGTGCTTGAAGTGCCGGCCGGTTACAGGATCGGCATCGTGCCGGCGTCGGATACCGGCGCGGTCGAAATGGCGCTGTGGTCGCTGCTCGGCGCGCGGCCCGTGACCACCATCGCCTGGGAATCCTTCGGCGAAGGCTGGGTCAGCGATATCGTCAAGGAATTGAAGCTCAAGGACGTCACCAAGCTGCATGCCGGCTATGGCGAGATCCCCGATCTCAGCAAGGCCGATCCGGCTTCCGACATCGTGTTCACCTGGAACGGCACCACCTCGGGCGTGCGCGTCCCCAATGCCGACTGGATCAAGGCTGATCGCGAAGGTCTCACGATCTGCGACGCCACCTCGGCGGCGTTCGCGCAACAGCTCGACTGGGAAAAGCTCGATGTGGTGACGTTCTCCTGGCAGAAGGCGCTGGGCGGCGAAGCCGCGCACGGCATGCTGGTGCTGTCACCGCGAGCGGTCGAACGGCTCGAGACCTACAAGCCGGCCTGGCCGCTGCCGAAGATCTTCCGCATGACCAAGGGCGGCAAGCTCAATGAAGGCATCTTCGAGGGCGAGACCATCAACACGCCGTCGATGCTGTGCGTCGAGGACTATCTCGATGCGCTGAACTGGGCGAAGTCGGTCGGCGGCCTCAAGGCCCTGATCGCGCGCGCCGACGCCAACGCCAAAGTGCTCGCCGACTGGAAGGCGAAGACGCCGTGGATCGATTTCCTGCCGAAGGATCCGGCGATCCGGTCCAACACCTCGGTGTGCATGAAGGTGGTCGATCCCGCCATCACCTCGCTCTCCGCCGACGCGCAGGCCGATTTCTCCAAGAAACTGGTCGCGCTGGTCGAGAAGGAAGGCGCCGGCTACGATTTCGCGCACTACCGCGATGCGCCGGCGGGCCTGCGCATCTGGTGCGGCGCCACGGTGGAAGCCAGGGACGTCGCGCTGCTGACGCAGTGGATCGACTGGGCGTTCGCGGAGACCAAGGCACAGCTTCCGAAGGCGGCGTAATCCTCCTTTTCACCTCTCCCCGTCCTTACGGGAGAGGTCGGGTCGCGCAGCGATCCGGGTGAGGGGCTCTCTCGCGTTTCACCGCTGTTGATAGATGCCCCTCACCCCAACCCCCTCCCCGTAAGAACGGGGAGAGGGAGAAGAGATTGCATCGTCGCGACTGCCTCCTCGCGAGAGAAGGATCAAGCCACTCATCGACATTCTCGTTTCAGGAAAACCCACCCAAATGACAAAACCCAAGGTTCTCATTTCCGACGCGCTGTCGCCCGCGGCCGTGCAGATCTTCAAGGATCGCGGCATCGAGGTCGACTTCCAGCCCAATCTCGGCAAGGACAAGGAAAAGCTCGCCGAGATCATCGGCAATTATGATGGGCTGGCGATCCGTTCCGCCACCAAGGCCACCGCGAAGATCATCGAGAAGGCGACGCGGCTGAAGGTGATCGGCCGCGCTGGGATCGGCGTCGACAATGTCGAGATCCCGGCGGCTACGGCCAAGGGCATCATCGTGATGAACACGCCGTTCGGCAACTCGATCACCACGGCCGAACACGCCATCACCTTGATGCTGGCGCTGGCGCGCGAAATTCCGCAGGCCGACGCCTCGACCCAGGCCGGCAAGTGGGAGAAGAACCGCTTCATGGGCGTCGAGATCACCGGCAAGACGCTCGGCATCATCGGCTGCGGTAATATCGGCTCGATCGTCGCCGACCGCGCGCTCGGCCTTCGCATGAAGGTGATCGCGTTCGATCCGTTCCTGTCACCGGAGCGCGCCAAGGACATCGGCGTCGAGAAGGTCGAACTCGACGAGCTGTTCAAGCGCGCCGATTTCATCACCTTGCATACGCCGCTGACGGAGAAGACCAAAAACGTCATCGACGCGGCGGCGCTGGCCAAAATGAAGAAGGGCGTGCGCATCATCAATTGCGCGCGCGGCGGGCTGGTCGACGAGCAGGCGCTGGTCGATGCGCTGAACTCCAGGCAGGTCGCGGGAGCTGCGTTCGACGTGTTCGTCGAGGAGCCGGCGACCTCGAACGTGCTGTTCGGCCATCCCAACGTGATCTGCACGCCGCATCTGGGCGCGGCCACCACCGAAGCGCAGGAGAACGTGGCCCTTCAGGTCGCCGAGCAGATGTCGGATTATCTCCTGAGCGGCGCGATTTCCAACGCGGTCAACTTCCCCTCGATCACGGCGGAAGAGGCGCCCAAGCTGAAGCCGTTCATCGAGCTCGCCGAAAAGCTCGGTTCGTTCGCCGGCCAGCTCACCGAGACCGGCATCGCCAAGGTGCAGATCACCTATGAGGGCCATGTCGCCGAGATGAAGATCAAGGCGCTGACTTCGGCGGTGCTGTCGGGCCTGCTGCGGCCAATGCTGGGCGACGTCAACGTCGTCTCGGCTCCCGTGGTTGCCAAGGAACGTGGCATGGTGGTCGACGAAGTCACGCGCGCGGCGCAGAGCGACTATGAAAGCCTGATCACCGTGACGGTGACGACGGAGCGACAGGAGCGCTCGGTCTCCGGCACCGTCTATCACGATGGCAAGCCGCGTCTGGTCGACATCAAGGGCATCCGGGTCGACGCCGAGTTCGGCAAGTCGATGATCTACGTCACCAACGAGGACAAGCCGGGCTTCATCGGGCGCTTCGCCAGCCTGCTCGGCGACGCCAAGCTCAACATCGCGACCTTCCATCTCGGCCGCAACAAACAGGGCGGCGACGCCATCGCGCTGGTCGAGGTCGACGGCGCGGTGCCGGCCGACGTGCTCGCCAAGGTGCAGGCGCTGCCGCAGGTCAAGCAGGCCAAGGCCCTGGTGTTCTAAAGGCGCTGGTACTTCGGGACGCGGCACTTTTGCCCTCCCGCCCCAGGGGGATTATCGTTATCTGGCGGAGTTCGATTTCCGCTACAACAGCCGTATGTCCCCTCGCGTCAGCGATGGGGGACGGACGGCATGCTCTCAAGGGTATCGAGGGCAAACGCCTGACGTATCGATCGATTCATTGAACCGACTACGGTCAAGCATAAGGTCAAGCGCTTTCTTCGTTAGAGAAAGCGGAGAAAATAGCTTTCGACAACAGCGTGAATCGGCACACCATCAGTGTGCGCGGCCCGCAAACAATCGGGGTGGTTTCCGATCCAGTTTGCCGCACCCGCGTTAACGTCGTCCTCTTTCCCGGCAGCCACGTCAACACACGGAGGTCGTGAACCCGTAGCTGGGTGGGGGAAACCAACGACGCTGCCATTTGCCATGGTAGCTGGCCGATGGTGGGCCGATGCGCCCATGAACGGCGGCTATCCGTTCGATGGGACGTTAAACGCAACCCTTACGGATTGCGCCGGCGTGATCCGAGGGCATCAGCAATGAAACCTCAGATCAGACTAACCATCAATGTCAATATTGCAGCATGCCTATTTGGTATCGCGGCAATCATCAAGGCATTGATGTAACAGGGGGGCAGGAATTCAGCTTAGGCAGGATTCCTGCTTCTTCTTCTTTGTTTCTTCTTTCCCGACCTTCATATCCTCGTGCGGCTTGGGCTTCATCCGCACAAGGGCCGTCAGCGAAGACGAGGACATCGTGGTCGAAATGCTGCCGTCGACGACGCCTCCGACCGCGACCAACCTGCGCGACCGGCGCGGCGTGCTCGAATGGGCGTTCGAGGCGAGACCCGGCGAGGCCAGGGACATCGCGTTCGCCTGGCGGGTGCGCTGGCCCAAGGACAAGGGCGTCGTCATGATCCCGGCGGGCTGAAACCGGCGCGCCGCCGCCGATGGCTTCCGCACCGATCCCGGCTGGCTGAGCCCGTCCTGGCAGGCCTGCCGGTTCTTCCGGATCGCCGCTAACCGCGAGAGCAAGCGCTTGGCGGGCGCGGGCATTGCGCTAAATCAAGACGTCCCGCGCGCGATATGTGGATCATGAGCGGCCAGGCAACAGAAATCCCGGGGGCGATCGCACCTAAAACCTCGTTTGAGCCGCAAAGGCAGCTCTAAGTTCGGTGACCAAAACGATTGAACCGTCGGGGCGGGCCAATCGAACATCAAGATCCCCGGTCTTGCTCTTCGCGCGGCATGGAGGCACGCTCCGGTGCGCATCGGATTGGCGTGTGGGGCCTGCGCGACAATGAGCAGATCAAGCATTGCGATCGTCAATCTTCGAGCGGTTGTCATCCTGATCGTGCTGGCGTTCCATTCCGTCCTTCCTTACCTGGCCTCCCTGCCGCCCGCCGCATATCAGTTCGATGAGGCGCCCTATCAATGGCTGGCTTTTCCGATCGTGGACAGCCAGCGATGGTTCGGCTTCGATCTGTTCTGCGCCTGGCAGGATGTCGGTCTGATGAGCCTGATGTTTTTCCTCTCGGGCCTGTTCGTGCCGTCAAGCCTGGGGCGCAAGGGAAGCTGGAAGTTTTTGTCGGACCGGCTGCTGCGGATCGGCATACCCTTCGTGCTGGCCGTCATTTTTCTTGCGCCGCTCGCGTATTATCCCACCTATCGCGCCACTGCCGTTGACCCCAGCCTCAATGCCTATTGGCAGCATTGGCTCGCGCTGCCGTTCTGGCCCAACGGACCACAGTGGTTCCTGGGCCAGCTGTTGGCATTCAACGTTCTCGCGGTGGCGATGCATCGTTTCGTTCCCGGATGGGACCAGCGTCTTGTCCGGCTGGTGGCCTTCGTCGGCGGAAATCCGGTCCGGTTTTTTGTCGTTCTGGTGACGATATCCGCGCTGGCCTATGTGCCCCTGGCGCTGGCCTATTCACCGTTCGCATGGACGAATTTCGGTCCAATCTCGTTTCAGCTTAGCCGGCCGTTGCACTACCTCGTCTATTTCCTTGCAGGTTTGGCCGTCGGGACTTACGGCCTCGAACGCAGCGTGCTTGCCAGCGATGGTCTTCTGGCGCGGCGCTGGGCGGCGTGGCTCGCAACAGCCTTTGTCGGCTTCTTGCTCTGGGCCGCGCCGACCTCCGTGACGATGTTGGATTGGAGCAACGCTCCGCTGATCGCGAAACTTGCGGCCGGCATGGGCTTTGTTGTCGCTTGCGCGGCGGGCTGCCTGTGCGCGCTGGCGATCTGCCTGCGCTTTGCACATTGGCGCCTGCGGGCGTTTGACAGCCTGTCGGCCAATGCCTACCGCATGTACCTGATCCACTACGCGTTTGCGGTCTGGCTGCAATATGCGCTGCTGGACGCCGGCTTGTTTGCGATCGGCAAGGCCGCGATTGTGTTCGCCGGCACCCTGATCATGAGCTGGGCCATCGCCGCCGCCATGGGCGGCGCGCTGCCGGTCTCGCGCCTGCATGCGACGATCCGCGGAGTACACCGCGCGTGAAGACTGAATTGACAATGGACGGAAAGTGATCGGGTCGCGGTAACATGCCATTGGTCTTCACCCTTGCATTCCGAAATCTGTTTCATGACCGGCTTCGCTTCATTGCGACCGTGATCGGGATCGTATTCTCGATCGTTCTGGTCACCGTCCAGATGGGCCTGTATCTGGGTTTTGGAAGCATGGTGACGACGATGATCGATCATGCGTCCGCCGACCTCTGGATCATGCCGCGCGGAACCAAGTGCTTCGAGGACCCGTCCCTGCTGAACACGCGCGAGCGCTATCGCGCGCTTTCAATCAACGGAGTGGCGGACGCCATTCCCGTCGTGATCGGATTTGCCGATTGGCGAATACCGGGCGGCGCGACGACCCCCGTTTTCGTCATCGGTTCGGATCTGCGGTCCGGCGGCCTGCAGCCATGGAACCTGGTGGAAGGCCGGATCGAGGCGCTGTCGACCCCGAACGCAGTCGCGGTCGATAAGTCCTATTTCGATCGCCTCGGCGTCTCGGGAATAGGGGCGACCGCCGAGATCCGGCAACAAGTCGTGCGGGTGGCGGCCGTCACCAATGGCATCCGCTCCTTCACCACGACGCCGTTCGTTTTCATGGACGTCAATCGGGCGCGGGCTCACACGGGAGTTCCGTCCGGAAAGGCCACCTATCTCCTTGTTCGTCTGAGCCCCGGTGCCGATCCCGATCGCGTTCGCAGCCAGCTCATTTCGAACATCGCGGACGTCGAGGTGCTGACCACGGCCGAGTTTCGCGAACGCAGCCGCAGATTCTGGCTGTTCGGCACCGGCGCCGGCGCTGCTCTGTTCGCCGGGGCCTTGCTCGGCGTGATCGTCGGCACCGTCATCGTCGCGCAGACGCTCTATTCAAGCACGAAAGAGCACCTGAACGAGTTCGCCACCCTGCGCGCCATCGGTTCGTCGCGGGAATATATCTACAAGGTGATCATCTGCCAGGCGCTGATCAGCGCCGTCATCGGCTTCTCCATCGCCGCGCTCATCGGCGATGCCATCGTGAAGTTGACCGCGGCGACGGCGTTGCCGATCGTCATCACGCCAGGACTGAACGTTGGCCTGTTTCTGCTCACCGTGGTCATGTGCATTGGATCGGCATTTGCCGCGATCGTGCAGGTCACCCGCATTGACCCTGCCATAGTGTTCACGCGATGACCGAACCCTTGCTCGAGGCAGTGAACGTGTCAAAGGACCTTGGCAGCGGCGCTGCCAGGGTGGCGGCGCTCAAGGGAGTAAGCCTGGTGCTCAACGGCGGTGAACTGACACTGCTCATGGGACCTTCCGGGAGCGGCAAGACCACGCTTTTGTCCATTCTCGGATGCATGCTGACGCCGACGGAGGGAACTGTCCGCGTCTGCGGACGTCCAACCGCCGGCGCCGGACCCGAGGATCTGGCTCTTCTCAGGCGAGAACATGTGGGTTTCGTTTTTCAATCGTTTCATCTGTTTCCGACCTTGTCCGCCACCGACAACGTCCGGCTGGCTCTGGATGTACGCGGTGAGCCCTCCAGGGCGGCAAGGATCAGGTCGCGCGAGGCACTCGCCAAGGTCGGTCTGTCCCATAAGGCAAAGGCGTTTCCGCGCGAACTCAGCGGCGGGGAGCAGCAGCGCGTCGCGATCGCGCGCGCCATTGTCGGAAATCCGTCTATCATCCTTGCGGACGAGCCAACCGCCGCACTGGATGGCGAGAATGGCCGGGCGATCATGCAGATACTTGCCGACATCGCCAAAGAACGAGGGCACGCAGTGCTGATTGTGACGCATGATCCGCGTCTCTTGCCATTCGCGGATCGAGTCGTTCATATCGAGGACGGGCGGATCATCGGTGAGGAGCGCGGCGGCGTCAAACTGCAATGAATCTACCAATGCTTAGAGGACGACTAGCCATGTCGAAGCGCCGGATAGCCTTGGTCGCTGTCCTCGGTCTGATTGCAGTCGCCGGAGTCTTCATGGCGATCGCAGCAACGCTCCCCGTCAAGCCGGCAGCCTGGAGCATGTCGGCCGATGCACCGCAGGACAAGCGATGGCAGGCGGTTGCTCCCGGGCGCGTCGAACCGTGCTCCGGTCAGATCAAGGTCGGGACGGCCGTGGTGGGGCTGGTCGACAAGGTGCTGGTAAAGGCCAACGACACCGTGTTTGCGGGCGAACCGCTAATCCATCTCTCTGACGATGAGCTCCGGGCGCGGCTGGCGGCGGCCGAAGTACAAGCTGACGTGCGCGAGCGCGCACGGGACGAAAAATCGGCAACCGGCAGAGCGTACAATCGACGCAAGGCCCAGGATGCTGTGGCCGATGCAGAACGGGCGCAATATGACGCGCAATCCGCAGTCGATCGAATTGCTGCCGCCTTGCGGGCCAATGGCGGGCCGGAAGCCGACTTGACCGCGGCCCGCCTGGCATTGACGCGTGCTCGGGACCAACTTTCAACACGCCAGGAAGAGCTTCGCAGAATCGAGACTGACGTCCCTTTGCCCACCGCCCTGGAGGGCCAACTTGGTATCGCTCGTGCCGAATACGCCGTAGCTCGAGCCGCGCTCGATAAAATGACGATCCGTGCCCCGATCGACGGCACCGTGCTTCAAGTCAATGTGAAGGCGGGTGAATTGGCGACACCTGCTTCCCTGCAGCCGCCGCTATTGCTCGCAGATCTTTCGGCCTTGTGCGTTCGTGCGGAAGTGGACGAACGTGATCTGGGATCAATCAAGATCAAGCAAGCGGTGTCCGTGCGCGCAGCAGCGTTCCCCGGTCGCGAGTTCGAGGGGAGTGTTTCGTCCATCGCGCCGCTCGTCGAACCCGGACGCCTCGCGACGCCCGGAACGCGCAATCAAGCTGATGTGGATGTGGTGCAGGTAGTGGTCGGACTGACGGGAGCGGGCCAGCTCTCGGTTGGAATGAAGGCCGATGTCTACTTTCGCTTCGGACAAGTCGTTGATCGATAGGTGGTGGCCGCTTTGCCGCCATCAATGACTTCTCCTCGGATCTTGGTATTAAACATGCCGAGGGCCGCGTGCAGGTTCGCGCGCGTTTGGCGACCATCGCACCCGCAAGCTGTGAGCACGCAAGCTACATTCGTTTCATAGTCGAGCGCCTACTGCACCTGGCCAATCGGCACCGTCGCTATCACCCGCTTTTTCCGCGTATTGATCGCGATGATCCTGGCGCCGGCCGCGTGCAGCCTTGCGTTGCCGTCGGCGTGGTCGAAGTGCCAATGCGTATTGACGAGATGGGTAACGGGATCGGCGCCGAGCGCATCGAGCGCCTTGGTGATCTGCGGGCGCGATACAATGATGCCGGCATCGATCAGCACCTTGCCATCCGGTCCCGTCAACACCGCGATGTTGCCGCCGGAGCCCCCCAATACGCTGATATTGTTGCGCAGCCTGTAGGTCGTGATCGGCGATACCGCGGCGCTGTCCTTGATCAGGCTGACGAGGCCGCGCGCCTCGGCGAACGCCTCGCGCGGCGTCAGCCATCCCGCGCAGGCGGCGTAAGCGGCTCCTCCGACGCAGCACAGGCAAAAGCCTCGCCGCGACAGCAGTTCTTTCCTTGCAGTGCCCATGTTTCCCGCCCCTTTTCAACAGCCTTCGCAATTTATGAGGTCGGCTGGGGCGGCTGGTCTTTCAGGTTCGAACGAACGCGAAAGGATCGGTCTTGACCCGATCCTTGTGCGCGGCCGTCATTCGCCGCTAGCTGTTCGGGCCGCGGTCCATGCCGACGGGTTGCCAGCGCCGGAGCGAGGTGTTCTGCAATACCGACGGATTGACGCAGCTGACCGGCCACATGCCCTGCAGCACCAGCGACAATTCGTAGCCGACGCGGCGCTTGCGCGCTTCGTCGAAGCGCGCCGAAGCCGAGGCGACATGCGCTGTCAGCGTGACATTTTCCATGCCGAGCATCGGATTGTTGTGCGAGGGCGGTTCCTTTTCCAGCACGTCGAGCGCGGCATGTGCGATCCAGCCTTCCTGCAGGGCCTTGATCAGCGCCTCCTCGTTCACCGTCGTCCCGCGGCCGGTATTGATGAAGATCGCGCTCTTCTTCATCTGGCGGAAATGGGTTTCGCCCAGCATGTGATGGACCTCGGGCCGCGCCGGCGCGTGCATCGAAACGAAATCGGACTGCGACAGCACTTCCGACAGGGTTGCCGGAAGCACGCCGTGATCGGAAATCAGCGTCTCGGCGATGAAGGGATCGTAGGCCATCATCCTCAGGCCGAAGGGTGCCGCGCGTTTTGCCACCGCGCGCGCCACGCGCCCGAACGAGATGAAGCCCAGCGTCTGCCCCATCAGCCTCGGAATCTTCAGGAGCGCCGGGCGGCCTTCGGCCCAGCGGCCCTGGCGGACCATCTTGTCCTGCTCGACCAGGCGGCGAAATCCGGCCAGCAGCAGCATCATGGCGTGGTCGGCGACTTCCTCGATGAACGTGTCGGGAATATTGGTGACGGGAATTCCGCGCGCGGTGGCGGCCTTGACGTCGACGCTGTCGACGCCGACGCTGCCGAGCGTGATGACCTTGCAGTTTTCCAGGGCATCGATGATCGCCTTCGAGATCGGCAGGCCCTTGGCATAGATGGCGTCGGCGGTGCGGGCGGCTGCGATGAACTCCGCCTCGTTGGCGGGCGCCTCGACGATCTCGGCGCCGATCGGATCGAGCGCCTCTTTCTCAAATGCGTAGCCGCCCCCGGCAACCGTGAAGCTCGCGCCCTTCGGCGTTACAACCCTGAATTTCGGCATTTCCGTTTTCCCCCGATTTGACGTTTCGGTGTTGGTTATCGGCGCCGGCCGTCGCCTCCCGATTCCGCCGTTCCGATCAGCTTCGCATAGAATTCCGGCTGCTTCAAAGCCGTGCGGCCTTGCATCAGGTAATTCTACGTAGGGAGCGGCTGGCTTCGTAAGGGAACTCTAAGGGGTTTCACCATAGCGTGATGGCAGTAGTTTCGCCAATCGCCCAGCGCCATCCCCGGAGACATCTCGTGAAGCTGACCAATCTGACGATTACCCCCAAGCTCGGTATCTTGTTGGGGGTGACCTTGTTTGGCCTTTGCATCGCCGGCGCGCTGGCGGGCTATCTGATGCAGCGGGAGATGCTGGCAGCGCGGATCGATCAGGCTCACGCCATCGTTGATATGGCGCGCAACATGGCCGCGGGATTGCAGAAAGAGGTCGAGGCGGGGAAGCTCACCAAGGAAGCCGCGCTGGCCGAATTCGGCCGCCGCGCCAACGCCATGACCTATGACAAGGGTGCCGGCTACCTGTTCGGCACGACGTATGAAGGCATCACGGTGCTGTCGCCCGATCCCAAGCAGATCGGCACCAATCGCATGGAGGTGGTCACCAACGGCCGAAAGCTCTCCCACGAATTGATGGACGGCGTGAAAGCCAACGGCGAAATCCTGCTGACCTATGAATACGTCAAGCCCGGCGAGGACAAGCCGATCCGCAAGATCGGCTATGCCGTCAACGTTCCCGGCTTCAACATGTATCTCGGAACCGGCGCCTATCTCGACGACCTCGATGCCAAGCTGAAGCCGATCGAGTGGCTGCTGGGGCTGGCGATCCTCGGCATTGCGATCGTCTCGGGCAGCATTGCCTGGCTGATCGGCCGCAGCATCAGCATTCCGCTCGTCCGGCTCGGCGCCCGCATGAAGGCGCTGGCCAACGGCGAACTGGAGGGCGAAATCCCCGGTATCGGCCGCGGCGACGAGGTCGGCGCGATGGCCGCCACCGTCCAGATCTTCAAGGATAACGCCGTCCGCATCCGCGGGCTGGAAAAGGCGGAAGCGGAGACCCAGGGGCGGGCCGCCGCCGAGCGTCGCACGGCCATGGAAAGCCTCGCCAACGATTTCGAACGCAGCGTCAACGGCATCGTCCGGTCGGTGTCGACCGCAGCCGCAGGCATGCAGAGCACGGCGCAATCCATGACGGCGACCGCGAGCGACGCCAGCGCGCGCGCCGCCACTGTCGGGTCTGCCTCCGAGAGCGCTTCCAACAATGTCGGCACGGTTGCTGCCGCCGCCGAAGAACTGTCGAGCTCGGTCGCCGAGATTTCCCGCCAGGTGACGCGCTCCAGCGAGATCGCCAGCAAGGCGGTGGGCGATGCCGAGCGCACCAACGCCACCGTGCAGGTGCTGTCGACCGGCGCCGAGAAGATCGGCGAAGTCGTCAAGCTGATCCACTCGATCGCCGCGCAGACCAACCTTTTGGCGCTGAACGCCACCATCGAGGCGGCGCGCGCCGGCGAATCCGGCCGCGGCTTCGCGGTGGTCGCCTCCGAAGTGAAGGCGCTGGCCAACCAGACCGCCAAGGCCACCGAGGAGATCTCCGCCCAGGTCGCGGCGATGCAGTCGTCGACCAGCGACGCGGTGGCGGCGATCAGCGGCATCACTCAGACCATCGCGCAGATGAGCGAGATCACGGTCAGCATCTCGACCTCGATCGAGCAGCAGGGCGACGCCACGCGCGAGATCGCACGCAACATCCAGCAGGTTGCGGCGGGCTCCAACGAGATCAGCGCCCATATCGGCGGCGTCACCACGGCCGCCTCCGCGACCGGCAAGGCCGCCACGGACGTGCTCACCAACGCCCGCGAACTCGACAACCAGTCGGGCATGCTGCGCAGCGCCGTCGACGGCTTCCTCGCCAAGGTCCGCGCCGCCTGAGGCGGCGCGCCTGGAAAGACCGGCCTGCCGCAGCGTTAGAGCATGTCCGGATCATGCCCTATGCGGCGGCCGATGCCTGCCGCGAGGCGATCACCACGCCCGCGAGCACCAGCAAATAGCCGACCAGATGGAACAGCCGCGGCTGTTCGCCGAGCAGCAAAATCGCCATCGCCGAGCCGAACACCGGCATCAGGTGAAAGAACGGCGCGGCGCGGTTCGGCCCGATCAGCGCGATGCCGCGGTTGAAGCAAAGGTACGCCAGCGTCGACGGGAAGATCACGACATAGATCAGGGTCACGGCCGTCACGGCGTCGAATTGCAGGGTATAGCCGGTCGAATATTCCCAGATCGAGAACGGCAGCAGCAGCAGCGCGCCGCAGCCGGTGGTGAAGGCAATCAGCGATAATTGATGCGTCTTCGGCCGGCGCGGCATCAGCGCCGAATACAGTCCGAACGCGAGCAACGCACCGGCCAGCATCACGTCGCCCTTGTTGAACTGGATGCCGGCGAGCGCACCGAAATCGCCGCGCAGGATGATGGTGAGAACGCCCGCCAGCGAGATGGCGATGCCGGCGAGTTGCGCCCAGGTCAGCCGCACGCCGAACAGCATCAGCGACCACAGCGCCACGAACAGCGGCCCGGACGACTGGATCAGGAGCGCGTTCAGCGCCTGGGTGTACTGCAGCGCCCAGTAGGACAGCGCATTGTTGATGGCAAATCCGGTCGCGGACAGCACCACCATCAGCGGCAGCCGCGACCGCAAGGCCGGCCAGTCCCGCCGCAGATGGGGTGTTGCAAACGGCAGCAGCATGAAGAACGCGCCGATCCACCGGACACAGGACAGCGTCATCGGCGGCACATGGCCGGCGGCATAGCGCCCGAGCACGATGTTGCCGGCCCAGAACAGCGAGGTCAGGCTCAGGAGCAGATAGGGCTGATGCATGAGCCACCTGACCGGATCGGGGGCAGGCGGCGCGGGCGGGGATTTAGTCATCGTTTCCGGGCCAGTTGTGCCGGATTCGCATCCCGCGACAAGTGCCGCGCCTGCAATGCTACAATGCCCTGATCTTAACCGGCGCAGCGAAGGAATGGGCCATGGCCGTGGATCTCTTGAATATCGATGGACTTGAGGACATGGACCACCAGGGGCCGGTCGTGATGGTGAACCTGATGCGGTTCCACGACCGCTCGCTCGATGGCGACGGCTCGGGCTGGGACGCCTATTTGCGCTACAGTGCCCTGACGGTGCCGATGATCAAGGCGCGCGGCGGCACGCTGCTGTGGACCGGCGACGCCAAGGCGGTCGCGCTGGGCAGCCAGGACGGCGACCAATGGGATTATCTGGCGCTCGTGTATTACCCATCAGTGGCCGCCTTCATCGACATGATGACGTCGGCGGACTACGAGAGGAAGTGCGACCCGCACCGTCGTAACGGCTGCGCCGAGCACGTCATCATCTGCACGAAAGAAGCGTATAGCAAGTTCAAGATGAGGTAGGTTGTTTCCTGGGTAGTGGCTCCATCCTTCGAGACGCGGCTGCGCCGCGCGTCTCGAACCATGTGGCCCGGCGTCCCAGCCGCATCTTCAACTGATCTCCTTGCGCACGATTGCGGCGGCGTCGCACATCGCCTTGAGTTTGCCGAAGGCGGTTTGCCGCGGCATGTATTTCATGCCGCAGTCGGGCGCGGGAATGAGGCGCTCCGCCGCGACGTATTTCAGGCCGTTTCGAATGCGCTCGGCGACGATCTCCGTCGTTTCGATCTCGGGGTTGCCGAGGTCGAGCACGCCCAGCATGATCTTCTTGCCCGACAGGTCCCGGAGTACGCCGAGATCGAGTTTTGGCTGCGCCGCCTCGATCGAGATCTGATCGGCGCTGGTATCGGCAAGCTCCGCCAGGAACGAATAGCCGGCCGGCTTGGTCGAACCCGGCACCACGGCGGCGTAGCCGAAACACAGATGCACCACGGTCGGCACGGTGATGCCCTGCAGCGCGCGGTTGATCGCCTTCACCGCATAGCGCTTTGCCAGATCCGGATTGTTGCGCACCCAGGGCTCGTCGAGCTGGATTACGTCCGCGCCGGCCTTCTGGAGGTCGAGCGCCTCGGCGTTGACGGCCTCGGCGAACGCCATCGCAAGCTCTTCCTCGTCCTTGTAGAACTCGTTCTTGGCCTGCTGGCTCATGGTGAACGGGCCGGGCAGGGTGATTTTCGCCGCGCGATCGGTGTTGCGCCGGAGAAACTCCATGTCGCGCAATTCCACCGGCTGGGTCCGGCGAACGGGGCCGACGACGCGCGGCACCGGCGTGTCCTGTCCCGAGCGGGACCTGATGATCGCGGGATTATCGATATCGATGCCCTCGAGCGCGGTGGCGAACCGGTTCGAGTAGCTTTCCCGGCGGATTTCGCCGTCGGTCACGATGTCGATGCCGGCGCGCTCCATGTCGCGGATGGCGACGATGGTGGCGTCGTCCTGGGCTTCCTCGAGATGTTCTTCCGGGAGCCGCCACATCGCGTGCATGCGGGTGCGCGGGACCGATTTCGACAGCATGGCGCGGTCGACCAGCCATTCCGGCTGCGGATAGCTGCCGACAACCGTGGTCGGCAGCAGATGCTTCGGCATGTTCACGATGCTTCTCCTTGTTCTTTGCAGGGGTAGGCGCCGCCGTTCAGGCGGCGCGCCCGGCCGCAACGGCGACTTCGTCCTTGACCGGATTTCGCAGGATTCCGATGCCGGAAATTTCCACCTCGACGACGTCGCCTTCCTTCATCCAGAGCGGCGGCGTGCGGTAGGCGCCGACCCCGCCGGTGATCCCGGTGACGATGACGTCGCCGGGCGCAAGCTCGGTGAAGGTCGAGCAATAGGCGATCAAAGCGGGCACGTCGAACACCAGATCGGAGATCGGCGCGGCCTGCACCTCCATGCCGTTGAGGCGGGTCGCGATCTTTTGCTTGCTGACATCGGGGATATCGTCGGTCGTCACCATCCACGGCCCGAAGCCGCCGGTGGCCACGAAATTCTTGCCAGGAGCAAACTGCGAGGTGTGCCGCTGCCAGTCGCGGATGCTGCCGTCATTGTAGCAGGCGTAGCCAGCGACGTGGCCAAGCGCCTTCTCGCGCGAAATGCGCCGGCCGCCCTTGCCGATGATCACGGCAAGCTCGCCCTCGTAATCGAAGCGTTCGGATTCCAGCGGCCGGATCATCGGCTGCCCGCTGCCGACCTGGCTATTGGCGAAGCGGGTGAAGATCATGGGGTGCGGCGGGGTGGGGTGGCCGCTCTCGGCGAGGTGGGTGGCGTAATTGACGCCGATGCAGAAGATCTTGTCGGGATCGGGAACGGTCGGCAGCAGTTCGACCTCGGCCAGCGCGTAGTCCGGCCGCTCGCCTTGCAGTTTTTTCAGTTCATCGAGGCTGCCGCGTGCCAGCAGCGACTTCAGCGTCGGAAAATTCTTCAGCCGGCGTCCGGCATCGACGATACCCGCTGTCGTCACGATGCCATAGCTCACGACGGAGCCAGCCTTGAAACTTGCGATCTTCATGGGGTTACACTTTCTTCCTCGATTGAGGATACGTAGGACTTGATGGGCAGCGCGATCTTGCCGGCGCGGATCGGAACGCAATCCGGCGGGAATTCCTGGCGGAAGCGGGCGCCGGCTTCAGTGGCGGAATCGAGGAATGCCTCGAGATGGCGCATGGCGCCGGACGGCAGGTCGTGCAGTACCATCAGGCTCCAGGGCTGCGCGCGGCACTGCGCCAGCGCGCGAACGGTCCAGCCGTCGGGATCGTCCCAGTCGCGCGGGATCGCATTCCACAGCACGCAGCTATAGCCGCCCTTGCAGAGATGATCGACCACCGAGGGTTTCAACAGCCGTTCGTCGAGATTGCCGCCGCCGCCGAACGGCCGGAACCAGCGCTGCGGATGGGCGAGATCGCCGATCACGTCTTGCGTGCGGGCGATTTCATGCCGGGCCGCGGCGGGATCGCGTTGCAGGCCGAGCGGCACCGAATGCGTATAGGTGTGATTGCCGATCCAGTGGCCTTCCTCATGGGCCCGCGCCGCAAGTTGGCGGCGTGCGGGATCGGCCAGTTTTTCGCCGATCACGAAGAAGGTGGTCTTGATGCCGCGCTTGCGGAGAGCGTCCAGCACGTGCGGTGTCACGTCCGGCTCGGGCCCGTTATCAAACGACAATGTCAGATCGAACACTTGAAAACTCTCCGTCAGGTCGCCGGCTGGATCGCGGCGACGGGAATGTCTTCGGCTGCGTGCTGGCCGGCGCGGGTGCCGGTCTGCCAGATCGAGGCCTTGCGCTCGATCCATTTGATCGCGGCGTTGAAGGCGATCGCCATCGCCAGCACCAAAAGCACGCCGGCGAACACATGCGGGCTGTCGAGAATGGTGCGATAGCGCGAGATCAGATAGCCGATGCCGGCCGAAGAAATCAGCATCTCCGACACCACGACGCCGACGATGACCAGCGCGCCGCCGACCCGCAAGCCCGACAGCACCGTCGGGATCGCGGCCGGAATGATGACGCGGATCAGCCGCTGGCTCAAGCTGGCGCCCATGCTGCGCGCGGCCAGCACCAGTTGCGGATCGATGATCTGGATGCCGGCGGCGGTCGCCAGCATCGTCGGCAGGAAGCCGTAAATGGAGGCGAAAGCGATCTTGGATTCCGAGCCGATGCCGAGCCAGACCGTGAAGACGGGATAGAGGATCACCAGCGGCACCGCATAGAGCGAGGAGATCATCGGCATGATCAGGATGCGCGGCCGCGGCAGGCTGCCGACGATGGCGCCGGCGAGGATGCCGCCGCCGCAGGCGAACACCATGGAGATCGCCACTTCATAGAGCGTCACCGCCAGCGCGTGGCCGTACTCGCCGGCTTCGTTCCAGCCCGCCGCAATGGTCGAGGACAGCGACGGCAGGAACAGTTCGGGAATAAGACCGGCGCGCGGCAGCAGTTCCCACAGCGCGATCAGGGCGATGACGATCAGGCGGCGCAGCGTGGTCGACGACATGGCCATGCTCACGCCGTCTTGCGGATGTGTCGCCAGATGCGGTCGCGCAGCGTTCCGAACGTATCGCCCGAGAGCATCTCGTAGGTGCGCGGACGCGGCAGCGGGATCGTCAGCTGGTCGACGATGCGGCCGGGGCGGGCCGACATCACGATCACCTCGTCGGCGAGATAGACCGCCTCGGTCAGGCTGTGGGTGACGAACACCACGGTCTTTCCGGTCGCCGCCCAGATGCGCAGCAATTCGTCGCCCATGGTCATCCGGGTCTGCTCGTCGAGCGCGGCGAACGGCTCGTCCATCAACAGCACCGGCGGATCCTGCACAAGGCCGCGGGCGATCGAGACGCGCTGCTTCATGCCGCCGGAAAGCTCGTGCGGATGCCGCTTGCCGAAACCTTCGAGGCCGACCAGCTTCAGCGCGTCCTCGGCCTTGGCGCGCCGCTCGGCCTTCGCGACGCCGCGCAGCGCCAGCGGGAATTCGACATTCTCCTCCGCCGTCAGCCAGGGAAACAGGCTCGCTTCCTGGAACACCACGCCGACCCGGTTCGGATCGGGCTGAAGGATCGGCGCGTCGTTGATCAGGATGGTGCCGGACGTCTGCTGGCGCAGCCCGGCCATCATCATCAGCAGCGTCGATTTTCCGCAGCCGCTGGGGCCCACCAGCACCACGAAGCGGCCCGGCTTCACCTCGAGCGAGATGTCCGACAACGCCACTACGTCCTGCGTCGAGGTCTTGAACACCTGGCTGACATTGCTGACCTTGATCGCGCCGTCGCGCGGGGCCGGCTTGAGCGGGGTTATGTTCGCCAATGGCTGCATCGCGTTTCCACCGATCTGACGAGTTCGTTGAATGTCATGGCAATCGCGGCGATCATCACCACGCCGGCGAGCAATTGCTTCATCTGGAAGTTCTCGCCCCAGGTGGCGATCTGGTGGCCGATGCCGTCGCGCGAGGCATACATCTCGGCCAGGATAACGCCGGTGAGGTTGAAAATCATGGAGATCCGCAGCGCTTCCAGCAGCACCGGAAGCATGCTGGGCAGATAGACGCGCCACGCCGTCTGCAGTGGCGTCGCGCCATAGGAGCGGGCGACGGTGAGGTGATCGACCTTGACCGATTCCACCGCCGTCGTCGTCGACATGATGACGATGAAGATGGTCGAGAAGAACCCGAAGCCGACCTTCTGGGAGAAGCCGACGCCGAACACCAGGATGAACATCGGCAGGAAGATCGATTTCGGAATGCTGAACGCGAAGAACAGCAGCGGTTTCGCGACCTCGGCGAAGTAGCGGTTCTCCGCGATCAGGAATCCGATCAGCGCCCCGCAGGGAACGGCGAGGACGAAGGCGATCAGCACCTCGCTCGCCGTCACCGCAAGGTCGTTGCGCACGCCGGCGCGCTGCAGCAGTTCCCACAGCATGGTCAGCGTGTCGGAGGCCGAAGGCAGCAGGCGAGGATTGACGATGCCGGTCCGCGACAGGATTTCCCACAGCACGAACACCGCCACCACGATGGCGATGCGCGCCAGCTTCACCCCGAGCGTCGCGGTCATCGCCTAAGCCTCAGGCCTTGGTCGGAACCGGCTTGAACTGCGTCGACACGATGTCGGCCGCCGGCACCAGATCCTTCATGCCGCCGAGTTTTGCCATGTCGAGCGACAATTGCAGCGCCTGCACGGTGTTGGGCGCAGCCATATTGCCGTCCGTCTCCAGTTTCATGATGGTGTTTTCGTATTCGAGCGCCGCGATCTCCGGCGGGATCTCGTAGAGCTCGGCGATCAGCTTGACGGTCGTGTCCTTGTTGCCGCGCATGAAGGCGAGCGCGCCGTAGAGCGCGTTCAGCGTCTTCTGCACCATCTCCGGCTTTTCCTGACAATATTTGTCGGGCGCGATCCACCCGGCCGTGAGGCTCGGCGGCACCGCGCTCGCGTAGTCGATGATGGCGCGCGCCTCGCCGGATTTGGCGATCTGGAAGCTGAGCGGGGAGTAGACCACGGCGGCATCGACATTGCCGGCCAGCAGGTTCGGCACCAGGCCGCCGCCGCCGACGGGAACGCGGGTAAACTCGATCTTCTTTTCCTGGATGGTCCACAGCGCCAGCAGATCCGAGCCGGAACCGGCCGAGGTGATCGCGACCTTCTTGCCGTTGAGGTCTTTGACGTCGAGCGTCGAATTCTTGAGCACCATCAGCTGCCAGCCGTAATTGCCCATACAGGCATTGGCCACGACCTTCGACATCACGCCCTTCTTGCGACCGGCGGCCGGCAGCGACGGCGCATCGAGAATGACGTCGGCGGCACCCGCCGCCATGGCCTCGAAGGTCTCCGCGCCGCCGCGATAGATCGTGAGCTCGGCGGTGATGCCTTCCTTCTCGAACAGTTTTTGCCGCGCCGCCGTTTCGGCGATCGTGGTCGGCCAGTAGGTTTTCGTCGGCAGACCGATGCGGACCTTGTCGCCGGCTTTCGCGACCCCCGGCAGCACGAGGGCGGTGGATGCGGCCATGGTGGCCAGCAACTGGCGGCGTGTGAAGCTCATTTGGCGTTTCCTCTGTTTTTCATTGTGAGTCGGGTTGGAGTCTTTGCGCTCCTCGTTCAAACGGTCGTTTGCACCTCCGAAATCCGGGGTGCGGCGAGTTCGACGAATTGCATGGTGGTCAGAAAGTGGGTCGTGAGCGCCGCCACGGCGGCGTCGGCGTCGCGCCTGAGCACGGCACGCACCACCGCGGCGTGTTCGGCTTCGACGTCCCGGGATTTTCCGGTCTCGCGGATCGAAAGCCGGCGGTAGCGCTCGCTCTGCTCGTGCAGCACATCGCGGAATCCAAGCAGCCAGTGCGAGCCGCAGGCATTCACCAGCGCGCGGTGGAAAATTCGATGCCGTACGATCCACACCTCATTGTGCTTCATCGGGTCGTCCGGATGACGCTGCGGAACCGCGCACAGCGAAGCAAAGGACGCTTCCACCGAGTTGAGCCAGGCCTGGTCGCCGCGTTCGATCGAGCGGCGCAGCGCGAGGCCCTCGATGTCGATGCGGGTGCGCGTCACGTCCTCGAGGTCGGCCGGCGACACCGGGCTGACCCGAAAGCCGCGCTGGTCGGAAGCCTGCACCAGGCCGTCGGCGACCAGCCGCGACAGCGCCTCGCGCACCGCCGCCAGGCTCACCGAAAACTGCTTTGCCAGCCCCGCGATATGGAGTTTCTGGCCGGGAACAAGCCGGGCGGAAAGGATGTCGGCGCGCAGACACTCCAGCACGGCCGAGGTCAGGCTCCGCGGCCCGCCCCCTCCCTGCACGTCAAGACCGAACGCAATACTCTCCATGACGGGCGCAAACTGGCAGGCCAGACAACAATCGTCAATCGAAAATCGATTTTTTTCTTGGCTGCAAGAGTTCGTCCGGATAAGCGGAAGGTTCTCTCCCCGTCGCCAGGATGATTGAAAACGA
Source organism: Bradyrhizobium sp. (assembly GCA_041490045.1). Taxonomy (GTDB): domain Bacteria; phylum Pseudomonadota; class Alphaproteobacteria; order Rhizobiales; family Xanthobacteraceae; genus Bradyrhizobium. The sequence continues at coordinate 34,211 of JBGPSI010000022.1, forward strand.
TGGATGCGATCCCGCCCGACCGACGCAAGACCACCGTGATGACGTCCGATGGCGTGGAGATCGTTCTGGAGGAGGAGGGCAATCCGGCCGGCGCGGAGATCGTCTTCATCCACGGGTTTTCGGTCAGCCGGCTGTGCTGGATGAAGCAGTTGCGTGGGAAGCTCGCGCACGATTTTCGCATGGTCGCCTACGATCTGCGCGGTCATGGCGAATCCGCAAAGCCTTCCGATCCCGTGCTTTACCGCGAGGGTCACCATTGGGCCGCTGAACTCGCCGCGGTGATCGACGCCGCGGAGATGCAGAAGCCGGTGCTGGTCGCCTGGTCCTATGCCGGACGCATCGTGGCGGACTATCTGCGCCATTTCGGCACCGGCGCCATCGCCGGTCTCAATATCATCGGCGCCAAGACCAATTCGGATCCGGCTTTCAACGCGCCGCTGGTCGCGCCGCATCAGCGCGGAATGGCGTCCGACGATCTCGAAACCAGCGTGCGCAGCACGACCGCCTTCGTCGAAGCCTGCGCGCGGCGATGGGACGCAGCCGACTTCGCGCAGCAGGTCGCCGCGGCGATGGTCGTGCCGCCCTACGTGAGGGCCGCCTTGCTGGGACGGCCCCTCGATGCGGATGATTTGTACCGCGCCATCGACATTCCCGTTCTCTTCTCGCACGGCGCCCATGACCCGATCGCGCCGCTGGCGGCCGCGCAGCACGGCCACGCCATTACGCCGAAGTCGCGGCTCTCGATCTACGAGAATGCGGGGCACGCACCGTTCATGGAGGACCCCGAACGATTCAATCGGGAACTCGCGGAATTCGTGACGCGGTGCAAGGCGTGACCGCAATCATGGCACCGCGACGCTTACGGTCGCTGCGCGTCAGATCCGGCGCACCAGATCGGACGTGATCTCGCCTGTCCTGCGGATGCCGAGCAGCGCCATGTCGCGGTCGACCTCGTCCCGCAGCAAGGTGAGGGCGCGCTGCACGCCGGCTTGGCCGCCGATGACGGCGGCATAGAGAAACGGCCGGCCGACGAAGACGAAGTCGGCGCCGAGCGCGAGCGCCTTGAGTACGTCGGTGCCGCGCCTTATGCCGCCGTCGACCATCACCGTCATGCCGCCCGCTTCGGCCGCGATCTCGGGCAGCGTGCGCAGCGAGGACACGGTATGATCGAGCTGGCGGCCGCCATGGTTGGAGACGAGCACGCCGTCGACGCCGCTCTCGCGGGCGATGCGCGCGTCCGCCGGCGCGATCAGGCCCTTGACCACGAGCTTGCCCTTCCAGCGCTTGCGGATCAGCTCGACATGCTTCCAGGCGAGCTGATCGCGCTTGCCGATGTTGCGCATCAGGTTCTTGGCAAGCACCGGCGGCCCGCGCGTCGCGTCCATGTTCTCGAAATGCGGCATGCCGTAATTCATCAGCGTGCGCGCCCAGATGCCGAACAGCCAATGCGGATGGGTTGCGGTGTCCCAGGCGATCTGCGGCGTGATCGCCAGCGGGACCTGGAAGCCGTTGCGGATGTTGTTCTCGCGGTTGGGCGGCACCGGCACGTCGGCGGTGACGACGAAGGTGTCGTAGCCGGCATCCGCCACGCGGTCGACCAGGGGCTCGATGCGGGCGGGGTCGCCGGCCAGATAGGCCTGGTACCAGGCGGCCGGGTTTTCGCGCCTGACGTCTTCCAGCGTGATCAGGGACGATGCGGAAAGGCACATCGGCACGTTCATCGCTGCGGCCGCGCGCGTCAGCACGATGTCGCCGCGATAGGCGCACAAAGCGGCAGATCCCATCGGGGGAATGCCGAACGGCGCCGCATAGGTCTTGCCGAACAGGGTCGTGGTCTGGTCGCGGCCGGAGACATCGTTCAGCACGCGCGGCACAAAGCCGTATTCGTCGAAGGCGCGGCGGTTGTCGCGAAGTGCTGCGTCGGTCTCGACGGCGCCTGAGATATAACCGTAAAGGAATTTCGGCAGCCGGCGCCGCGCGGTCGCCTCGAAATCGTCGAGCGAGAGATAGCGCCGCAAACTGCGCGGCACGGCGCTCTCCGCGCGCTGCACCGTCGGCGGCGGAGGAGTGATGTTCGACGTTCGATCGTGCATGGCGGCAAGCGGTCCGTGTTCAATGGCTGACGCGGCGATGGTCCGACACGGCGAAATCGCGGTCAACCTCGGCTTCAGCGTTTATTCGCCGAATCCACGCTGGGCTGTTTTCGCGACGCAACAAAAACACCTGTCAGCACCAGCGCAAAGCCGATGATGTGGAACAGCTGCGGGCGTTCGCCGAGAAAGACGATCGCCATCACAGATCCGAACACCGGCACCACATGGAAGAACGGCGCGGCGCGGTTGGCGCCGATCAGCTGGATGCCGCGGTTGAAGCAGAGATAGGCGATGGTGGAGGGAAACACCGCGACATAGAACAGCATCAGGAGGTTGTTGCTGGAAAGCTGCATCACCGGGCGCGTCAGCAATTCCCAGATCAAAAAAGGAATGAGGCATGCCGCGCCGCAGCCGAAGGTGAAGGCCACGAATGACAGGCCGTGAATCTCGGGCCGCTTCAGCGTCAGCACCGAATAAAGCCCGAATATCACCAGCGCGACGGTGAAGATGAGGTCGCCCTTGTTGAACTCGATGCTCTTGAGCGTGGTGAGGTCGCCGTGCAGCAGGATCACCAGCACGCCGGTCAGCGACACCACGATTCCGCAGGCCTGCGCCACCGTCAGCCGGACACCGAGCAGGACCAGCGACCATACCGCGACGAACAGCGGCCCGGCCGACTGCAACAGCAGCGTGTTCAGAGCCTGGGTGTATTCAAGCGCCCAGTATTGCAGGGTGTTGAAGATGCCGATGCCGGTGATCGAAAGCACGATCATGGTGCCGAGCTTGCCGCGGATCGCGGCCCAGTCGCGCTTCAAATGGCTCCAGGCGATCGGCAGAACGACGAGGAACGCGAGCGACCAGCGCAGGAACGACAACGTCACCGGCGGAATGTGCCCGGCGGCGAGGCGGCCGACGATGGCGTTGCCGGCCCAGCACAACGCGGTGATGGAGAGCAGCAGATAGGGCTGGTTGGCGAGCCAGTTGCCGGAGGCGCGAGCGCCGGAGGTTTGGTCGGAGGCGGACATGGAGCGGTGGTTCTGGCCCGGGTTCAAAGACGCCGCGGCTCGCGGTCCGGGGGCGTCATCCACCGGACCGGTTCTTGCCCGGCCTGCTCACAGACACGGATTTTCAGCCGGGTTCAATGGCGCAGGATGCATCTCGACCATGCGCAAGGCGACATTCCAGGGTTGCACCGCGCCGGTGGTGCCGGTCGGAAATCGGCCATGCGGGAATCGCGGGGACCTGCCGCCGCCAATTCGCAGCGGCAGGTCCGGACAGCCGGTCAGGCCGCCTTGGTCTCGATCGCTCGGGCGCTGGACGCGGGCGCGCCGTTGATCGCAATCCGGCGCGGCTTCATCGCCTCGGGAACCTCGCGGACCAGTTCGATCTGCAGCAGCCCATTATCAAAGGTCGCGCCCTTGACCTGGACGTAGTCGGCCAGGTTGAACTGGCGCTTGAACGGCCGCGACGAGATGCCCTGATAGAGGAACTCGCGCTGCGCCTTGTCGGCCTTGCGGCCTTCGACCGTCAACACGTTCTGTTCGGCGGTGATGGCGATCTCGTCGGGAGCGAAGCCGGCCAGCGCCAGCGATATCTGGTAGCGGTCCTCACCAAGCCGCTCGACGTTGCAGGGCGGGTAATTGTCGTCACCGCTCGGATGCTGCGCGGCATCGACCAGGTCGAAAAAGCGGTCAAAACCGATCGTCGACCGCCAGAGGGGAGTGAAGTCGTAGGTTCCCATATCCAAATCCTCCATTGAGCAAGATGGGTACGAGCAGGCGCCAGACACCGCCGGCGCCCGTCTCAGCCAGGCCCTGTGAAAGGCGCCCGGGGCCGCGTATCGCGGCGGATAAAAAATTAGCAAAGGCTTTTTTGGTTTCAAGAGGGCGAGAGATTTTTTGGTAAATTCGAAGTTGCGCTCGAGCTGACGCCGCGCTTGCGGCTCGGCCCCGGGTGGAAGATCAAATTTATTTTCGGCGCGGTCTTGAACCCGGTTCGGTTCTTTCTAAGTCGTTTGCCGTCCGGAAACGAAAGGAGTTTGAGGAGGACGACATGACCGATCTTGACCGCAGCTCTGGTGAAAATGTCTACGATCTGAACGCCATTTTGCATCCCGGTTCGGTTTTCGATCATCCCC
>JBGPSI010000023.1:0-38062 GCA_041490045.1 Bradyrhizobium sp.
AGCGAATTGCCGCTGCCCTCGGGCCGCCGCGCCGATCTGGTGGCGCTGAACGAGCGCGGCGAAATCTGGATCGTCGAAATCAAATCCTCGATCGAGGATTTGCGCGCCGACCAGAAATGGCAGGACTACCGGATGCATTGCGACCGGCTGTTCTTCGCCTTCACCCAGGATCTGCCTTGCGAGATCTTTCCGCAGGATACCGGCCTGATCGTGGCGGACGCCTATGGCGCGCACATGCACTGCGAAGCGCCGGAGCATCGGCTGCCGGCGCCGACCCGCAAGCTGATGACGGTGCGGTTTGCACTCGCCGCGGCGCAGCGGTTCAACCGGCTGATCGATCCGCAGGGGCACGCCGAGTTTTAGCGAACGGACGGGTCAGAACCTGGCCAGCCTCGGATGTCTCGTTTGACGCGTTTTCTTCGCGCGAACCGGTCTCGCTCGAAAATTCTGGTGGGGCCGTGCTGCAGAGCAACAGGCATTAGGATTTCGTTAACCTTGCCGAAGCAAGATTTTCGAGGGGCCACGGAAGGGAAGACTCATGACAAACCTGGAAGAGGCAATTCGCGAACGCGCCTACCACCTCTGGACCGCTGACGGTCAACCCGAGGGCAAGGCGGAAGTCCATTGGCTGAAAGCGCAGCGGGAAATTCTGACGACGTCAATGGAAGGGTCAAGCGGCATGCATGCCGCCGATTCGGCGTCGGCTACGGCCAAGCCTGCCAAAGAGGCGAAGGTCGCCCGGTCGGGAAAAAAGAAAGTCCGCGCCGCATAATCTGGTTTCAACTTCAGAAAGGGGCGGGGGGCTGGCTCGACCTCCCCGTCGTCTCGACGATCCGCGGTGAGCCGTCTGGCGGCTCTTACTTGCTTGCCACGCCTAGCAACGCCTCCAACCGGTCGAGCGTTCGCGCGAGCTCTACGGTTTCCCGTTTCAAGTCCACCAAACCGTGCCGGGAGCTTTGCTCGGCGAATTCGAGTATCTCGCCCCGAATAATAGTCAGTTTCTTGCGCCAGCTATCCGTTCGGATTCGCTCGGCAAGCCTGGATGCAAAGAAGTCATCCACCGGCCTTTGATCTCTAACCGGTTCAGGAGCGGAGTTGTTGGGCCAGTCTTGTGGCATCGCCATGCGCACCCTTGATGAATCACTCTCCAAGTCAGTTTGCCGCCAAATATGTCAAAGTTGATGATCTGAAAGAGGCGCGAGATAGGCTTATTGGCGGCAGCGTGTGTCTGCCTGTTGTGGCATGCGGCCGCATGTGTCTGGTTGTTGTGGCAAACGCAATGTTCACATTCCGAAACAATGGCGGCGGGCCCGTCGGATATCGAAGGCTCTGAGACCTGAGCTCGCGCTGCCCGAACTGATGGTTTCGTGGCTTTCGGCCGATTAACGGACGATCACGCCGAACCAGCCGAGACCCTTATACGTCTCGTAGCCGGGGGTGAGGTGAAACGCCACCTGCGGACCGGCGCCGTCCTTGTAGACGCCGCTCTTGCTGCCGTTCACCGTCAGGGGCATGCGCTCGGTGAGCAGGCCCTGACCGTCGGACGAGGCGATCACGCGGAATTTGGAATCCACCAGCAGGACGCGCGCCTTGTCGTCGTCGACGCGGACGCCTTCGACGATGGTGCGGGCTTGCGTCTCCCAATCGAAGTGGATGGCGAGCACGCCGAGCGGCCTGCCATGGGCATTGCCGCCCTCGCGCACGCTGGCGCAATAGGTCGCAACCGGGGCATCGCCGAGCAGCGGCTGACGCTCGACATCGCCGGCGACGTAATCGTCGCCGGATCGCAGCTTGAGCGCGTCCTGGAACCAGCGCGTCTGGGCGACGTTCGCCCCCTTGACGGCGTAGCGGTCGGACCGGGCGCTCGCCAGCACGTTGCCCTCAAGGTCGCACAGCCAAAGATCGAGGTAGACGGTATAGGCGCGCAGGATCACCGCAAGTCGCTCGGCGACGTAGGAAACATTCGCCGCACTTGGGTCAGCGGCGCAATCCACCACCGCCGAATCGGTGGCCCACCAGCGCACGTCGCAGGTGCGCTCATACAGGTTCCGATCAATCAGCTCGATGGCGTTCAGCGCCAGATCGATCATGCGTTCGCCGCGCGAACGCTCGGTCATCTGTTCGATCGACTGTATCAGGTTGGCGGTCCGCTTGGTGAGCTGGGTTTCCAGCTCGCGCGAGATCGTCTCCACCTTTTGACCGACGCTGCGGACTTCCTGCGCCACCACGCCAAAACCCGCGCCGAGCGCGCCGGCGCGCGAACTCTCGATCAGCGCGTTCAGCGCCAGCATCTTCATCTGGTTGGTGATCTGCTGGATCGACTTGGCCTTCTCGCAGGCGATCTGGTCGACCTCGGCCGTCAGTCGTGCGATCAGGGTGGAAATATCCGAGTCGTCTTCACCTGCGGCGGGCTCCGACGATGCGGCCATCGCGTTGCTGATACGATTGATGGCAGCGACCATTGGCCTCTTTCCCCAGGCTGGTTCGGTCGTCCGGTGGTTTGCTTCGGACGCGCCGGTAATAGCATAAGATTTGCTGCCTGTTGCTTAACGCACTCCTAGCTCAGCGCGTTCTGAAGTGCGTAAAATTGCTGATGCGCTGATCAAAGATAAGGCAACCTGCCTGTATGTGCATCAGGCGGGGGGTGCTCGGTGGTTACAGGCCGCGCTTAAGGGGGCTATCGCGGCGCGCGCTTGGCGAGGATCCGCTGCAGGGTGCGGCGGTGCATGTTCAGCCGCCGCGCGGTTTCCGAGACGTTGCGGTTGCACATCTCGTAAATGCGCTGGATGTGTTCCCAGCGCACGCGATCCGCCGACATCGGATTGCTCGGCGGTTCGGATTTCTCGGTGCCGCTAGCGAGCAACGCGGCGACGACGTCGTCGGCATCGGCGGGTTTCGAAAGATAATCCACCGCGCCCATCTTCACCGCGGTCACGGCGGTCGCGATGTTGCCGTAGCCGGTCAGCACGATGGCGCGCGCCTCGGGGCGCTTGCGCTTCAGTGCCGATACCACATCAAGGCCATTGCCGTCGCCGAGCCGCAGATCGACCACCGCGAAAGCAGGCGCGGCCTTGCCGATCTGGGCCAGTCCATCGCTGACGCTGTCGCAGGACGTCACGGTGAAGCCGCGGGTTTCCATGGCGCGGGAAAGGCGCTCCAGGAACGGCTTGTCGTCCTCCACGATCAGGAGCGAGCGGTCGGTGTGGCCGGTCAGTTCGGCGATGGCATTCACGGTTGTTATCCCCTGAGATCGGATGTCAGATCATATGGCGTTCCGGCGCGGCGCTGCCAAGGCCGCACAAGGTCGCGCACCCCGACATTGGCCTGCGACCCGACTAAGATACTGGTTCGGTTGATATTTCGCCGGCTTCGAAGCGCTGGCGCGGCCACGCGATCTGGACCACGGCGCCGTGGTCCGGAAAGATCCGGTTGGTGAAGGAGACTTTGGCGCCGGTGCGCTCCATGAGCGTGCGGGCGATAAACACCCCGAGGCCGAGGCCGCGATGCCCGCTTTGGAGGTCGTCCGGGCTGCGCCGCCGCGACAGATAGGGTTCGCCGATTCGCTTGATGATGTCGGGCGCAAACCCCGGTCCGTCGTCGGAAATGACGATCTCGACGGTATCGCTGTTCCACCACGCGTTCACCTCCACCGTCGTTCGCGCGAAATCGACCGCGTTTTCCAGGATGTTGCCGACACCGTAGAGGATCGCCGGATTGCGGGTGCCGACCGGTTCGCTGGTGCCGGCGACCGCGATCCGCACCTTGATCGCGACTCCGAAATCGCGATGCGGCGCCACGATTTCCTCGATCAGCGTCGACAATGGCATGCGGTCGAACGGCGCGCCGGTTGCGGAGAGTTGCGTGATCTTGGCCAGGATATCGCGGCAGCGCTGCGCCTGTTCGCGCAAGGTCTTGATGTCGCCCGCGACCTGGCTGTTGTCCTGCAGGCTCTTCTCCAGTTCGCGCGAGATCAGGAAGATGGTCGACAGCGGCGTGCCGAGTTCGTGCGCGGCCGCGGCGGCCAGGCCGTCCAGTTGCGTGAGGTGCTGTTCGCGGGTCAGAACCAGTTCCGTCGCCGCCAGCGCGTCCGACAGCTTGCGGGCTTCCTCGGTGACCTGGAACGCATAGAGACTGGTGACCCCGATCGCGAGCACGATCGAGAGCCAGACGCCGACCAGATAGATCGGCGGCAGCACCAGCGGTTCGTCGCTGTCCCAGGGCAGCGGCAGATGGAAGAACACCAGCACCGAGGCGCAGGCCACCGCCAACAGCCCGAGTGCTATCGTCAGCCGTACCGGCAGCGCCGTTGCCGAAATCAGGACCGGGGCCAGAAACATGAATGAAAACGGATTCTCCAGGCCCCCGGTGAAATACAAGAGACCCGCCAACTCGACGATGTTGATCGCAAGCAGCGCGGCCGCATAGACCGGCTCCAGCCGCTGCATCGGGTTGAAGGCGATCTGCAGCACGAGGTTGAGCAGCGCCGACAGGCCGACAATGGTGACGCAGGGGACGACCGCGACGTCGAATTCGAGCCCCTGCACGACGATGAAAATGGCGACGAGTTGCCCCAGCACCGCGAGCCAGCGCAGTCGCAGGATCGTGTCCAGACGGACGTAGCGGCGCGGATGGCGAAAATCGGAGACGGCGATTTCGGTCATGGGCGGAACTCTAGCCGCGCGGGGTCCGGACCACAAATTTGCCAGGCGCCGGCGGGGCATGGTCCAATGCCTTGCGCTTGCCGCGGCAATGGCCCAAGCAGCAGCCGTGGGAACCGCCGAAGGAACGGTCCGCATGATGAATGACGGCGCAGCCTCGTTGCCTTTACCCGCCGCCGATCCGACCGCGTCGGCGGCGATCGAGGTCGAACACCTCGTCAAGGTCTACAAAACCACCCGCGCCGTCGACGACGTCTCGTTCCGCATCGCGCGCGGCAGCGTGACCGGGCTGCTCGGCGGCAACGGCGCCGGCAAGACCACGACGATTGCCATGATCATGGGGCTGGTGCTGCCGACATCGGGAAGCATCCGGGTGCTGGGCTATCGGATGCCCGAGCAGAGCGCCGAGGTGCTCGGCAGGATGAATTTCGAAAGCCCCTATGTCGACATGCCGATGCGGCTCACGGTGCGCCAGAATCTGACGATTTTCGGCCGGCTCTACGCGGTGCCAAACTTGCGCGAGCGCATCGCGGAGCTCGCCGCCGATCTGGATCTCGGCGAATTCCTCGACCGCGCCAACGGAAAACTCTCCGCCGGGCAGAAGACCCGCGTCGCGCTGGCGAAGGCGCTGATCAACCGGCCCGAATTGCTGCTGCTGGACGAGCCGACGGCGTCGCTCGATCCCGATACCGCCGACTGGATCCGCCAGCACCTGCTGACCTACCGCAAGGCCCGCGGCGCAACCATTCTGCTGGCGTCGCACAACATGCTCGAGGTGGAGCGGCTGTGCGACCGCGTCATCATCATGAAGCGCGGCCGCATCGAGGACGACGACAGCCCGAACGAGATCATGGCCCGCTATAACCGCGCGACGCTGGAGGAAGTGTTTCTCGACGTCGCGCGCGGCCGGGCGCAGGAGACCACGCCGTGAACCGGCTCGCCATCCACCTGGATATCGCGCCGCATCGCATCCAGGCGATGATCCTGCGCTACTGGTATCTGTTGCTTTCGTCGTGGCCGCGGCTCCTGGAATTGCTCTATTGGCCGGCGTTGCAGATCATCACCTGGGGCTTTCTGCAGACCTACATCGCGCAGAATGCCGGGTTCTTTGCGCGCGCCGGCGGCACCCTGATCGGCGCGGTGATCCTGTGGGACATCCTGTTTCGCGGCCAGCTCGGTTTCTCGATCTCGTTTCTCGAGGAAATGTGGGCGCGCAATCTCGGCAATCTCTTGATGAGCCCGTTGAAGCCGATCGAGTTTCTGATCTCGCTGATGGTGATGAGCCTGATCCGGCTCGCGATCGGGGTCATCCCGATGACGCTGCTGGCGATGGCCCTGTTCCGCTTCAATTTCTACGGCATCGGGCTGCCGCTGATCGCCTTCTTCTGCAACCTGATTTTCACCAGCTGGTCGGTCGGCATTTTCGTCTCCGGGCTGGTGCTGCGCAATGGGCTGGGCGCCGAAAGCATCGTCTGGACGCTGATGTTCGCGCTGATGCCGCTCGCCTGCATCTATTATCCGGTGACGGTGCTGCCGCACTGGCTGCAATATGTCGCCTGGACGCTGCCGCCGACCTATGTGTTCGAGGGCATGCGGGCGCTTTTGATCGACCATGTGTTTCGGGCCGACCTGATGGTCGAGGCGCTCACCATCAACGCGGTGCTCCTGCTGGCGTCATTTGCGGCATTTCTTGCGCTTTTACGCAGCGCCCGCCGCCACGGCTCGCTGCTCCAGGGTGGTGAATAACTCACTTATCCCATGGAAATGAAGGTTTTCGCCTTGTAGGCCGCGTAGATTTACCGATCTATCCATTGACGCTTTATTACGCATTCGGCACTATGCTGCGTTGCAAAACAGGCGAGGAATCAATGCCAATTGGTGAGTTCGGCGGCGCACCGCCTCTGGTAGCCGAAGGCAGCCCGGCGCTTACCACGCCGATGTACTGGATGTACGAAATGGCGCACGCGTCGCTCAATCCGGCGCGAGCCGTGACCGATGCGACCAAAATTCTGTTTCAGAATCCGCTCAATCCGTGGTCGCAAACCGAACTCGGCAAATCGATCGCCGCCGGCTGCGAATTATTCGAGCGCACCACGCGCCGCTATGGCAAGCCCGAATGGGGCCTCAACGACACCGAAGTCAACGGCGTGCGCACGCCGATCGATATCCGCGTGGTCTGGGAAAAGCCGTTCTGTCGCCTCTTGTACTTCGATCGCAAGCTGACCCGGCCGCTTCGCAGCCCCCAGCCGCGGGTCCTGATCGTGGCGCCGATGTCCGGCCATTACGCGACGCTGTTGCGCGGCACCGTCGAAGCCTTCCTCCCGACCCATGAGGTCTACATCACCGACTGGGCCGATGCCCGGATGGTGCCGCTGACCGAGGGCCGTTTCGATCTCGACGACTATGTCGATTATCTCATCGAGATGCTGCACGAGCTCGGCGGCAACATGCACGTGATCGCGGTCTGCCAGCCCTCGGTGCCGGTGGTGGCGGCGGTTTCCGTCATGGAGGCCGAGCGCGATCCCTTCGTTCCGCTGTCGATGACTCTGATGGGCGGCCCGATCGATACCCGTCGCAATCCGACGGCCGTCAACAACCTCGCCGCCGAACGCGGCATCGACTGGTTTCGCGCGCACGTCATCACCAAGGTGCCGTTTCCGCATCCGGGCGTGATGCGCGATGTCTATCCGGGATTCCTGCAGCTCAGCGGTTTCATCAGCATGAACTTCGACCGACATACGGACGCCCACAAGAATCTGTTCAAGAATCTGGTGAAGGGCGACGGCGATCTGGTCGACAAGCACCGCGATTTCTACGACGAATATCTCGCCGTCATGGATCTGTCGGCCGAGTATTACCTGCAGACCGTCGATACCGTGTTCGTCAAGCATGCCTTGCCGAAGGGCGAGATGACCCATCGCGGCAAGCTGGTCGATCCATCCAAGGTCACGCGCGTGGCGCTGATGACGGTGGAAGGCGAGAACGACGACATTTCCGGGCTCGGACAGACCGAAGCGACGCACGAATTGTGCAGTTCGATCCCCAGTCATCGCCGGGTGCACTACGTGCAGAAGGGCGTTGGCCACTACGGCGTGTTCAACGGCTCCCGTTTCAAGTCGGAAATCGTGCCGCGCATCTGCGATTTCATGATGTCGGCGGCGAACGTGAAGCCTTCGCTGGTTTCCGTGAAGCCTTCGATCTCTGCCGCTGAATAAAACGTCGCTTGAAGCATTCTTTCCGCGCGAATCGCCGCTGAAAGCCAGGATTGAGGTCGATTCGGCGGGGCGTTAACCCCCCGAATTGGCCTGCGCAAACCCCGATTCCCGACCCTCGGAAGGAATGAGTGTGACCTCATTCCTTAAGGGGGTCGTTGGAGTGGTTTTTGAGCTGAAATTTTTTGTTCCAGGCCCATCCTGTAGGGGCGATTAACCGATTAGCCCCTGTATATTGGGCAAATGATTTGTTTTTGCGCCGAGCGCTTTCACTGGCGGCGGATATGGCAGAATCCGGGCGAACTTCTGATCCCCGGAATCGCAGACATGGCCACTCGCGCCCTCCTTTATCGGCGGCCTTACGAACCATCCCGTCTTTTGGTCAAGCACGGCTCGCAGATCTACTCGGTCCGGCTGCGCCGGCACCGCCGTGCGCGCCGCTATACCTTGCGCATTCATCCAAGCGACCGCGAAGCGATCCTGACCATGCCGCCGCGCGGCACCATCGCCGACGCCAAGGACTTCGCGCAGCGTCACGGCGGCTGGATCGCCGCGCGCCTCGGCCGTTTGCCGAAGGCGGCGCCGTTTCTGCCGGGCACCGTGGTGCCGCTGCGCGGCGTCGCGCACAAGATCGTGCATCGCGCCGGTCAGCGCGGCACGGTGTGGACGGAAATACGCGACAGCGGCGAGCGGATTCTGTGCGTGGCGGGCGGGCCCGAGCATATCGAACGGCGGGTGCACGATTACCTGAAGCGCGAAGTCCGCCGCGACCTGCACAAGGCGGCGCAATACTACGCCGAAGCGCTCAACGTCAGGGTAAGGCGGCTGTCGATCCGCGACCAGTCGAGCCGCTGGGGCTCGTGCACGTCGGCGGGCTCGCTGTCGTTTTCGTGGCGGCTGATCCTCGCGCCGCCCTACGTGCTCGACTATCTCGCCGCACACGAAGTGGCGCATCTGGTCGAGATGAACCATTCGCCGCGGTTCTGGAAGGTGGTTGCCCGGGTCTGCGGTCATGTCGAGCGTGCCAAGACCTGGCTCGATACGTCCGGCAACGACCTGCATCGCTACGGCATCCAGGACTGAGTTGGCGCGGGCTCACATCCGCGCACTCTGATCCCCAAACCATATCAAGACATTAGCCCTGCAGGCACGACGAGGCCCGGATCATGCGCCGTCGACGCCGTCCCAGCGCGACCGAAAAACCGGACCGCCGCGGTGACGCTGCGTTAACCGCTTCGCGGCGATAGTCGCGCGGGCGAAGCACACCTCCCGTCGAGCTCAGGGCGACCGGCCATGACGATGACGAATGCCGCGGCAGGGCGCAGCGGCACCAACGATCAGATGTTGGCATGGGTGCGGACGCATCCGCTGGCCGCGATCGTGCTGCTCGCAGCAGTGATCCGGCTGCCGCTGGCCTTCTGGCCCAACTTCCATCACCCCGACGAGATCTTCCAGTATCTCGAGCCGGCTTGGCGCATGCTCGGCCATGACGGCATCGTGTCCTGGGAATGGCGCGAGGGCGTGCGGAGCTGGCTCTTGCCGGGCATGATGGCCGGCCCGGTCGCGCTCGGCGACTGGATCGTTCCGGGCGGGACAGGTGCGTTCATCCTGCCGCGTCTCGTCGCCGCGATCGCCTCGCTCTCGATCGTTGTGTCTGCCTTTGCATTCGGCGCACGCGTGTCCCGAACGCATGCGGTTATCGCCGGTCTCGTTGCCGCGGTCTGGTTCGAATTTGTCTATTTCGCGCCGCACACACTGGGCGAACCTCTGGCGACCGCGGTCATCCTGCCCGCGGTGCTGCTGCTCACCCGGCCTTCTCCGTCACGGCGGGACCTGCTGGGCGGCGGCGCGTTGCTGGCGTTGGCCGTGCTGTTTCGCTTCCAATACGCGCCGGCCGTAGCAACACTTGCGATCGGCGCCTGCTGGCAGCACCGCAGCCGCATGTTGCCGGTCATGGCAGGCGGTATCGCCATCATGGCCCTGAGCGCGGCCGTCGATGCGGCGCACGGCGCGGTTCCCTTCAGCTGGTTTGCCGCGAACATCGGGCAAAACCTGCTGCACGATCGCGCCGCCGAATTCGGGGTGATGCCTGCCACCGCCTATATCGATTGCTTCTGGTTGATGTGGTCGATCGCCCTTGTGCCGCTGTCGTTCGCGGTCTTCAGGGGGTGGCGGCATGCGCCGCTGCTGCTGTGGGCCGCGCTCGTCAACATCGCGTTTCACAGCCTGATCGGTCACAAGGAATATCGCTTCATCTTTCTGTCGGTCGTGCTGCTGGTCATCGTCGCAGCCCTCGGCTCGGTCGACTGGATGATGGCACTCCGGAACAGGCCTTCAGGCCGCCGGTTTGCGGCACCGCTGATCGTCGGCGGCTGGATCGGTGTTTCCGCCGTGCTCGCCGCAACCGGCTCAATGCCGGAATATTGGAACCGCGGAATCGGCGCGGCAAAGCTGGCCTCGGCGCTCAGGGCCGATTCGCAGATGTGCGGCCTGGCGCTCTACGACACGCCGTTCTTTTTGCTGCCGGGAAAGGATCGTCTCGCCGGTAACGCGCGCTTGTTCGCGCTTTATTCGACCGATCCGCTGGCCGGCGGCCATTTGGCGGCGGCAGCCTCCACCGCGTCGCCGGCCTTCAATCGCATTCTGGCGCATCGTTCGGTGGAAAAGGAATTGCCCGAAAGTTTTACCCCGCGCGGATGCGCGGATGTCGGCGGTTCCGAGGTCTGCATCTTTGCGCGGGGTGGTAGCTGCGCCGCCGATGCCGCGGCATCATTTGCGATCAACGACGTGCTGGCGCGAACCGGTCTCTGATCGCCGTCCCGATAAGGCCACTAGCGCCCTGCTATCGCCCGAACAGCCGATCCACCAGCCAGCCGTCCAGTCCCGCGGCCGGTTCCGGGCGTGCCGATGTGCGCGTCGGCGCAGGCCGGTTCCCGGCACCGGAAGCAAGCGGCGCGAGCGGACCCGGCGCGTGCGCGGACGGCGGGCTGATTTGCGAGGCCGCCTGCATCAGGTTCGAGAAGCCGATCCCTTGCGAATTCGGCAACGCCGCGACCGGTACGCCCTGATGCGCCGCTTTCATGAAGCGGGTCCAGACTTCCACCGGCAGGCCGCCGCCGGTGGCCTTTTTGGTCGGCGAATTGTCGTCATTGCCAAGCCAGACGCCGGTGACGAGATTGGCGGTGTAGCCGATGAACCAGGCGTCGCGGAAATCCTGGCTGGTGCCGGTCTTGCCGGCGGCCATCCAGCCCGGAAGTTCCGCTTTGTGCGCGGTGCCCGAGAGCAGCGTCTCCTGCATCATGGTGTTCATCATTGCGACGTGGCGCGGTTCGATCACCTGGCCGAGCTGGTCGGGCTGCCTCGCGTACAAAACCTTGCCGCCGTCAGTGCGGATCCTCGTCACGACATGGGGCGAGACGCCCTGGCCGCCATTGGCGAACGGCGCATAGGCGCCGACCAGTTCCAGCAGCGAGACCTCCGAGGTGCCGAGCGCGATCGAGGCATTGGCGTCGAGCCGCGAGGAGATGCCGAGCCGGTGCGCGGTGCGCACCACGTTCTTCGGTCCCACTTCCAGTCCCAGCCGCACCGCGACCGTGTTGAGCGACATCGCCAGCGCCTGCGTCAGCGTGACCGCGCCGAAATATTCGCGGCTGTAATTTTCCGGCTTCCATCCCTTGACGTCCAGCGGCGCATCCTGCCGGATCGTTTCCGGCGTCAACCCGGCCTCGATCGCGGTGAGATAGACGAACGGCTTGAACGCCGAACCCGGCTGCCGCTTGGCCGTGACGGCGCGGTTGTACTGGCTTTCCGCATAGTTGCGGCCGCCGACCATGGCGCGCACCGCGCCGTCCGGCGTCATCGCCACCAGCGCGCCCTGGCTGACATTGAATTTGACGCTCTTGGCCGCGAGTTCATCGATCACAGCGGCTTCGGCGACCGCCTGCAGTTTCGGATCGATGGTGGTTTCGACCACGATGTTCTGGTCGATCTGTCCGACGAGGTCGTCGAGCACCTCGCCGATCCAGTCCGCCACGTAATTGATGGTGCCGGCGCCCGCCGCCTTCACATTATAGGAGGGATGCCCGATCGAGGCCCGCGCCTGCGCCTGGGTGATGAATTTGGCGTCCGCCATCGCCGCGAGCACCACTTGCGCGCGCTTTTCGGCGCCTTCGGGATTGCGGTTCGGTGCCAGCCGCGACGGCGACTTGACGAGCCCCGCGAGCATCGCGGCCTCCGCCAGCGTCACGTTCTTGGCCGACTTGCCGAAATAGCGCTGCGCGGCGGCCTCGACGCCATAGGCGCCGGAGCCGAAATAGACCCGGTTTAGGTAGAGTTCGAGAATCTCCGCCTTGGAATGTTTGCGCTCCAGCCAGAGCGCGAGCTCGACTTCCTGCAACTTGCGTTGCAGCGTGCGCTCCTGCGTCAAAAACAAATTCTTGGCGAGCTGCTGGGTCAGCGTCGAGCCGCCCTGCGAGACGCCGCGATGCAGTATGTTCGCGACCGCGGCGCGCAAAATGCCCCAGGGGTCGACGCCGTAATGCGAATAGAATCTTCGGTCTTCGATGGCGATGAAGGCCTTCGGCAAATAGGGCGGCAGGTCCTTCAGCGAAACATTGGCGCCGGCCATTTCGCCGCGGGTCGCCAGCACGCTGCCGTCGAGGCCGGCGATCTGAATCGTCGGCGGCCGTTTCGGAATTTCAAGCGCCTGGATCGGCGGCAGATGCGCGCCGGCCCAAACCACGGCGCCGACGACAGCAATCGCCGCCCACAGGCCGAGCACCGCGCCCCAATAGAACAGCCGGAACAGCCCGACGCGCGCGCGGCCCCGCGATTTGCGCCTGCGGCTCACGCGGGCGGCCTTCGGCTTGCGTTCGGGCGGAGCCTCGTCTTCGTCCTCCGGCTCGAGCGGTTTGCGTCTGGCAGATGATTTCTTCGGCTTTTCATCGTCGGCGGCCGTGACACGGTCCTGCGGGCCGAGGCGCAATTCCGCCAGCGAGGCGCCGAGCCCGAATTGCGGCTCCTTGCGTCCGCCGCTCTTCCGTCGTCCCCACGCCATACGCAAACGCCCGCACCGGTCCCATCGCAGCCTAGCGTTTGCGGTTTAAGGGCCGGTTACCCAAAGGTTAACGCAGGATTAGGAGCTGCGGCGGTGACGCGGTTCCGGCGGCCGGGCGGCGAGACCAACAGGCAAAAAAATCGGCGGCCAAGGCGGCCGCCGATCTCTCGACTTTGCAGCACGGTTCCAGAGCGTTTTCGAGCGAAGCGGATGCCGGTTCGCGTGAAGAAAACGCGTCAAAACAAGAATCTAGAGCTTCGGTTCTGATTCAATCAGAACCGATCATGCTCTAGCCGGCCGGGCCGGAATCTTCCAGAATCGGGCCAAACAGTTCCCAGCGCTCGCCGTTGAACTTCATCATCTGCAACTGCTTGTTGACGCGATAGTCGGTAGGCGAGGTGTTGGCCACGATGCCGGGCAGCGACAGGTCGAGTTGCACGTTCTTCAGGCTGGTGGCCTGCTTCATGACGTTCTCGCGCGTCAGGTTGTCGCCGCACGCTTTGAGGACGTGAATCAGCAGCTGCGTGGTCGAGTAGCCATAGGAGTTGAAGCTCGAGTCCTTGTCGCCATCGGGGTAGTATTTCGCCATGAACGCGAAATACTTCTTCATGCCGGGATCGTCCTTCCAGGTCGGATCGAGCGGATCCTTGCCGTAGTTGACGCTGATCACGCCCTTGGAGGCCTCGAGTCCCGCCGGCTTCATCACCGCGCCGACCGAGGTGGCGTTGATGTCGAGGATGTGCACCGGATGCCAGTCGAGCTCGGCGATCTTCTTGATCGCCTGCGCCGCCTGCTTCGGCGTCGATGCGCTGAAGAACAGGTCCGCACCGGCCGACTTGATCTTGAGAATCTGCGAATCGATGGTCGGATCGGAGACCTCGTAGGAGGCCTCGGCCACCACCATGCTCGCGGCCTTGTCGCCGAGACCGGCCTTGATGCCGTTCAGGTAGTCTTTGCCGAGGTCGTCGTTCTGATAGAGGATTCCGACCTTGGCATTCGGATAGTTCTTGATGATGTACTGGCCGTAGATGCGGCCCTCGACGAAGTAGTTGGGGTTGAATCCCATCGTCCACGGGAAGTTCTTCGGATCGGTGAACTTCGACGCGCCGGTGGCGGCGAACAGCTGCGGTACCTTCTTGGCATTGAGGTATTTCTGCACGGCTGCGTTCGAGGGCGTGCCGAGGATCTGGAAGGTGAACAGCACTTCGTCGCTCTCGACCAGCTTGCGCACCTGCTCGACGGCCTTCGGCGGGCTGTAGGCGTCGTCATACTGGATCAAATTGATCTTGCGGCCGTTCACGCCGCCCTGGTCGTTGATCATCTTGATATAGGCCGCCTGCGTCTTGCCGATGGTGGCATAGGCGGAGGCCGGTCCGCTGAACGGATTGGTCTGGCCGATCTTGATCTCGGTATCGGTCGCCCCGGTGTCGTATTTTTTCTGCGCGTAGGCCGACGACGCCGACAGCGCGACGGTCAGTGCGGTCGCGGTAGCCAGATGTAAAAAGCCATTCCTCATATCGCTGCGTTCCCTCATGTCATGCTTGTGCCGATGGTCTTGTCCGTCCGGCTTTTTTTGGACCGCGCGGACGCCATCGCTGCTTGGGATTGTGGGGGAAACGATGCCGCAATGCAAGATAACGCCGGGCCAAAAGGTGAACGAAATTACGCCAGCCAGAGCAGAATCAGGGCAAGTGCCGCAGGCGCAGCCTGCACGTAGAGAATTCGGCGGCTGACGGTTAACGCGCCATAGACACCGGCCACGATCACGCAGAGCAGAAAGAACGTCTTGATCTCAAAGGCGAAGGCGGGGACGCCCTGCAGCAGTCCCCAGACCAGACCGGCGGCGAGAAAGCCGTTGTAGAGTCCCTGATTGGCGGCAAGCACCGCCGAGTCGGTCGCCTTCTCGATCGAATTGCGAAACGTCTTCAGCCCCAGCGGCCTGGTCCAGAGAAACATCTCCAGCACCAGAAAATAGACATGCAGCGCGGCGACCAGCGTCACCAATGCGTTGGCGATTGCGTTCACGATGCTCTCCCCCTAAGACGCAGCCAAAGAAATCCCGATAACCATGCTAGCACGCGGCAGCGCATACCATGATCGTTCGCAGCGGCCGCGAGGGGGAAAATCATGACAGGCCATATCGATCCGACCAAGGAAGTGTTCGCCCGGTTTCGCGACAATGATCGCGAAGGCCCGATCCACATGCTCAACCTGGTCAGGCTGCTCGACCGCGCCGCCTATCCCGATGGGCGGAATGCAACCGGTGCGGAAGCCTATGCGGCCTACGGCCGCGACAGCGGGCCGGTATTCACCAGGCTCGGCGGCAAGGTGGTCTGGCAAGGCCGCTTCGAACTGATGCTGATCGGACCGGCCGACGAACGCTGGGATCATTGTTTCATCGCCGAATATCCCAGCGTGGGCGCGTTCGTCGAAATGATCCGGGATCCCGTCTATCGCGAGGCCGTGAAACACCGGCAGGCGGCGGTGAAGGACTCCCGATTGATCCGGCTGGCGCCGCTTCCCGTCGGCAAGACCTTTGGCGAGATTCCGGGGTAGAGCCGAATCTTGCTCCGCACGGGGACGGGCATGAACGCAAAGCCGCCTGAAACATTCGGTCTCGACCGGTTGCAAACGCCGATCGGCGCCGCCTTGCTCGTCACCGACGCGGATGGCGCGCTCTGTGCGCTGGACTGGGAAGACTACGAGCCGCGCATGCGGCAGTTGCTGCGGCTGCAGCACGGCGAAGCGATGCTGCAAGGCGCGCGCGCTCCGGCCGAAATCCGGGCAGCGCTGTCGGCCTACTTCGCGGGCGAGTTCGCTTCGCTCGATGCGATCAAATGGCGCGTCGCCGGCACCGCGTTCCAGCGCAAGGTCTGGACCGCGTTGCGGACGATCCCCGTGGGCACCACGACGAGCTACGGCGCGCTGGCGGCCCGGCTCGCCATGCCCCAGGCGGTGCGCGCGGTCGGCCACGCCAACGGCTCGAATCCCATCAGCATCGTCGTGCCCTGTCATCGCGTGATCGGCGCCAACGGCTCGCTGACCGGCTACGGCGGCGGACTGCATCGCAAGCGATGGCTGCTCGCGCACGAAGGCGTGATGTTGAAGGCGGCAGGGCGTGCGGCCTGATGACGGACCGTGCGGCGAATTCGGACCGGCGATCAAGTCAGGCAGACCTCTAGGCCCCGGTGGTCTCCTGGCCGAGACGCCAGCCGAGCATGTCCAGCCGGTCGTTGCCGAAGAATAATTCGTTGTTGCAAACAAAGCTCGGCACGCCAAAGACGCCATTGGCGTAGGCGCGCCGGGTTTCGTCGGCCAGTGCTTCCCGCGCCTCCGCGGTGAGTGCCTGCCTCAGGAGTCCGGGGTCTCTGCCCGCGCGGGTCAGGCAATCCTCCAGCACGGTCGTATCCGCGATGTCGCGTTGCTGCTGCCACAGCGCGTCGAAGACGGCGTTCCTGAAGGCCTCATGGCCTTCAGGGTCGAGCAAGGCAGCCGTACAAAGCGCTGGAATCGAATTGGGACGCGGCGGTTTCGGTGCGCGCAGCGGCGCATTGTAGAAGGCGGCGTTGCGCCGAACGTCGGTCAGCAGATGCGCGCGTTTTGGTCCGGACAACGGGTCGGCATAGGTCGCCCATGCATCCCGGCCGGCCTGGAGATTCAAGAGGACGTCGATCGATGCCGGCCGCCAAAGCCATTCGGCCGCGAACGGCGGCACGAACGATCCCGTGCGGATTCGATGGTTGGCGAAGTAAGCGTAGGGCGATCTGAAATCGTAAAACGCCTCAATCGTCGCCGGCATGGATTCTCCTGGATGCGACTCGAATCCCGCTACGCCGCCGGCTGCGCCACCGCCGAATCGTTGGCGAGCAGGTGGACCAGCGCGCTCTTGATCGCGGCCTGCCGCGTCGGCGCGTTGATCTGCGCGCCGAGGAGGTCGGTGACGTAGAACACGTCGCGGGCGCGCTCGCCGAAGGTCGCGACATGGGCCGAGGCGATATTGAGGTTGAGCTTCGAGATCGCGGTGGTCAGTTCGTACAGCAGGCCGGGCCGGTCGAGGCCGGACACCTCGATCACCGTGTAGCGGTCCGACCACTGATTGTTGATGATGACTTCCGGCTCGACCACGAACGGCCGTACTTTGCGTCCGGCGGCGCGGCGCGCCACCACTTCGGGCAGCCGCAGCTTGCCTTCCAGCACGTCCTCGATCATCTCGCCGATTCTCGTCGCGCGCCTTCCCTCGTCCTCGTCGCGGTCGTATTCCCGCGAGATCGCGATGGTGTCGAGCGCGCGGCCGTCGGTGGTGGTGTAGATCTGGGCGTCGACGATGTTGGCGCCGGCAGAAGCACAGGCGCCGGCGATGATCGACAAGAGCCACGGATGATCCACCGCCAGGATGGTCAATTCGGTGACGCCGCGCGCCTCGTCGAAGCCGACATTGATCGCGAGCTTGTGGCCGGCCTGTTCGCTGGCGCGCAGGAAGCGGGCGTGGCGGATCTTGCGCGGCAGCTCGACCTTGAGCCAGTACGCCGGATAGTGCCGCGCGACATAGGCGTTGAGCTCCTGCTCCGGCCATTCGGTAAAGGCCGCGCGAAACTCCGCCTGCGCCACCGCGATGCGCTGGGCGCGGTTGACCTCGGAGAAGCCGCCGGTCAGCACCGGCTCGGTCTCGTAATACAGCGTGCGCAACAGCTGCGCCTTCCAGCCGTTCCAGACCCCGGGGCCGACGCCGCGGATATCGGCGGTGGTCAGGATGGTCAAGAGCTTCATCTGCTCGACCGACTGCACCACGGCGGCGAAATTCTCGATGGTCTTGCGGTCGGAGAGGTCGCGCGACTGCGCCACCGTGGACATGGTCAGATGCTGCTCGATCAGCCAGGCGATCAGCTCGGTGTCGGCAGTGTTGAAGCCGAGCCGCGGGCACAGCCGCCGCGCCACCTTGGCGCCGGCAATCGAGTGATCCTCGGGGCGGCCCTTGGCGATGTCGTGCAACAGCGTGGTGATGTAGATCACGGCGCGGTGCTCGGGACGAATCTTTCGCATCAAATCGCTGGCGACGATGAATTCGTCGTTGCCGCCGCGTTCGATCTCCTGCAGATAACCGACGCAGCGCAACAGATGCTCGTCCACCGTATAATGGTGGTACATGTTGAACTGCATCATCGACACGATCTTGCCGAAGGCGCGGATGAAATGGCCGAGCACGCCGGTCTCGTTCATGCGCCGCAGCACGATTTCGGCGTCGTTCGACGTCAGGATCTCCATGAACAGCCGGTTGGCTTCGGGATCGTCGCGCAGCTGGGTGTTGATCAGGCTGAGCGACCGCGTCACCGTGCGCATGGCGTCGGGATGAAACGCCAGATTGTTCTTTTGCGCGAGCCGGAAGATCCGGATCAAATTGACCGGGTCGTGCTTGAAGACGTCGGGCGCGGCGAGGTTGATGCGGTTGTTGTCGACGATGAAATCATCGCTATCGGGCACCCGCCGCCGGTTCAGGTTCGGCCGCAGCCGCGCCATCATCCGGCTCAGCACCGGCGCGGGCTTCGCCTGCTGGTCTTCCAGCTTGGCGCACAGGATCGCGGTGAGGTCGCCGACGTCCTTGGCGACCAGGAAGTAGTGCTTCATGAAGCGTTCGACATCCTGCATGCCGGGATGCGAGGTATAGCC
This sequence comes from Bradyrhizobium sp., assembly GCA_041490045.1. Lineage (GTDB taxonomy): Bacteria > Pseudomonadota > Alphaproteobacteria > Rhizobiales > Xanthobacteraceae > Bradyrhizobium. Next base: position 18,591 of record JBGPSI010000023.1, read on the forward strand.
GAGCCGGATCGCGATTTCGCGCTGCATGTCGAACGACAGCCGCTCTTCGGCGCGGCCGGAGAAGAAATGGATGTTGCAGCGGACCGACCACAGGAAATCGGCGCAGCGGCGGAAGGTGCGGTATTCCTGGGCGTCGAACACGCCGCGCTCGAGCAGTTCGTCGGTTTCGCGCACCCGGTAGACGTATTTCGCGATCCAGAACAGCGTATGCAGGTCGCGCAGGCCGCCCTTGCCGTCCTTGACGTTGGGCTCGACCAGATAGCGCGATTGCCCGGCGCGGCGATGGCGCTCTTCGCGCTCGGCGAGCTTCGCGGTGACGAATTCCGCGGCGGTGCCCTGCACCACTTCCTTGTCGAACCGGTCCACCAGCTCGTCGTAGAGCTGCTTGTCGCCGGTCAAAAACCGTGTCTCCAGGATCGCGGTGCGGATCGTCATGTCGCCGCGGGCCTGGCGGATCGATTCATCGACCGAGCGCGTGGCGTGGCCGACCTTCAGGCCCATGTCCCACAGGCAATACAGAATCGCTTCGGCGACCTGCTCGCCCCAGGCGGTCTGCTTGTAGGGCAGGATGAACAACAGGTCGATGTCGGATTCCGGCGCCATCAGCCCGCGGCCGTAGCCGCCGGTGGCGACCACCGCCATCCGCTCGGCGCCGGAGGGGATCGGCGAGCGGTAGAGATGACGCGTGGCGGCCGAGAACAGGATGCGGATGATTTCGTCCTGCACGAAGCACAGCCGTTCGGCGCAGCGCCGGCCGTGGCGGTCCTTCAGCAGCACGGCTTGCGCGGTGGCGCGCGCCGCGACCAACTCGGCCTTCAGGTACTGCGCCGTGGCGGCGCGGAACACATCCTCGTGGCCGGCATGCTTTTCGGCGAGCGCGTCGACCGCGGCGGTGATCCGCGCGCTATCGAAACGTTCGTCGGCTTCGGGCCGGTTCTCGGTCACGACACTGTCCATCACACCCCCGATATCGGACAGCGCCAATGCTGTCACGGGACAATCCGAGATAACAGCTGGTCCTCGCCGGATTTTTCGCGCTTAGATCACGGCGCGTCCCAAGTTACCAGTTAACATATTGAAACAAAACGGACTTTTTGAAGCGGAAAGAATCGGTCCCCCGACCGGAGTAGTGACATCGGCGCGGTCTTTCATTACATCCGATGAGCCATTGCATCCGGGAGAGAACAAAATGGACGCCGCCACACTCCGCGCCACCCAGGCCCCGATCAAGGAGCGCTACAAGTCCGACCCCAAGGCCGCGATGATTACGCTGACCGCGCGGGGCTCGATCGAGAACGAAAGCATCGCCTGCAAGGTCGAGACCGGCCGCGCGCTGGCGGTGGCAGGTCTGCATCCGGGGTCGGGAGGTTCCGGGCTCGAATTGTGTTCCGGCGACATGCTGCTCGAAGCGCTGGTCGCCTGCGCCGGCGTGACGCTGAAATCGGTGGCGACCGCGATCGAGGTGCCGCTACGGGCGGGCAACGTCACCGCCGAGGGCGATCTCGATTTCCGCGGCACGCTCGGCATCGACAAGGAGGCGCCGGTCGGTTTTGCTGAAATCCGGCTTCGTTTCGACGTCGATACCGACGCGCCGCAGGAAAAACTCGATCTGCTGCTGAAGCTCAGCGAACGCTATTGCGTGGTCTACCAGACCATCAAGCACGGCCCGAAGGTCTCGGTGTCGATGCAACGGGTGTGAAGAACACCCACCCATCGTCGTCCCGGCGAACGCCGGGATCCAGACGCCGTGCCCTCTCGTTTCAAGAACCGCTGTCCGACGGCTTTCGCGCGACACGAACGCCTGTGGTGATGGGTCCCGGCGTTCGCCGGGACGACGGATAAGAATGTCCCCCGACATCGCCTTCATCCTGACCTTGGCGCTGCGCATGGCGATCACCGCCGCCTTCGTGGTGTCGGCTTCCGTCATCACCGAGCGTTCGGGCCCGGTGATCGGCGCACTGGTTGCGACATTGCCGATTTCGGCCGGGCCTTCTTACGTATTCCTCGCGCTCGATCACGACGCGGCCTTCATCGCCGAGGGCGCGCTGGCGAGCCTGCCGATCAACGCCGCCACGATCTGGCTGGCGCTGACCTATGTCGTGCTGGCGCAGCGCCGCAACGCGCTGGTCAGTTGCGGCGGCGCGGTCGCGGTGTGGATTACGCTAGCCGCGTTGACGCGGACGGTGCATTGGTCGCTGGCAGGCGGCCTGATCGCAAACGCGGTCACGTTTGCGATCTGCCTGCCGCTCTTGCGGCGCTTCCGCCACGTCAAGATGCCGCTGATTACCCGGCGCTGGTACGATATCCCGCTGCGCGCCTCGCTGGTCGCGACCCTGGTCGCAACCGTCGTCACGCTGTCGCGCTGGGTCGGGCCCAGCGTCAGCGGCATGATCGCGCTGTTTCCGGTGGTGTTCACCTCCATGATGCTGATCCTGCATCCGCGCATCGGCGGCAAGCCGACCGCGGCCGTGATCGCCAATGGCGGCTGGGGCCTGATCGGATTCGGCATCGCGATCGCGGTGTTGAACGTCACGGCGCCGCGGTTCGGCTCGGCGGTCGCGCTCAGCCTCGCGCTCGCGACCTGCGTGAGCTGGAATCTCGGGCTGTGGTGGAACGGGCGGCGGAAGCTCGCCGTGAGCCGTCATTCCGGGATGGTGCGTTAGCACCAGACCTCAGATGCGCAATTGCGCATCGGGGAATCTCGAGATTCCGGGTTCGATGCTCCGCATCGCCCCGGAATGACGGTCAGGGCTTCGGCAGCTTCGCCTTCAGCGCATACAGCGCGTCCAGCGCCTCGCGCGGCGACATTTCGTCGGGATGCAGCGCCTTGACGGCTTCCACAAGCCTTTCTGCCTCGCTCGGCGGCGCCACTTCAGTGGCGGCGCGCGAGGGCACCGCGAACAGGGGCAAATCGTCGGCGAGCGCACGCGCCGTCTGGCCGCGGTCCTGTGCCTCCAGCTTTGCCAGCACCGATTTGGCCCGCGCGATCACCGGGGCGGGGAGGCCCGCGAGCTTCGCCACCTGGATGCCGTAGGAGCGGTCGGCCGAGCCCGGCAGCACCTCGTGCAGGAACACCACGTCGCCCTGCCATTCCTTGACCCGCACGGTGGCGTTGAACAGCCGCGGCAGTTTTGCAGAGAGCGCGGTGAGCTCATGGTAATGGGTGGCGAACAGCGCGCGGCAGCGGTTGGCCTCGTGCAGATGTTCGATCGCGGCCCAGGCGATCGACAGCCCGTCGAAGGTCGCGGTGCCGCGTCCGATTTCGTCAAGGATGACCAGCGAGCGTTCGCTGGCCTGGTTGAGGATGACGGCGGTCTCCACCATCTCCACCATGAAGGTGGAGCGGCCGCGCGCCAGATCGTCGGCGGCGCCAACGCGCGAGAACAGCCGGTCGACGATACCGATCCGCGCCCGTGACGCCGGCACGAAGCTGCCGATCTGGGCCAAGAGCGCGATCAAGGCGTTCTGCCGCAGGAAGGTCGATTTGCCCGCCATGTTGGGGCCGGTGATCAGCCAGATCTGGCCGGACTTCTGTGCCGGCCCCGGCGAGAGGTCGCAGGCGTTGGCGATGAACGGCTGGCCGTCGCGCTTCAGCGCCTGCTCGACCACGGGATGCCGGCCACCCTCGATCGCAAAACCCAGCGAAGCGTCGACCTCGGGTCGCACGTAATTGTCGTCGACCGCGAGCTTTGCCAGTGCGGTCGCGACATCGAGCATGGCGAAGGCATGCGCCGCGGTGCGCAAGTCGTCGCTGGCGGCGATGGCCAGTGCGCAGAGCCGCTCGAAGATCTCCAGTTCCAGCCCGAGCGCGCGGTCGCCGGCGTTGGCGATCTTGGCTTCGATCTCGCCAAGCTCCGATGTGGTGAAGCGGACCTGGCCGGCGAGCGTCTGGCGATGGATGAAGGTCGCGTTCAGCGGCGGAGCCATCAGCCGGTCGCCGTGCTGCGCGGTGACCTCGACGAAATAGCCGAGCACATTGTTGTGGCGGATTTTCAGGCCCTTGACGGAGGTCGCCTCGGCGTAGCGCGCCTGCATCGAGGCTACGACGAGACGCGAGGCGTCGCGCAGGTTGCGGGACTCGTCGAGGGCTGCCTCATAACCCTCGCGGACAAAACCGCCATCGCGTTTGATCAATGGCAGCTGCTCGGCCAGCGCACGCTCGAATTCGCGCGCCAGTTCGCGCGAGGGACGGCGCAGCGCTTCCATCACGACGGCAATTTCCTGTGGCGGCGCTTCAAGCTGCGAAAGCCGCGCCAGTGCCGCATCGGCCGCAAAAATGCCGTCGCGAAGAGCCGCAAGGTCGCGCGGGCCGCCCCGCCCGACCGACAATCGCGCCAGCGCGCGCGACATGTCGGGCGCCGCCTTGAGGGTGGTGCGAATGTCGTCGCGCGCGGCGCTGTCGGCGACGAAGGCCGCGATCGCATCGAGCCGCCGCGCGATGGCGGCGCCGTCGGTGAGCGGCGCCGCCAATCTTTGTGCAAGAAGGCGCGATCCCGCCGCCGTCACGGTGCAGTCGATGGCGTCGAGCAGCGAGCCGCGCCGCTCGCCGGAAAGTGTGCGCGTCAGTTCGAGATTGGCGCGGGTGGCCGGGTCGATCGCCATGGTGGTGCCGGCGGCCTCGCGCGATGGCGGCGGCAGCGGCGGGCGCTTTCCGACCTGGGTGCGGTCGATATAGGTGACGGCGGCCGCGGCGGCGGTTGCTTCCAGCCGCGACATCGCCGAAAGCCCGTCCATGGTGGCGACCGCGAAATAATCGCACAGCCGGCGTTCGGCGGTGGCGCCGTCGAAGACATCGCGGGTCAGCGGCGTCACCGCCGGCAATTCTCGCAACAGCGGCCCGAGTTCGGGATCGCCATACAGCGCGTCGGTGACGATCGCCTGGTTGGGATTGATGCGCGCCAATGTCGCGGCGAGTTCGCCCGTTGCGCATTCCGTGACGATGAATTCGGAGGTGGAGATGTCGATCCAGGCGAGTCCGATGCGGTCGCTTCCCGCAGACGCCTTCGCGCGCGCGATCGCCAGCAGATAATTGTTGGTCTTCGCGTCCAGCAGCGTGTCTTCGGTCAGCGTGCCCGGCGTGACCAGCCGCACCACGGCGCGGCTGACCACGCTCTTGTTGCCGCGCGCCCGCGCCGCCGCCGGATCTTCCGTCTGTTCGCACACCGCGACCCGATGGCCGGATGCGATCAGGCGATGCAGATAATCCTCGGAGCGTTCCACCGGTACGCCGCACATCGGGATGTCCAGGCCCTGATGCTTGCCGCGTTTGGTCAATACGATGCCCAGCGCCTTCGAGGCGATCTCGGCGTCCTCGAAGAACAATTCGTAAAAGTCGCCCATCCGGTAGAACAGCAATAGCCCGGGATTGGCGGCCTTTATTTCCAGGTATTGTTCCATCATCGGCGTGACGCGCGCCGCCGCCTCGGCGGGCGGGGTGGAATCCGGGGGAACGGGAATGGGTTGCTGGATTGTCATGGCCGCGCAAACTACAAAATTTCAGCCTCCGGTCCTATCGGTTTGCCCCGGCAATGCGTGTTTTCCACGTCCTCGATGGGCCGGCGCGCGCCACCTCGGAGCTTGGCGCATGACGGACCGCACGCGAATGCGGCGCCGGAGCGAAAGCGTCAATTGACCTGCCGCGAGGCCGCTCCTAAAACTCGCCATCGTTCCGGCCGTCGAGCTGAGAAAACGCGGCATTTAGGGAGAGATTCAATGCGCGATGTATTCATTTGCGATGCCGTGAGGACCCCGATCGGCCGCTTCGGCGGGTCGCTCGCCAAGGTGCGCGCCGACGATCTGGCCGCCGCTCCGATCAAGGCCCTGATGGCGCGGCATCCCGGGCTCGACTGGTCGGCCGTGGACGAAGTCTATTTCGGCTGCGCCAACCAGGCCGGCGAGGACAACCGCAACGTGGCGCGGATGGCGCTGTTGCTGGCGGGCATGCCGGAGACGGTTCCAGGCCAGACGCTCAATCGCCTGTGCGCGTCGGGACTGGATGCGGTCGGCGCCGGCGGGCGCGCGATCCGCGCCGGCGAGATCGATTTCGCGATTGCCGGCGGCGTCGAATCGATGACGCGGGCGCCGTTCGTGATGGGCAAGGCCGCGGAAGCGTTTTCGCGCTCGGCCGAAATCTTCGACACCACCATCGGCTGGCGCTTCATCAACCCCTTGATGAAGGCGCAATATGGCGTCGACGCGATGCCCGAGACCGGCGAGAACGTCGCCGAGGAATTCCAGGTCTCGCGCGCCGATCAGGACGCGTTCGCGATCCGCTCGCAGCAGCGCGCCGGTCAGGCCATCGCCTCGGGCTACTTCGCCGAGGAGATCACGGCCGTCTCGGTGCCCGGCGGCAAGGCCGGACCCGTGAGCGTCGACAAGGACGAGCATCCGCGGCCCGAGACCACGCTCGAGGGGCTTTCAAAGCTGAAGCCGATCGTGCGCAATCCCGGCACGGTGACCGCCGGCAATGCGTCGGGCGTCAATGACGGGGCGGCTGCGATGATCCTCGCCTCGGAAGCGGCGGTGAAGAAGCACGGCCTGACGCCGCGCGCGCGTATTCTCGGCCTTGCCTCGGCCGCGGTGCCGCCGCGCATCATGGGTATCGGCCCGGTGCCGGCAACCCGCAAGCTGATGGAGCGGCTGGGCCTGAAGATCGGGGATTTCGACCTGATCGAACTCAACGAGGCCTTCGCCAGCCAGGGCATCGCCTGCCTGCGCCAGCTCGGCGTCAAGGACGATGCCGATTTCGTCAACCCGCATGGCGGCGCCATCGCGCTCGGTCATCCCCTCGGCATGAGCGGCGCGCGGCTGGCGATGACGGCCGTGCACGGCATGGAGAAGCGCGGCGGCAAACGCGCGCTCGCGACCATGTGCGTCGGCGTTGGCCAGGGCGTCGCGATGGCGATCGAGAAGCTGAACTAAAGGCAAAAGCCGTCAGGCTCGTTTGCGGCGGCTTCTCGCCGGTTGCGCATGCACGCCGGCACTGGACATGCCACCACAGATTGTGCTGGTATTCTCGACCGGCCGCGCGAGCCGATGATCAAAGCCATTTTTCAATCAAGGGAATTATTGTCATGAGCGAAACGATCGTTCTGAAAAGCGACCATCCCGAAGTGGTGCGTGGCATTGCAAAAGACAGCTCCGTCCTCTGCTCCGACTCCAGCGCTCCCGACGTGTTCATTCACGTCATCACGGCAAGCGATACGGCCGAGCTTTTCAAGGGTGACGGCACGGTGATCCCGAAGATGACGAGGACGCGGTTTCGTGTGTTTCGCAAGAGCCCGGGCGATGACCCGTTCTCGGCGACCGTCGTCGTCACCGACCTCCCCGCCAGCGCGACTGAAAAATCCAATACGCTGATGGCCGCCTTCGGCCTTGTCAAACACAAGCCGAATGCCCTGAAGATCAAGAAGACGAAGAAGCCGGCCAAGAAGAAGGCCGCCAAGAAGGCCGTGGTGAAGAAGGCCAAGAAAAAGAAGAAGGCCCGCTGAGCCGGGCGGAGCCGGCGACGCCGATACCGTCGCGCGTGCGCAATGGCCACGCGCGGCCGGTCTATTCGATCACCGCATGTTCCGGCGCCACCGCCTGCTTGCGCAGGACGACCTTGGTCGAGCCGATGATGATCGCGAGCGGGATCGCGCACAGCGTGAACACCATCACCATCTGGTAGTCCTGCGAAAACGCGATGATCTGCGCCTGCACGGCGATCATGACGTCGGCCATGGCGCGGCCGGCGTCGGTGCTCATGTCGATCATGCCGCGCACATTGGGCATCTGCATGGCGTGGTTGAACGGGGTGACGTGCTCGTTCAATACCGCATAGACCCGCCGCGATCCTTCCGTCAGCTGCGCGATCACGATGGAAATGCCGATCGAGCTCGCGACGTTGCGCATCAGAGTCAGCATCGAGGTGCCGTCGGTGCGCAGATGGTTGGGCAGCGTCAGGAACGCCACCGTGGAGAGCGGCACGAATACGAGGCCAAACCCGAACCCCTGCGCGATGCTGACGATGACGATCGTCTCTACATCGGTCTGGTCGGTCCAGCCGGTCATGTAGAACAGCGACAGGCAGGTGAGACTGAGCCCCGAGATGATCAGCGTGCGGGCCTCGATATACCGCATCAGGCGGCCGACCAGCATCATGGCGACGAAGGTGCCGCAGCCGCGGCTCGCCAGCAACAGGCCCGCGGTGATGATGGGATAGCCGATCACGTTCTGCAGATAGGGCGACGACAGCGCCATGGTCGAGAACAGCACGAGCCCCATCACCGCCATGAACACGCAGCCGCCGATGAAGTTTCTGTCCTTGAAGATCGCGAACTGGATGAAGGGTGTAGGGGTCGTCAGCGAATGGGCGAAGAAATAATAGAAGCCTATGCCTGAGATGATGAACTCGGCGATGATCTCGTTGGATTCCAGCCAGCCGAGCTGTTCGCCGCGGTCGAGTGCGATCTGCAGGCTGCCGATGCCGACGGCGAGTGCCGCGAAACCGAACCAGTCGAAACGCAGCTCGCGGTTCTTCTGCGTCTCGTCCATGAACACCAGGAGGCCAAGCACGGTGAAGATGCCGAACGGCAGGTTGACGAAGAACACCCAGTGCCAGGAATAGGTCTCGGTCAGCCAGGCGCCGAGCGACGGCCCCATGATCGGACCCATCATCACGCCCATGCCCCAGATCGCCATCGCCTTGGGGCGCTCGTGCAGCGCGTAGGAGTCCAGCATCACCGCCTGCGACAGCGGCACCAGCGCCGCGCCGAACACACCCTGCAGCAGGCGGAACAGCACCATCTGGTTGATGTCCTGCGCCAGCCCGCACAGCACCGAGGCGACGGTGAAACCGCCCGAGCACAGGATGAAGATGCGCTTGCGCCCGAAGCGGTTGGCGATCCAGCCCACCGGCGCGGTCATGATCGCGGCGGCGACGATGTAGGAGGTCAGCACCCAGTTGATCTGGTCCTGCGACGCCGACAGCGAGCCCTGCATATAGGGCAGCGCGACATTGGCGATGGTGGTGTCCAGCGCCTGCATGATGGTCGCGGTCATGGCGCAGATCGTCACCATGTTCCGGCGCAGGCCGGGAACGGCGACGGGTGCTGCGGCCGCCGACATGCTCAGTCGTCCTTCGCCGCCGACGCCGGCGCGAAGCCGAACAGCGCCGCCAGCGAACGGCGATGGCCGGTGTCGATCGAGGTATAGGCGCTCATGCCGGCCTTCAGCTTCCGCACATATTTGTCGTTGGTGTCGAAATAGATCCGTACCGGCACGCGCTGCACCACCTTGACGAAATTGCCGGTGGCGTTCTGCGGCGGCAGGATCGCGAATTGCGCGCCGGTGCCGGGGCTCAGCGAGCCGATCGTGCCCTTGAAGGCGTGATTGGGGAACGCATCGACGTCGATGGTGACGGTCTGGCCGACCGCCACGTAGGTGAAGTCGCTTTCCTTCAGATTGGCGTCGACCCAGGGCTTCGAGGTGTCGATGACCGAAAACACCGGCGTGCCCGCCACGATGAAGCGGCCGAGCTGGATCTGATCGACCTGGGTCGCGATGCCGGCCATCGGCGCGCGCACGGTGGTCAGATCGAGGTTGCGCTGGGCGTCGTCGAGCGCGGCCTTGGCCTGCATGTAGGCCGGAAACTGCTCGAGCGGCAGGTCGGGATTGCCGAGCAGCTGGTTGAGCGCGGTGGATTGCTGCTGCTTGACGAGTTGCAGCTGCGCCTGCGCGGTGACCATGGCGGTGGCGCTGTTGTCGAGATCAAGTTGCGAGCCGAAATTGTTCTTGACCAGCGCCGTCTTGCGGTCGACGTCGCGCTGCTTGATCGCGATGCCGGCGTTGACGATGTCGATCGTCTGCCCATAAAGCTTGACGTTGGCGACCAGATTGTCGTGGCTCGACTTGGCATCTGCAAGCTTGGCGCGCGCCTGCGCCACGGCCAATTCGAACGGCACCGGATCGATCCGGAACAGGACGTCGCCGGTCGCGACCTGCTGGCCTTCCTTCACGGCGACATTGATGATCTTGCCGGAGATGTCCGGCGTGATCAGGACTTTCTGCGCGCCGACATAGGCGTCGTCGGTGGTCACGTAGCGCCCGCCATTGAGGTAGAAGGTCAGCCCCGCGAGCAGCGCCACCAGCGGCACCACGACCAGCAGCAAGGTGCGGCGATAGCGGCGCATGCCGGCCATCAGGCGGCGGCGCGGTTCGGCGGCGATTTTGATCCGGGGTTTGCCGGGCGGATTGCCCTTCTGCTCCGGTGGGAATTTCAGGATCGGATCAGCCATAGCGCTGTTCCTTCTTCGGCGGTTCCGCCGGATTGTTCTGTATGGCGTTACGCACGTTTTCCTTGATGGCCTCCAGTTGGGCGAGCAGGCGGTGGGCGTCGGCCGGATTGATGCCTTCGAGCGCGGTGGCGGTCAGCTCGGAGCGCAGTCCGCCCAGTTTGCCGAGCAGCGGGCGGGCGGCCTTGCGCAGATAGAGCCGGTTGACGCGGCGATCGGTCTCGTCGCCACGGCGCTCGATCCAGCCACTGTCGCAGAGCTTGTCGATCAGCCGCGTCAGCGTGATCGGCTGCATCTCCATCTGTTCGGCGAGTTCGGACTGTTTCAGGCCCTCGTTGCGTTCCACCTTGGCCAGAACGGCCCATTGCGCGCGGGTGATGCCGTAACGCGCCGCCTGCTTGTCGGCATAGGCGCGCACCAGGCGCTGCAATTCGCCGAGCGTAAACAAAAAGTTCATATCCACGGGGCCGCGGGCCATCGGGGGTCGTCTCCATAAGCTTTGGATATAATAAGCTAGCTTATGAACAGGATATGGCAAGTTTAAGGAGACCTGCCCCGCTGGGAGCACATGGCTCGGTTCCCGGGGCAGCGCCGGAAAGACGTGGAATTTGGGATTGCCAGGGTAAAATGCTACATGATTTGAACCGTACGAACGGTCCGGCCGGATTCGACTGCCCGGACCGGCCGCGTTACATGACCCCCATGGCCCTGACCAAACCGACCTTTCCCGCGCCCGATCACGATCACGGCCGCTGCACCGCGGACGCGATCGATCATGCCGAAAAGGTATGCAAGCAGCGGGCGCAGAAATTCACCCCGGTCCGGCGTCAGGTGCTGCAGGCGCTGTTGTCCAGCCATCGGCCGCTCGGCGCCTATGAAGTGATCGACGAACTCGCCAAGTCGATGCCGCGGCCGGCGCCGATCACGGTGTATCGCGCGCTCGATTTCCTGATGGAGAACGGCCTCGTCCACCGGATCGAAAGCCGCAACGCCTATCTCGCCTGCGCGCACGACCATGACGCGGCTTCGATGGTGGCGTTCCTGATGTGCGACGAATGCGGGTCAGTCGGCGAAATTCCGGCGGCCCCGGTGGCGCAGAGCCTCAACGCAGCGGCGCGCGCGCTGGGTTTTGCGCCAAAATTGTCCGTGGTCGAGATCGCCGGCATTTGCGCGCACTGCCAGAAAAAATAACAACACGGCGGAAAAGCCGTGCCAAAAGCCCTGCCATGAGGAAACATGTCTTCAAATCAACCGCTTTCATCGGCCGGGCGGCCGCTGACCCCCGGCGCGGTCGCGCTGATGCTGATGCTGTGCCTGAGCTGGGGCTTCAACCAGATCGCCGTCAAGCTGGCGCTGCCGGACATTCCGCCGATGCTGCAGGCGACGATCCGCTCCTCGGGCGCGCTGGTCGTGCTGTTCCTGATCGCGAGGGTGCGCGGCGTGAAATTGTTCGAGCGCGACGGCACGCTGCGCGCGGGCTTGCTGGCGGGCGTCATCTTCGGCGTCGAATTCGTGCTGATCTATCGCGGCCTGTTGCTGACGTCGGCCTCGCGGGCGGTGGTGTTTCTCTACACCGCGCCCTTCTTCGTGGCGTTCGGCTCGTATGTGTTTCTCGGCGAACGGCTGCGCGCCTCGCAATGGGGCGGGCTTGCGCTGTGCTTTGCCGGCGTCGCGCTGGCGATCGGGGTGCCCCAGGCCGACGTGGACGGCAGGGTGCTGCTCGGCGACCTCCTGATTATCGCCGGCGGTGCGCTGTGGGCGGCGACCACGCTGATCGTCAAGGCCTCGGCGCTGTTGCATGCGCCCGCGGAAAAGGGACTGGGCTACCAGGTGGCGCTCTCGGTCCCGATTCTGGGGTTCGCGGCGTGGGTTTCGGGCGAAACCCTGACCCGGGTTCCCGGCCCCCTGGCGCTGACACTGATGGTCTATCAGGCGGTTTGGGTGGTCGGATTGACCTTTTTGATCTGGTTTGCGCTGGTCAAGACCTACTCCGCCAGCAAATTGTCAGCATTTACCTTTATCACCCCTTTGTTTGGCGTGGTGGCTAGCTATTTCATCATGCATGACACGCTGACGCTCGCCTTCGGCGCCGCGGCGCTTCTGGTAATTGCCGGACTTTACCTCGTTAACCGTCCCAATCCCGTGGTCCCGGTTCCCACTGATCCATTGCTGAATGTCACCAAAACCTGATATTCGAGACCCCATGAACAAGCCCGTAAAACCGCCCGAGAATGACGCCGCCGGCCCCAGCGCCCGGCACAAAACCACCCAGGTCATGGTCGGCAATGTCGCCGTCGGTGGCGGCGCGCCGATCGTCGTGCAGTCGATGACCAACACCGATACCGCCGATGTCGAAGGCACCATCGCCCAGGTCGCAGCGCTCTCGCGCGCCGGGTCCGAACTGGTGCGGATCACGGTCGACCGCGAGGAAGCCGCCGCCGCCGTGCCGCATATCCGCGACGGTCTGCGCAAGCGCGGCGTCACCACGCCCCTGATCGGCGACTTCCATTATATCGGCCACAAGCTGCTCGCCGACTATCCGGCCTGCGCCGAGGCGCTCGACAAATACCGCATCAATCCCGGCAATGTCGGCTTCAAGAACAAGCGCGACACGCAATTCGCCGACATCATCGAGATCGCGAACAAGAACAACAAGCCGGTGCGGATCGGCGCCAATTGGGGCTCGCTCGATCAGGAACTGCTCACCCGGCTGATGGAAGACAACGCCAAGCTGCCCGAGCCGCTCGAAGCCCGCGCGGTGACGCGCGAGGCGATGGTGCAGTCGGCGCTGCTGTCGGCCGCGCGCGCCGAGGAACTCGGCATGGCGAAAAATCGCATCATCCTGTCGGCGAAAGTCTCCGCAGTGCAGGATCTGATCGCGGTCTACAAGGTGCTGGCGTCGCGATCGGATTACGCCATCCATCTCGGATTGACGGAAGCCGGCATGGGCTCGAAGGGCATCGTCGCCTCCTCCGCCGCGCTCGGCATCCTGCTGCAGGACGGCATCGGCGACACCATCCGGATTTCGCTGACGCCGGAGCCCGGCGGCGATCGCACCCTCGAAGTGCAGGTCGCGCAGGAATTGCTGCAGACCATGGGCTTCCGCACCTTCGTGCCGCTGGTCGCGGCCTGCCCGGGCTGCGGCCGCACCACCTCGACCACCTTCCAGGAACTGGCGCGCTCGATCCAGGATTTCATCCGCGACGAGATGCCGGGCTGGAAGACGCAATATCCGGGCGTCGAGGAACTCAACGTCGCGGTGATGGGCTGCATCGTCAACGGCCCCGGCGAATCCAAGCATGCCAATATCGGCATCTCGCTCCCCGGCACCGGCGAGACGCCGGCAGCCCCCGTGTTCGTCGACGGCCAGAAATTCCGCACCTTGCGCGGCCCGACGATTGCCGCCGACTTCAAGGCGCTGGTGATCGACTATATCGACCAGCGCTACGGCAAGGGCGCGAAGGCTCCGGCCGAGACGGCCGCGGAGTAGGGCGGCTCAGCACCGGATGGTGCTGATCCGGCCACTCTCACCGTATTCCAGCAGCAGTTTATTGCGCTTCGCGAAGCTCAAGAATGGCTTCTTTCCGCGTCGCTGTCCCGTTCCTGCGAGAACCCTAGACCTGTAGCCCTATCAGCAGCGTCGTCGGGGTGGCCGGCCTCGCAATTCTCTTCGGGAACTGCCGGGGTGCCAGGCCAAAGCAGGAGTTGCTTCCGCATTTCGGCGAGGCGCGCACGGCAATATTCGCGGTAAAGCACGTCAAAAATAATGGGCATGATCGAACTCCATGTTTGATCATCGCCGTGAACACCCTTCTACGGCATCTGTACGCGTACAGGAGGTGAGCCAGATCACACGGCCGCCAAAAGGTTTTCGCGCCGTTCGGCGATGCGGCCTTTTGACCCATGCTGGAGTCGGCCTCCGAGCAAGGGTGCATCTGGTCAATGTCCAACCCTGATCAGACATCGAACGTTCGTTCGGCAGATCGGATGCCTCGCGGATCGATATCTCGGTTCGAGGCGACGTATTCGATCTCGCCGCGCGTCGTACCGATATCCATTAGCTCCCTGTCACTTAGATCGCACAAGGCGGCCTGTAACCTCCGGCGTCTGCGCCGCTCCTGAAACGCATCACAATATCTCCTGAAAAAGCTGGAGACGCGCCGCGTCGATGCGGCGGTCAGTGCCGACCCGGTTGCACCATAGGTCGTGCTCATCGCGGTACCTCCTGGGTGTTGTTTCTGCCCGGACGAGAGTGCCAAGCCATGGGCCGGCGCGCTTGACATCCGGCTTACATTTTCCTCACCGGCGGCTTATCTTTGCGTTCCAAGCGGTGCTGGAGCCTCGACGATCGGAGGCCGTCCAAGGGAATGGCAGCTTGCGCTACCTCTTCGAGGGCTATGCAATCGATACCGACCGGCGCGAGCTGTATCGCGGGTCGGATGTCGTTTCCATTGCGCCACAGGTGTTCGACCTGCTCGAATACCTGCTCCGCAACAGGGGGCGCGTCGTCAGCAAAGATGATCTCATCAGCGCCATTTGGAACGGCCGCGTCGTTTCCGATGCGGCACTGACGACCCGTCTGAATGTCGCTCGAAGCGTGGTCGGCGATTCAGGCTATGAACAGCGCCTCATCAAAACACTTCCGCGCAAGGGCTTTCGTTTCGTCGGGCCAGTCGTGGAAATTCCGGGGTCCGCATGCGCGGCAGTCGCGGGCAGCCCGGCCATCGCGCCCGCCGACAGGCCTTCCATTGCCGTATTGCCGTTCCAGAACATGAGCGACGATCCGGAGCAGGAGTACTTTGCCGACGGGATGGTCGAGGACATCATTACCGGACTGTCGCGGTCCAAATCGCTTTTCGTCATCGCGCGGCACTCCACTTTTGCTTACAAGGGCAAAATCGTCGATATCAAACAGGTCGGGCATGAACTCGGCGTTCGCTACGTGCTCGAAGGCAGTGTACGCAAGGCCGGAAACCGCGTCCGCATTACCGGGCAGTTGATAGACGCTACGACAGGCGCACATCTATGGGCGGACCGGTTCGACAGTCAACTCGAAGATATTTTCGATCTGCAGGATCAAGTAACGAGCCGTGTGATTGGCGCAATCTTTCCTCAACTGGAGCGCGCCGAAATCGAGCGTGCGAAACGAAAGCCGACTGAAAGCCTTCAGGCCTATGACTATTATCTTCGAGCGCTATCCAGCTTTTATCAATTCACCCGCGAACAGAATATTGAAGCGCTTAGACTGAGCCAGGCCGCTAACGTGATCGATCCCGAATTCGCCGCAGCATACGCGATTGGCGCTTATTCCTATCTGCAAAGAAAAGTCTTCGGCTGGAGAAGTGATGCTGCTCAGGAGCGTGTTGAAGCCGGGCGACTCGTAAAGCGCGCAATTGAGCTCGATAAAGACGATCCAACGGTGCTCGCAAGGGCCGGACAGGTGATCTCTGAACTAATGGGTGAGGTCGAGGAGGGTGCAGCCCTCCTCTCACGGGCGATAAATCTAGACCCAAATCTCGCTATCGCACGGTATTCCCGCGGCGGGGAACACCTTTTGCTCGGCGACGTAGATGCGGCGCTCGAGCAATTCCATGTCGCGGTGCGTTTAAGTCCGCTGGATCCGTTGCTGTTTTTTGCCCAGACCGGGATCGCATATGCTCATTTTCTGGCGGGTCGGTATGACGACGGTGCAGCTTGGGCAAGGTCTGCTGTCCTGCAGCGGCCAAATTATCTGAACGCACATTTTATTCTGGCGGCATGCCTTGCGATGTCTGGACGGGTTGAGGAAGCACGAGGGATCTTCGCGCGCCTGGTGCAACTGAAACCGGCCCTACGTATATCCAGAATCAAGACCAAATTTCGCAGAGCGGAAGATATCGAAAGATTGTCGCAAGCTTGCCGGATCGCGGGCATGCCGGAATAGGACATCGCGCCGCTTCGCAGTCCAGACTCACTGTCGATGCCGTGGACTATTTCCGCCTCGTCAGCGCAGATGAGGTCGATGTGCCAGTGGTACTGTTGGATGAGACACTCGGGACGTAACGTGCCTGCGCGGGCTGCCTGACGGGCAAATCAGTGATTTGCCTGTCCAGCCCCCCGCGCAAAAATATTTTGCTTCCGTGTTGGCGCAAATCACCTTCCTATCCGCCGCCGTCCCGTCCCACTCCGAGGGGCGTTTCGCGATCGTCACGAATGCGGGACGGGATGCGGTGGACGCAAGGGCGCCTTTGACGAATGGCGCTGATGCGGACGGCGAAGTCGTGTGGTCCTGATGCCCCGATGCTGGCATCAAGTTCGCGGAATGATCCGCGGGCGACGGTGGCAAAAGAGCCGGTCGCCGGGGAGAGCACGAAGTAAGCCGTAAAACCATTGCGCGGGGAATGCCGGACGATTCCGGTGTGACCTGACCAACGCGTGTGCTCACTACCACTATTCTTGCACACGCGGCTTGCGGGCGCATCGGGCGCCCGGCATTCCCTGCGCCCTCTGATCGAAGAGGGCCGAACGAACAGGCCAAACCTCGCGCAAAACATGCGGCGGGATCGCGCAGGTATGTCTCGCCGCCATTGCGAGGAGCGGAGCGACGAAGCAATCCAGCTTTCTTTCTTGCTGCTCTATGGATTGCTTCGCGGAGCCTGTCATCGGGCGCGCATTCGCGCAACCCATTGGCTCGCAATGACGTCTCAAAGACCCTCGCGGACCATGAATCCCGGATTGCGCTTCGCGCCATCCGGGCTACGATGGCGCAAAACAACAAGTATCGGGAGAACGCCCATGAGCTCGCTCGCCAGCAAGCAGGGTCCGCGCTATCGCCACACATCGGGCGAAGAAGAGCCCTATGAGACCATCGCGGTCGAGAAGCTCACCCCGATCATCGGCGCGGAGATAACGGGCGTCGATATCGAAAAACTGGTCTCGGACGATTCCCGCTCCAACCGCCAGATGGACGAGATCCATCGCGCGCTCGCCGAAAATCTCGTGATCTTTTTCCGCGATCAGCACATCACGCCCCAGCAGCATCTCGCCTTCGGCCGCAAGTTTGGCGAGCTGCACATCCATCCCGCCGCGCCCAGCGAGGGCGAGGATCCGGCACTGATGAAGATCTATGCCGACAAGGATTCCCCGCGTGCCAATGGCGAGGGCTGGCACACCGACGTGTCCTGCGACGTCGAGCCGCCGATGGGCTCGATTCTCTACATCCGGCAGTGCCCGCCGCGCGGCGGCGACACGCTGTTCGCCAGCATGTATGCCGCCTATGAATCGCTGTCGGACCGGATGAAGGCCTATCTCGACGGGCTGACCGCGCTGCATGACGGCGAGCACATCTATCGCGGGCTCTACGACAATTACGGCGTCGCCGACAAGCCGTCTTACCCGCGCGCCGAACACCCCGTCGTGCGCACCCATCCGGTGACGGGAAAGAAGGCGCTCTATGTCAATCGCGGTTTTACCCGCGCCATCCTCGGCATCCCCCGCGACGAGAGCGACGCGATCCTCGGCTATCTCTACCAGCACGCCGAAAACCCGCTGTTCCAGTGCCGCTTCCGCTGGACCGAGAACGCCATCGCGTTCTGGGACAACCGCTGCACCCAGCACCGCGCGATGTGGGATTACTGGCCGCACACCCGTTCAGGCACGCGCGTGACGGTGAAGGGGGAGAGGCCGGTCTGAATTAATGGATGTAAAAGAAAAACAAAAGCTCGGGAGGACACGGCGATGCTCCGCGCAGAGGACAATAAATTCCTGACCGAAAGCGGTGCGGGGACGGGGATGGGCGAGTTGCTGCGCCGTTTCTGGTTGCCGGTGCTGCTGTCGGAGGAATTGCCGGAAGCGGACTGCCCGCCGAAAAAGATCGTGGTGATGGGCGAGGAGTTGCTGGCCTTCCGCGACTCGCGCGGCGTCGTCGGGGTCGTCGACCAGTATTGCCCCCATCGCGGCGCCAATCTCTGGCTCGGCCGCGTTGAGGAATGCGGCATCCGCTGCGTCTATCACGGCTGGAAGTTCGACACCGACGGCCGCTGCATCGACATGCCGACGTCCTATCCCGACCTGAACGCCAAAGACCTGATCCGCATCAAATCCTATCCGGTGCGCGAATGGGGCGACATGGTCTGGGCCTATATGGGCCCGGCGGGCGAGGTCCCGAAATTGCCCGATCTGGAAATGGCGCTGGTGCCGGCCTCGCACCGCTACGTCTCGAAGAAATGGCAGGACTGCAACTGGGTACAGGCGCTGGAAGGCTCGATCGACACCGCGCATTTCACCTTCGCGCATCTTTCCTTCGACAAGGAGGAGAACGAGATCCTCGACATCAAGAAGCATTTCGTCAATCCGATCGCGCGCATGAGTTCCGATCATATGCGCTGGATCGCGGAGGACCCTCGCCCGGTGATCAAGATCAATCCGCATGACGCGGGGTTGACGATCGCGGGCGGCCGGCTCACCGGCAGCGACAATATCTACTGGCGCATCGCGCAATTTTTGATGCCGGTGCATGCCTACGCGCCGAGCGCGATGCCGGGCGAGAGCATCTTCGGCCAGAGTTTTATCCCCGTCACCGACACCAATTGCTGGATCTATACCTATGCCTGGAATCCGGAGCGGCCGCTGACCCAGGCCGAGCGCGACGCCTATGACGCCGGCAACGGCGTCATATCGGATGTCGACGACAATTATATTCCGTTGCGCAACAAGTCGAACGACTACCTGATGGATCGCAAGCTGCAAAAGACAAAGAGCTATACCGGCATCAAGGGCGTCTCGGAGCAGGACGCCGCCGTGCAGGACAGCCAGGGCCCGATCGCCGACCGCACCCGCGAGCACCTCGGCCCGACCGATCTCGGCATCCTGCATTTCCGCAAACTGGTGATGGATGCGGCCCGCGCGCTGCAGCAGGGCCGCCCGCCCGCGCATCTCGCGCATCAAGATCGCTACGCCGTGCGCTCGGGCGCCTGCGTGACCAGCAAGACCAAGGACCTGCCCGCGGTCATGGTCGAGCGGTTTGGGGACGAGACCGGGTTCGTCGGCCGGCCCCGGATCGCCGCGGCGGAGTAGGGAGGCGATCCGATTAATAGCGAGTCGTCCCTGCGAAAGCACTAAGGCATGCACACATCTCTGAGGCTCCATCCGGCGGTGGCGGCGTGGAAGTATTCGAGGCCGTGCTTCATGGTGATGGGGCCGGGCGGTTTGGAGGAGGGG
>JBGPSI010000024.1:0-35847 GCA_041490045.1 Bradyrhizobium sp.
GGGGCGGCAATCGTCACGGGGCCTTTTCCCCGACTCCGAAAGGGGTGTCAACGCCGAGAGTTTGGCCACGGCTGGATTGACGTCTCCAGCGTCGTCCCGGCGAACGCCGGGACGACTCGGATATTGTGATCCCCAGGGAATTAAACTCTACTATCCCTGATCTATTCCCCATGAGTGCCCAACCGAATCGCATGGCCCGGCTTGCCCAGGAACGACTGACAAAACTCCTCCGCGGCGTCGGCGTCCGTCAGGTTCGTCTGGCCTGCGGGCTGGTGCTGTTTGCCTATCTGGTCAGCCATTTCCTCAACCATGCGCTCGGCAACATCTCGATGGATGCGCTTGCCGACGGCGTCTACTACCACACGGTGTTCTGGCAATTTCTCCCGGTTGCGATCGCCTTCTACACCGCCGCGCTGGTCCATGCCGGTCTCGGGATCTGGGCGCTTTACCAGCGCCGGCAATTCCGCTGGAAGGCGATCGAGCCGCTGCAGCTCCTGCTGGGGTTGAGCATTCCCGCGCTGATCATCGCCCATATCACCGGCGTGCGGCTCGGCGAGACCCTGTTCGGCCATGAGAAGCTCTATCCGCAGGTGTTCTATGCCTATTGGGTGGTGTGGCCGTACAAGATCGTGCAGATGTACGCGGTGCTGCTGATCGCCTGGATCCACGGCTGCATCGGGTTTTATTTCTGGCTGCGGATGCGGGCGTTCTTCAAGCGCGCGGCGCCGTTTCTGCTCGCCGCGGCAATCTTGATTCCGACGCTGGCGATGCTTGGCCTCTATCAGGGCGGCCGCAGCGTCGTCGCCGACAGCGAGAGCAAGGAGTGGCGGGCAGAAAATCTGGGGCCGCAACAGGTCGGCACGGCGGCCGAGCAGGACGTGCTGGAAAGCATCGTCGAATATTTCCTGGTCGGCTATTTCGGCCTGCTCGGACTGGTGCTGCTGGCAAGGGGCGTGCGCGCGCTGGCGGAGCGGCGCGGCGGCATGATCAATTTGTCTTACGGCAATGGCCGGACGGTTCGGGTGCCGAAGGGGCTGAGCGTGCTCGAGGCGAGCCTGCGCTACAACGTGCCGCATGCGAGCGTCTGCGGCGGCCGCGCCCGCTGCTCCACCTGCCGCATTCGCGTGATCGGCGACTGTAGCGCGCTGCCGGAGCCGTCGGCGCGCGAGGCCTTCGTGCTCAACCGCGTCGGCGCCTCCGACCCGTCGATCCGGCTTGCCTGCCAGCTCCGCCCCGAGACCGACCTCTCCTTCTTCCAGCTGTTCATGCCGCATGCGATGTCGGCCAACGCGCACGCCTCGCATCCGCACCGGATCGGCCAGGAGCGCTATCTCGTCAGCATGTTCGTCGACATGCGCGGCTCGACCAGGCTCGCGGAAAACCAGCTTCCCTTCGATACCGTGTTCATCGTCAACCGCTTCCTCGGCGCGGTGTCGCAGGCCGTGATCGAATGCGGCGGCCAGCCCAACCAGTTCGTCGGCGACGGACAGCTGGCACTGTTCGGGCTGGCGACAAACCCGCAGACCGCCTGCCGCCAGGCGCTGCGGGCGGCGGCGATGATCGCGGTCAATGTCGACGAATTGAATCAGTTCCTCAGCCACGATCTGCGCGAGCCGATCCGCTTCGGCATCGGCATTCACGGCGGCGAAGTCATCATCGGCGACATCGGCTACCGCGACCACATGGTGTTCACCGCGCTCGGCGACGCCGTCAATGTCGCGGCAAGGCTGCAGGACATGACCAAGAGCCTCGGCTGTGAAGCGATCGTCTCTGAAGAAGTCCGCATCACCGCGGGCGTCGCGGAAGATACGCTGCCGCAGCAGCAAGTCGAGATACGCGGACGCAGCGAGCCGATGATCGTCCGCTCCGTCAGCGATGCGAAGGCGCTCTCCGCGCTGGTTAACGATGTGCAAATCGCAGCCGCCTGACCGGCTGTGTGATCCAGCGCACACCTGAACGATCGTTCAGAAAATTCCCCGCGATTCCAACGCTGTTTTCGCGAACCGCGCTTCGCAAGGCCGCGACTGATGGGCGATGGGGAAGACTGAAAACGACAACCCGACTGAAAGACGACAACTTGAACCCGCGCCACGGCGCACATCGAAGGAGAACGACCATGTTACGCAAACTCACTCTCGCACTCGTTGCCGCAGCTTCTCTCAGCGCCGTCGCGCTGGCTCCCTCCGCCGCTTCCGCGCATTCGTGGGGCGGTGGATGGGGTGGCGGCTGGGGCGGCGGCTTCCATCATCACCATTTCGGCCACGGCTTCGGCATCGGCTATATCGGCGGCGGCGACGATTGCTATGTGGTGCGCCGCGTACCCACCCCGTTCGGCTATCGCCTGCGCACCATCAACGTCTGCGAATATTGATCGAGGTTCGCGAGCCTCGATGCAGATCCCCGGTCGCGATGCCGCGGCCGGGGATTTTTCTCGCGATTCCGCTCGACGCTATCGCCGTCTTGTCCGTCGTGGTCGTACTATTGCGATGGGTTGGCCTTTTGACGCCATTGCAAAAACTCCTGAAGCAGCTGGGACTGCTCGTGAGTAGCAGGCGCGCTAGGCGGGGGTGATGCGAGGAGGGCTCGAAACTCTGCAATCGCGGGCTTCGATCCGTTGTCCGCCTGGCCGGCTTGAGACGGAGCGGCCTTGGTCGAGCCTGTGATTTCGGGAGGGGCCAGGCCGGCGTCCGATCGACGTGAAGCAGGCAGTATAAAGATGAAGAACAGCGCCAGGACCATCACGACGCCGGCGACTGCAGCGAAGCGACCTGCGACGGTGACCAAGGCGGCTCGCCGCGCGAGCCCGACTGGCTCGTCAACCACGTCGGGGTCGAGCGAAGGGGGATGGGAGATTGGGGACCTGAAGGGCTCCGGTCTTACTCTCTCGCGCAGCCTGCGCGGCGCATAGTACGCGGGGTCGTTTGGATCGAGGGGGTCTTGCTCATTCATACTACTCATAAGCAACTCCTCATAGCGCTTGGAAACGGCCCGTTGGCATCAGCATGCGAATGAGAGACCGCGGCGTCGTTATGACTTCCATTGCCCCAGTCCCGGCATATGCCCGTCGTGAGCGATAGTGAAAATACCCTACCGCGCCGGCAATGTCATCTAAGCAGGCGGGCGACTTCCGAATTATGGCGAAACGGACATGCCGATCGCACGGCGCATCGTCCGCCTTCAGAGGTGAAGCGGACGACATTTGCTCATACTGAGCTTTTCCGGTTTTGACCCAAACCGACTCTAGCTGCAAACGTCATGATGTCCGCTTTCAGGGGGTGAGCGGTCCACAATCTGGCGGACCGCAGTCGGGTTCGGACGCTGTTGCCTACATCGCGCCGGGGCGCGCACTCAACCCAAGCAAACGTCTTTCGGCTAAAATATTCGGGGCTCACCGAAGGCGACAACGGGGCCGACACTTGACCGGTGACCCGGAACGGGCTTGCGTGCGCGTCGGGTGCTTTGGATGAGCAAGCGAACGGAATCGCCGAGATCGTGGTCAGTGAAGTTGCTGGTCGCGGCAGCTGTTGCCGCGTGCGGTGGCCTCCTTGGTTGGGGGATCCTTGAGGGGCGCAACGAGGCGGCCGTCGAGGCACAGCGCGAACGCTCCATCAAGGTTCCAATTCGGGTTTCCGGCAAGAGCGGAGACCCGGTAATCACGCTCGACGCCGGGACGCAGCAGCGCAGCGGCATCGAGACGGCCGCCCTGCCCTCAACGCCTCGTGCCGAGGAGCTTCGCGCTTACGGAATGGTCCTAGATGTCGCGCGGCTGACCGAGCTGAGCAACAACTACGCTAATGCCAAAGCGCAGGTGCAGACGGCGCAAGCCAAGCTGGCAATGTCGAGGCCGGCGTATGACCGTGCGCAAAAACTCTTTAATAGCGAGACTCACGTCGTTTCACAGGCCCAGGTGCAGGCCGCGGAGGCGGCTTTTGGGACGGACCAGGCCAGTCTGGTTGCGGCCGAAGCGCAGGTGCGCTCACTCACCGCGACGGCATACCAGGAGTGGGGCGCCGTTCTCGGCAAGTCGTTGGTCCAAGAGTCGCCGATGATCAAGACGCTGATCGAGCGTCAGAACTTTCTGTTGCAGATAACCCTGCCGCCCGGTGTGACCCTCCCCATCCCGCCTGCCACCGCCTCGATAGAAACGGGCAAGGCGCGGCAGGAGATCACCTTCGTCTCGCCGGCAACGCGCATCGACCCGAGGATTCAGGGTATCAGCTTCTTCTATACGGCGGCGGCAGCAAGTGGCGTTCTGCCGGGGATGAATGTGCTCGCCTTTCTGCCCTCCGGTAAATCGATCGAGGGGGTCGGCGTGCCGGCCTCAGCGGTTGTCTGGTTGCAGGGGCGAGCCTGGGTCTATCGGCGCACAGGCCCTGAGACCTTCACTCGCGCGGCGATCGCAACTGATCTGCCGGCGCCAGGCGGCGGCTATTTCACAAGCGATACGCCCAAGGACGCCGAGATTGTCACGCATGGCGCGCAATTGCTCCTGTCCGAGGAAAGCCGCGCGCAGATTCAGGTCGACGAGGACTCGCAGTGAGAGCGGCTCTGCCCTCGGGTCCGCAGGCTGCCATTATTGGACTGGCGATTCGATTCCGCGGCATTGTCGCCGCGCTTGCCTGCGTTCTGGTCGCCTATGGGGTCTACGCACTTGGCCGCGCCAAATATGACGTCTTCCCCGAGTTTGCGCTGCCCCAGGTCAGCATCCAGACGGAAGCCGTAGGGCTGACGCCGGAACAGGTCGAGGTCCTCGTCACCCGACCCATTGAGAACGCCATCAGCGGCGTGACCGGCGTACGGACTGTGCGTTCCACCTCGATCCAGGGACTTTCCGTCGTGACGGTCTTTTTCGATTCGTCGAGCGACATTTATCGCGACCGGCAGGTTGTCGCGGAGCGGCTGGCGGCCGCAGCGCAACAGCTCCCGCAGGGGCTTCAACCGCCAATCATGACGCCGCTCACGTCTTCGACCAGCAGAATGCTGGTGGTCGGCCTGACATCGAAGACACGCTCGCTGATGGAGCTCCGCACCTTGGCCGACTGGACGGTTCGCTTGCGTCTGCTCGCCGTTCCAGGGGTAGCCAGCGTCACGGTGTTCGGGGGCGACAAGCGCTCTATCCAGGTCCAGGTTCATCCCGACGAGTTGATCCGATACGGGCTGACACTCAACGATGTGCTGACCGCGGCACGCCGATCGACCGGCATACGCGGCTCCGGTTTCGTCGATACGAGGAATCAGCGGGTCGTCTTCCAGACCGAAGGACAATCGCTGAAGCCGGACGCGATTGCCCGGACGGTGCTACTCAGTCGCGGGGCCGCGAGCGTCACATTGGGAAACGTGGCTGACGTCGTTGACGCGCCTGAACCGCCCATCGGCGGCGCCGCGATCGAGGGTCAACCCGGCGTCATTCTCAATCTGGCGGAGCAATATGCCGCCGACACGCTCCGGGTCACGGAAAACGTGGAAGCTGCATTGCAAGAGCTGCGGCCGGGTCTCGAGGCGGACGGTATCACGATCCACGCCGATCTCTTCCGGCCGGCAAATTTCATCAACGTGGCAACCGGCAATGTCCGGGATTCGCTGGTTTTGGGCGGAATTCTGGTGGTCGTGGTGTTGTTCCTCTTTCTGTTCGACCTGCGAACTGCCGCGATATCCTGCACCGCGATCCCCCTCTCGCTCCTTGCTGCGACGCTGGTCCTCGATCGCATGGGTGCCTCGCTCAACACGATGACGCTCGGCGGCCTCGCCATTGCAATCGGAGTTGTTGTCGATGATGCGGTGATCGATGTCGAGAATATCGTGCGCCGGCTACGCGAGAACCGGAGGACGGCCGAGCCGAAGCCGTTTGCGCGCGTCGTTCTTGAAGCGACGCTCGAGGTTCGCGGTGCCGTCGTTTATGCAACCTTCGCCGTAATTCTGGTCGTTTTGCCGGTGATGACATTGTCGGGAACCGTCGGACGCCTCTTTGCTCCGCTGGGTCTTGCCTACACCACGGCGGTCATGGCCTCGCTTGTTGTCGCATTGACCGTGACACCGGCCCTGTCGATGGCGCTCCTGCCAAGCAGGATCCCTGCGCGGGATCCACCGGTGATCCGCTGGATGCGCGCCGGCTATCAAGCCCTGTTGCGGCGGCTTGCGGAGTGGCCACGCACGCTGATCGTGGTCGCTGCGGCGTTGACGATTGCCGGCTGCGCTGCACTGCCGTTTTTCGGTCGCGGACTTATTCCCGAATTGAAGGAGGGGCACTTCGTCGTCCATATGGCGGCGGTGCCGGGTACGTCAATCGAAGAATCGCTGCGCGTCGGCGCCCATATCGCCGAGGCCCTGCGACAATTGCCACAGGTGCGTTCGGTTGCGCAGCGCACGGGGCGAGCGGAAGAGTCCGAGGATACCTGGGGGCCTCACTACAGCGAGCTCGAAGTCGACTTGAAGCCAGGGTTATCAGGGGACGATGCCGAGAAGGCGGAAGCGGATATTCGCCGAACTTTCGCGGGCTTTGTCGGCGTGAACGCCTCTGTCATGACTTTTCTGACCGAGCGCATCGAGGAAACGCTCTCGGGATATACGGCGGCGGTTGTGGTCAACGTCTTTGGCAACGATCTCGACCTCCTCGATCGCAAGGCACAGGAGGTTGCCCAGACATTGAATGAGGTTCCTGGTGCGACCGATGTTCAAGTCCAATCGCCGCCCGGCCTGCCACAGCTCACGATCCGCCTTCGCAACCCCGATCTTGAGCGTTGGGGTTTCGACGCGGTCGAGGTGCTCGAACTGATCCGCACCGCCTATCAGGGCGACGTCGTCGGGCAGACTTACGAAGGCAACCAGGTGTTCGATGTCATGACGATCCTTGACGCCGCCAGCCGGGACAACCTTACCAAGGTCGGCGACCTGCCGCTGCGCAGTCCAAGCGGCGCATACGTCACGCTCAGAGAGATCGCAGACATTCATCAAAGCTCTGGGCGCTATCAGGTCGTGCATGAAGGAGCGCGCCGCGTGCAAACTGTGACAGCGAACGTCATCGGCGCCGACGTGGTTTCCTTTGTTCGCGCGGCACAGGCCATGATCGCCTCGAAAATCCATTTGCCCTCCGGAACGTACATTCAGTTCGCTGGCGCCGCGGAGGCGCAATCGCGGTCCCAGCGCGACCTCATCGTCAATTCGTTGATCGCCGCGATCGGCATCATCCTGTTGTTGTCGGTCGTCACCCGGAATTGGCGCAACCTGCTGCTGGTGCTGGTAAACCTACCGTTTGCCCTCGTCGGCGGCGTGCTCGCGGTGTTCGCGACCGGTGGGCTTTTGACCCTGGGCGGCATGGTCGGGTTTATCACGCTGTTCGGAATCAGCCTTCGCAATTCGATCCTGATGATCGCACATTATGAACATCTTGTTGAAGTCGAGGGGTGGCAATGGGGATTGCAGGCCGCCATCGCGGGCGCCGCCGATCGGCTCACGCCTATCCTCATGACATCGATCGTGACAGGACTCGGCATCCTGCCGCTCGCGATCGGCATGAACGAACCCGGTCGTGAAATTCAGGGACCGATGGCAATCGTCATCCTGGGCGGCCTCGTAACATCAATGGCGCTGAACCTGATCGTGTTGCCGACGCTGGCACTCCGCTACGGGCGGTTCGAACGCAAGCTGGAGGAATTCAGCTCGACGTTATCCGGCAAATCCAAGGCTGCCGAGTAGAGCCACAAACTCCACCCAATTGCACTCTGATCATGCGCTCGCGTACCTTTTCGTGCCGATCAGGCCACAGCTCACTGAGGGCTGTTGAATTCGCCAACGTCGATGGCCATATGCTGGTCCGCCAACCAGGGGGATGAGCCATGTTTCGAGCAATTGCAAATGCGTTTCTTGCCTCTGCATTGCTTGGCACAGCGCCGGTGTTGGCAATCGAGGGTGGGCGCGCCGACAAGGTCTCATTCTACTTTGCGGCCCACCAGGACGACTGGCAGCTCTTCATGAACCCGTCAGCCTTCCAAGACGTAGTCGGCGGCGCCGCCAGGACCGTTTTCATTCACGTCACCGCCGGCGACGCAGGGCTCGGAACCGGAACCGGTGACCGGAAGCAACCCCTCTATCTGGCGCGGGACAACGGCGCCGAGCAGGCTGTTCGTTTCATGGCGGATACGGAAGGCGTGCCCGACAGCGGCACGGCGTCGACCATGCCATTCAACGGGCACCCGATCTACCGCGTTGGCTACCGGAATACCGTCAGCTATTTCCTGCGCGTACCGGACGGCAGTCCGCTCGGCACGGGGTACGCTCGGACCGGCTTTCAGTCGCTCAAGCGCCTGGCCGACCACGACAACGACACGCTGGCCGCGGTCGACGCCAGCACCGTCTATCATGGCTGGAATGATCTGATCGGAACGCTACGCGCAATCATCGACTTCGAGCGTGGAAAGGCCCGATTGGTTCAGCTGAACGTGGCCGAGCTCGATCCGCACATCAATCCTGGCGACCATTCAGATCATCTGATGACCGCGAAAGCGGCGATCGCGGCGGCGAACGGTTTGTCCTGCATCCGTCTCGTGTCCTATGTCGACTATGCCAGCTCCAAGCTGCCGGAAAACCTCGACTCGCAGCAGCGTGATATGGAAAGCTCGGTCTTTGCTGTGACGCTCGCCGGCGTACAGGCGCTGGGACAGCCGACCTCATGGCAGCACTACGATAAGTCGTACGTCGGTCGGAACTACTTTCGTGTTCAGGAGGAGCCCGCGACTTGCACGTTGCCGGCGACCGAGATCGCAGAGCGCCGAACTCAATAGCGGCGATCCGGACGCGCTCTCTGCTCGTTCTTCGGGGCGCTTCGATGACTGCGCGGTCGATTGACGCAGGTCAATACACGTTTCCTGTTTTCCATCAGATTAACCCGCTCGATCTAACCGATTGGCCGCGGGAATATTCGATGCGACACCTCGAAGCGCGGGTGATTGCGACGCAGCGTGTCGTCTCGGTTGACGCCCTGCGCGGCTTCAACATGTTCTGGATACTCGGCGCCGATGCCGTCGTTTGGTCGCTCCATGGGATGTTGCAGCACCAGGGGCAAGTGCTGAGTGCTGCAGGCAGCTTTCTCAACACGCAGATGACGCACGCCGCGTGGGAAGGCTTCCGATTCTACGATTTCATTTTCCCGCTGCTCATCTTCGTCACCGGCGTGGCGATTGTGCTGTCACTGCCACGGCTGGTCGAACGAGAAGGAAAGGCACGGGCCTATGGTCGGGTGTTCCGCCGCACGCTGATCCTGTATGGCCTTGGACTGATATTTTACGGTGGCATCAGCCGTCACTGGAGCGACATTCGCCTTCTCGGTGTGCTGCAGCGGATGGCACTCTGCTATCTGGTGGCGTCACTTCTGTTCCTCAACCTCCGTATCCGCGGCCTCGTCGTGGCGCTGGTGGTGCTACTGGTCGGTTATTGGGCGCTGATGACGTTCGTGCCGGTGCCCGGGATCGGCACCGGCTCGTTCGCACCGGACGCTAATCTGGCAAACTGGATCGACGCACATTACCTGCCCGGGTGGAAGTGGGACATTACCCGTGATCCGGAAGGACTTTTGAGCACGCTGCCGGCCATCGGCACTTGCCTGCTCGGCGTGCTTGCGGGTCTGCTCCTGACAGACCCGGGCCTAAAGGGAGGGCAGAAATCGCTGTTGCTAATTGCCGTCGGTCTCACGCTGATCGTCGCCGGCTATCTCTGGGGACTGCAATTTCCGATCGTCAAGGTGCTCTGGACCTCGTCCTTCGTGCTCGTCGCCGGCGGATACAGCCTGATGCTGCTGGGCATCTGCCATCAGATAATCGACGTCTGGGGCTTCCACCGCTGGGCGACAGCATTCGTCTGGCTCGGCGCGAATGCCATCACGCTTTATTTCATCAACAACGTCACCACCGATCAGTTTGCGATGCGTTCCGCCGGCGGTACTGTCTCGACCTTAGAACTGGTTGCGACCCGTTTCGTCGGGGGAGATTTTGCCGCCTTGCTCGATCGCGTCGTTACGCCGGGCGCAGGTATTTTCCTCGTGCGGTTGCTGGGCCTGTTATTCGCGATAACGCTCGCCCACTTTCTCTATCGTCGTAAGATCTTCCTGCGCGTCTGATCTGGATCACTTTGGCTTTCCACACCACGGTGCCCATACGTATCTTGGGTCGGCTTGTGGCCCATTTCGGAAGTGTCGTAACGTCCGACCCGAGTCCGGAAAGCGCATGAAAGCGGATCTCCGCCACCACTCCGAATCGAAGGGGTTCACAACCCTTGGGTTCGAGGCTATTTGGATTCTTGCAGCTATCTTGGCAGCCGCCGACTGACTCGACCTGAGCCCCATCTCTCAATCTTGATCGCGGTCTCTTGCCCGGGCCTGAAGCCGCCGTTTGACCAGCACGTGAATCCGGCGCGCGGCAACGGCCCCCGGCGCCGAACAGGCCGGCGGCGCCCCATTTCCGCCACCCTGCTCATTTCTGATTTTCAGAAATTTTGCTTGACGGCACGGTAGAAACAGGAATAGAGCGATTTGGTCCCGTCCCACAGAGGGGCGGTTCGCGATCGTCACGAACGCGGGACGGGATGCGGTGGCCGCGTTAGCGCTCTTGACGAACGGCGCAGATGCGGACGGCAAAATCGTGTGGTCCTGACGCCTCGACGCTGGTGTCAAGTTGGCAGCTAACGCTGCCGGTGACGGTGACAAAAAAGCCCGATCGCCGGGGAGAGTACGACATAAGCCGTAAAGCCATTGCGCGGGGAATGCCGGGCGATTTCCGGTGTGACCTGACTAACGCGTGTGCGTTTTACCACTATCCCCTGCACACGCGGCTATCGGGCGCATCGGGCGTCCGGCATTCCCTGCGCCCTCTTTTCGAAGAGGGCGGAACGAGCAGGCCAAACCTCGCACGAAACATGCGGCGAGATCGCGAAGTCATGTCCGTAGAAAGCGAAGCCATGTCCGTAAACCTCTCCTCTGCAAGTCTCCTCGCAAGAGCCGCGACCTCAGGGAAATTCCGCACTCCGATTGCTGCGTCGCAGCGCCCTGTTCACACCTCCAAAGCATGAATTGACTTGGCGGTTTCCGATGTGACAATTGCGCGACCTGGGTTCGGTGGAGACCGGCCTCAACAATAAAGCTTCGGAGGAAGCAAAATGCTCGACAGACGAGAGATATTGAAACGCGCCGGCTTGGCGGCGCTTGCCACGGGGTTCGGTTCGGCCAGGGCGTTCGCGCTCGATGCCGTTACACTGCCGATCGGCAATGGCGACCGGCCGCTGGTGAAATATCCGCAGAAGCGCCCGATGATCGGCCTGACCCAGCGGCCGCCGCAGCTGGAGACGCCGTTTTCGATATTCAACGACGGCCCGATCACGCCGAACAATGCTTTCTTCGTCCGCTATCATCTGGCGGGTGTCCCGCTCGATATCGATCCGGACAAGTTCAGCCTCGAGATCAAGGGCAAGGTCGACCATCCCCTCAAGCTCTCATTGAAGGACATCCGGAAGCTGCCCGCAGTCGAACTTACCGCCGTCAACCAGTGCTCGGGCAACAGCCGCGGCTTTTTCGATCCGCGCGTGGCGGGCGGCCAGTTGGGCAACGGCGCCATGGGCAACGCGCGCTGGCGCGGGGTGCCGCTGAAGACCGTGCTCGACAAGGCCGGCGTGCAGCAGGGCGCCAAGCAGATCACGCTCAACGGAATGGACGGCCCCGTCAGCGACAAGACGCCGGATTTCGTCAAGGCGCTCGACATCGACCACGCCCGCGACGGCGAGGTGATGCTGGCCTATGGCATGAACGGCGAGGACCTGCCTTACCTCAACGGCTTCCCGCTGCGCCTGATCGTGCCGGGCTTTTACGGCACCTACTGGGTCAAGCACCTCAACGAAATCACCGTGATCGACAGCACGTTCGACGGCTTCTGGATGAAGACCGCCTACCGGATTCCGGATACGCCGTGCGCCTGCGTCGATCCCGGCACCGCACCGAAGGCGACGATCCCGATCAACCGTTTCGACGTGCGCTCGTTCATCACCAGCGTGGCGGACGGCGCGAAACTGAAACATGGGACCACGACATTGAAGGGAATCGCCTTCGACGGCGGCAAGGGCATCAAGGAGGTCGCGGTCTCGGCCGACGGCGGCAAGACCTGGACGCAGGCGAAACTCGGCAAGGATCTCGGCAAATATTCGTTCCGGGAATGGAAGCTGCCGATCAAACTCGCGGCCGGCAGCCACGACCTGCAGGTTCGCGCCACCAACAATGCCGGCGACACCCAGCCGAGCGAACCAAAATGGAATCCGGCCGGCTACATGCGCAACGTGGTCGAAACCGTTCGCGTTACCGCGGCGTGAGGAGATTTGACATGAACCGCCTCCTTCTTGCGCCTCTGCTCGCCGGCGCCGCCATCGCAGCTTTTGGACTCGCCTCGGTCGCCGCGGCGCCGGTCAATTACAAGCTTCCCGGGGAAACCGCAGCGTTCAAGCCCGGCCCCAATCTCGACGTGGTGCAGAACAATTGCACCGCCTGCCACTCGGCCGACTATGTCAACACGCAGCCGCGCGGCCCCAAATTCAAGAAGGATTTCTGGCAGGCCGAAGTGACCAAGATGATCAAGGTCTATGGCGCGCCGATCGACGATGCGGACGTTCCCAAGATCGTCGAATATCTCGCCGCGACCTATTAGGATCTGACGCAGCGGCTTTTGCCACCACTGGCCGGTTCGCCACGCGCGGCGAATCGGCCGCGACGTTTGCCGTGCTTCGGCCGCCGGTGGCGCGGATTTGACGCTTGCCTGGCCTCGATCACGCAAAGTCCATTGGGACCGCATGGCGGTCTGCACTAGGATTCCGGGCGATCGAATCGCCGATCCCGCTCCCGCCTCCGGAAACGCACGAAACCGCCTTCATGGATATCAAAGCGATTGTCGCGGAACACGGGCGCGATGCCAGGATCGACCTGTTTCGCGGCATCGCGAACTGGTTCATCTTTCTGGACCACATTCCCGACAATGTCGTGAACTGGATCACGATCCGGAACTATGGGTTCTCGGGCGCCGCCGACATGTTCATCTTCATTTCGGGTTACGCGGCCTCCATCGTCTACGCCAAGATGACGCTTGAACGCGGCTTCGTCGTCGGCGCCAGCCGGATCTTCAAGCGCGTCTGGCAGCTCTACGCGGCTTACATCGTGCTGTTCGTGATCTACCTCGTGACCATCACGGACGTGGCGGCACGATTTTCCGCGACCGACCTCATTTACGAATTCAATGTCGCGGGCCTGGTCGATCACCCGATGCGGACCTTGATCTACGGACTGCTGCTGGAATCAAGGCCGCTCAATCTCGACATTCTGCAGCTCTACATCGTGCTGGTGGCGTTTTTTCCGCCGGTGCTGTGCCTGATGCTGCGCAAGCCTGACCTCGCGCTGGCGGGATCGGCGGCGCTCTATTTCGCCGCCCGGACGTTCGATTGGCACCTGCGATCCCTTCCCGACGGCAACTGGTATTTCAATCCGTTT
Organism: Bradyrhizobium sp.; assembly: GCA_041490045.1. GTDB lineage: Bacteria > Pseudomonadota > Alphaproteobacteria > Rhizobiales > Xanthobacteraceae > Bradyrhizobium. The sequence goes on from JBGPSI010000024.1 coordinate 13,508, forward strand.
TGCTGGCAGCTGCTCTTTGTGCTCGGCGCCTGGTTCGCGCTCGGTGGATTGGAACAATCCCGCTCGCTACTCAAGTCATCGATCCTGTTCGATCTCGCGATCGCCTATCTCTTGTTTGCTCTCGTGATGACGATGGCCGGACGTTTTCCGGAATTCGAAAGAATGTTCCCGGCCTGGCTGTTCGACGCCTTCGATCCGAACGACAGGGAAAATCTCGCCCCGTACCGCGTTCTGCATTTCCTCGCCGCGGCACTGATCGTGACGCGATTCATGCCGAAGGGCTGGTCCGGGCTGGAATGGCGAATCTTCAGGCCGTTGATCGTATGCGGCCAGCAATCGCTTGCCGTGTTTTGCCTCGGGGTTTTCCTCTCCTTTGCCGGTCACTTCGCGCTGCTCTTGAGCTGGGGCTCCCTGCTGGCGCAGTTTCTCGTCAGCGCGGGCGGCATCGCCATCATGACGCTTGCCGCCTACTACATCTCATGGTCCAAGCGGCAGGACGATCCGTCGGAAATCCGTCGTCGCATGGCGTCGATCGATGCCCATTTCTGAGTTCCAGCGGTGCGAAATCCGGTTCCGGACTGAACCCGGATACCCGCATCAGGCGAGCTAACGGTCGCCTGCACCCCAATTGATAAAATTGGAACGATCGGGGCTTTTTCGGAGAATTTAAGCGTAAAATGATCGGAAAACCGGCAAAAGCTGCAAATTCGCCGCGATAATGATCGTTTTCCGCCGAAATCCTCCTGTCGTTTAAGCTATCAAGCGTGCCGCATAACGCGTATCCTGCGCCCCATCGGACATGCCGGTTTGCGGGGACTGGCTATCCGCTTTTATTTTTGATCCCGCGGAGACGACGTAATGGCTAAAGGTACTGTGAAGTGGTTCAACCCGACCAAGGGCTTCGGATTTATCCAGCCCAACACGGGTGGCAAGGACGTATTTGTGCATATTTCGGCGGTCGAGAAAGCCGGTCTTTCCACGCTCAACGAAGGTCAGACCGTGGAATACGAAGAGGTTGCCAATCGCGGCAAGACCTCGGCCGAGAACCTCAAGGTCTGACGCCCGGCACACGGCCGTTAGCAGCGCCCTCTCGGAAGAATCCGGGAGTGGAGCTTTCCAAGAAAATTCAAATCGACAAACTGCGATCGGCGAAAGCGGTCACCGCTCAATCCTCGGTGACCCATTTTTCGACCGTCATGACATCCGGCGGCTGCGCGTAGCCGCGCGGCCACACGTCGACGACCCACTCGACCTTGGTCGCGCGTTCGACCAGCACGGCGGTGTTATGCGGCGTCTGCAGCACCAGCGCGTTGCCGCGGTAATGCGGGTCCCCCACCACATGATATTTCAACAGGCCCCATTCCTGCAGCACCAGCAGCAGGCTCATGGTATTGCGGGTGGTGTCCCAGCAGTCGTAATTGTGCGCATCGTCCCGCGCGCGAAAGTCCGCTTTCGCGACGCGCTTGTCGGTTCCGATCACCGGCCCCATGCGGCGATCGAACCAGATTTCCGCTTTCTGCGCCGCCGCGCGCTCGGCCGCGGCCGATGCCCGGCCCGCCGCCATGATCCGCGTCAGCGCGGCGCGATCGGCAGCCGTGAAATCAAGCATCTCGCGGCGCCGGCAGCCGAATCCGTAGCAGACCGTCATCCGCTGCGCCGTCGGCGGGAAAATCGATGCCGCGCTGTAGATCGCCGCCTGCTGGGTGCTTAATTCGGCCGAAAAAGCCGGCGACGTGGCCGCGATCAAGAGCGATCCGATCAGGCCAACGGCAAGACCGCAAAACGCTGGCGCTTTGCCTACCTCGCCTGCTCGTGCCAAGCTTTGCATCAGCCCCGTTCGCCACGCTTCGATCTAAAAAAGTCGCGCGGAAACTATCGCAGCAGTTTCGCGATGCCAAGACCGGCGGCATGATAGTGCACGGGAACTTGAAGCGCATGCGATGACCTCAAACCCCTCTGCTTTGCCGCCATTCGAGGCGGCCTACGCGCCGGATGATGCCCTGATGGCCGCCCGGCTTCTCGAAGCCGGTGCCTTGAGCCGGGAACAGGACGCGCGGATCGACCGCACGGCGACGCGGCTGATCGGCGCCATTCGTACCAATGACGACCGACTCGGCGGCGTCGAGGACATGCTCCGGGAATTCGCGCTCTCCACCAAGGAGGGCTTGGCGCTGATGGTGCTCGCGGAAGCGCTGCTGCGCGTGCCGGATGCCCGCACCGCCGACCAGTTCATCGAGGACAGGCTTGGCCACGGCGATTTCGTCCATCACGAAACCAGATCTAGCGCATTTCTCGTCAACGCCTCGGCATGGGCGCTCGGCATGTCGGCACGGGTGATCCAGCCCGGCGAGACCCCGCAAGGCACGATCGGGCGCTTGACCAAACGGCTGGGCGCGCCTGCGGTGCGCGCCGCGACACGGCAGGCGATGCGGCTGATGGGCAGCCATTTCGTGCTGGGCGAGACCATCGAATCCGCGCTGGCAAGGGCGCATTCGCCAGCCGGTCCGCGCTATTCCTTCGACATGCTCGGCGAAGGGGCGCGCACCGCCGCCGACGCCGAGCGCTACTTCAACGCCTATGCCAGCGCGATCGAGGCGATCGGCGGCAGCGCCGGCGACCGGCGGCTGCCCGACCGGCCCGGCATCTCGGTTAAACTCTCGGCGCTGCATCCGCGTTTCGAAGCCTTGAGCCGCGCGCGTGTCGTGGCCGAACTGGGACCGCGGCTGATCGATCTGGCGCGGCGCGCCAAGGCCTATGAGATGAATTTCACCGTCGACGCCGAGGAAGCAGACCGGCTGGAATTGTCGCTCGAGGTGATCGCGACCGCGCTCAGTGACACTTCGCTCCAGGGCTGGGACGGCTTTGGGCTCGCGATCCAAGCCTATCAGAAGCGCGCCGAAGCCGCGATCGATTACATCGACCACCTCGCGCAGGCACTCGGCCGCCGGCTGATGGTCCGTCTCGTAAAGGGCGCCTATTGGGACACCGAGATCAAGCGCGCCCAGGAGCGCGGCCTCGACGACTATCCGGTGTTCACCCGCAAGGCGATGACCGACCTCAACTACATGGCCTGCGCGCGGAAACTATTGGCGCTGCGGCCACGCCTGTTCCCACAATTCGCCACCCACAACGCGCTGACGGTGGCGACCGTGCTGGAACTGGCCGGTGACGCCAGCGGATTCGAGTTCCAGCGCCTGCACGGCATGGGCGAAGCGCTGTACGGGCAATTGAGCGAGGACTTCCCGGGACTGGCCTATCGGACCTATGCGCCGGTCGGCAGCCACCGCGACCTGCTGGCCTATCTGGTGCGGCGGCTATTGGAGAACGGCGCCAATTCATCCTTCGTGGCGCTCGCCGCCGACGATGCGGTACCAGAGGCGACGCTGCTGCGCCGCCCGGCCGAAATCATCGGCAGCGCCGCTCACGCGCGCCACCCGAAGATCCCTCTGCCGAGCGGTCTCTACCGGCCGCTGCGACAAAATTCGCGCGGCATCGAATTCGGCGAGCGCGCTGCATTGACGACGATGCTCGCTTCTATCGCATCGGAAACCAGGCTCGTTGCGGCGGCGCCGCTGATCAACGGCCAGACAAAAACCGGGACAGCGAGGCCCGTCGTCAGCCCGATCGACCCGATAATATCGGTGGGAAGCGTCGTCGATCCGACACCGGAGCACGCCTGCGAGGCCATCGCCGCCGCGCGCGAGGGATTTTTGTCCTGGAGCCGAACGCCGGCCGGACGCCGCGCGGAAATCCTGGAGCGAGCCGCGGACTTGCTGGAACAGCGGCGCACCCATTTCATCGCGCTACTGCAACGCGAGGGCGGCAAGACGCTCGACGATGCGCTTTCCGAAGTCCGCGAGGCCACGGATTTCTGCCGCTACTACGCCGCGGAAGGGCGCAAATCGTTCTCCGGCGAGACCATGCCGGGACCGACCGGTGAAAGCAACGAACTCCAGTTGCGCGGTCGCGGTGTATTCGTCGCGATCTCGCCCTGGAATTTTCCGCTGGCGATCTTTGCCGGCCAGGTGACGGCGGCGCTGATGGCCGGCAATGCCGTGGTGGCGAAACCTGCCGAGCAGACGCCGCTAGTCGCTGCGGAAGCGGTGCGCCTGCTGCACGAGGCCGGCGTACCGGCTTCCACGCTGCATCTCGTCCCCGGCGACGGCAGCACCGGCGCGGCTCTCGCGGCGCATCCCGATATCGACGGCGTCGTCTTCACCGGCTCAACCGAGGTCGCGCGCGCGATCAACCGTGCGCTCGCCGCCAAGGACGGCCCGATCGTGCCGCTGATCGCGGAAACCGGCGGCATCAATGCGATGATCGTCGACGCGACCGCGCTGCCGGAACAGGTCGCCGATGACGTCGTGACGTCGGCGTTCCGCTCGGCCGGCCAGCGCTGTTCGGCGCTGCGCCTGCTGTTCGTTCAGGACGACGTCGCGGACCGCATGATCGAGATGATCTCGGGCGCGGCGCACGAACTCGTGATCGGCGATCCGCGCGACATCGCCACCCAGATCGGGCCCGTGATCGATGCCGAGGCGAAGCAGCGGCTTGAGGCGCATATCGCGCGCATGAAGCGTGAGGCCCGCGAGCATTTCGCGGGCGTCGCACCGTCAGGCAATTACGTTGCACCGCATATCTTCGAACTGGCCGACGCCGGCCAATTGACCGAGGAGGTGTTCGGACCGGTTCTGCATCTGGTGCGTTACCCCGCCGACCGGCTCGACCGCGTTCTGCAATCGATCGAACGCAGCGGCTACGGACTGACGCTCGGCATCCAATCCCGCATCGACGATACGGTCGAGGCCGTGATCGACAGGCTTTGCGTCGGTAACGTCTATGTCAACCGCAACATGATCGGCGCGGTGGTGGGCGTGCAGCCGTTTGGCGGACGGGGATTGTCGGGCACCGGTCCGAAAGCCGGCGGGCCGCATTATCTGCCGCGATTCACGACCGAACAGACCGTGACCGTCAATACCGCGGCCGCCGGCGGCAATGCCGCGCTGCTGTCGGATTTGGAATAGACTTGGGCTCCTGCGCCCTCCCCCGGAGGGTAAGAAGCAAGCGGTTGCATCTCGTGGCCAAGATCGGTCAAATGCACCGATCAAATCCACCTTGTCACCGCTAAAACGATTCCACAGCGCGGAATAACACCGACAAAAATCACGGGAGCGACGCCACCATGGAAAAGGGCATCTTCGAAGGCCTCAAGGTTCTGGACTGCGCGAGTTTCATTGCAGCGCCTGCGGCCGCGACCGTGCTGTCGGATTTCGGCGCCGACGTGATCAAGATCGAGCCGCCGGGTCACGGCGATCCCTATCGCAACCTGCCGAACCTGCCGGGCTATCCGGCAAGCCATCACAATTTCGCGTGGATGCTGGAATCGCGCAACAAGAAGAGCCTCGCGCTCGACCTCTCCAAGCCGGAAGGCAAGGCCGTGCTGTATCGCCTCGTTGCCGAGGCCGATGTCTTCATCACGAATTTTCCGCCCGGCGTGCGGCAGCGGCTCGGGATCACCTATGAGGAACTGCGGCCGCTCAACGAGCGGCTGGTCTACGCGTCCTTCACCGGCTACGGCGAGAAGGGCGAAGAGGCCGACAAGCCCGGCTTCGACAGCAACGCTTATTGGGCGCGCTCGGGCCTGATGGACCTGGTGCGCGCGGACGAGAACACCACGCCGGCGCGCTCGATCGCCGGCATGGGAGACCATCCCTGCGCAATGGCGTTTTACGGTGCGATCGTCACCGCGCTCTACAAGCGCGAGCGCAGCGGAAAGGGCTCGCATGTGAGTTCCAACCTGATGGCCAACGGCGTCTGGGCCGCCTCGGTGCTGGCCCAGGCCAAACTATGCGGCGCAAAATTCGCGGAGCGGCGGACGCGCGAGCACGCGCTGAACGCGGTGACCAATCACTACCGGTGCAAGGATGGGCGCTGGCTGATCCTGTCGTTGCTCAACGAGGACCGACAATGGCCGACGCTGGCGCGCTGCCTGGGGCGTGAGGATTTCATCACCGATCCCCGCTTTGCCACCCGGCCCGATCGCCATGCGCGTTCGCTGGAACTGATCAGGATATTCGACGAGATTTTCGCAACCAAGGATCTGGCCGAATGGCGCAAGATCCTCGACGGCAACGGGCTGGTGTTCGGCGTGGTCGGTATCCTCGACGATATTCCCCACGACAAGCAGATGCTCGAGAACGAAGTGCTCGTGCCGTTCGAGAACGACACCATGCTGACCATCAATAGCCCGATCTGGGTCGACGGCAGCCAGAAGGTCAAGCCGCGGCGGGCGCCCGGCATCGGCGAGCACAGCGACGAGATCCTTCGCGCGGCGGGCTATGACGAGGCGGCGATCCGGCAATTGCGGTCGTCCGGCGCGGTGGCCTGACATCCATCGGTGTATCCATTTCCCGCATGTCCGATGCGATGTCGCCGGCTGCGGGGGCCACACATTTATCTGTTGTGAAGCAACACCCAGCCGACCGCGGCAAGACCAATGATGACCGCGACCGCGATCGCCCAGAAGCTGACGCGGATGTCGCCGACCGTCTGCCGTTCGGCTTCGTTCTGCGCGATCTCGTGATTGCGCGCCTTGTTCTTCTCCGCGTCGTCCACCGCCAGCCCTCCCTGTCATGAAGGTCGACTGCCGTCCGCACTTGCAGCCCGTGCTTAGCCCCCCGCCGTCGCCGACGGCCGGAGCCCGGCCTGATACGAGGCTTCCGCATCGGCGGCTTCCATGCTGCTTGCGCGCAAGCCCGCGAGCCGGCTCAGCGCAAACGCCGCCAACGCCGCGCACATTGCTGCGGCCGCCGCCGCCATGAAGACTGCGCCCGTGCTCCATTTCATGGTCAGCAGCACGCCGCCGACCAGCGGCCCGACGATTGAGCCCACGCGCCCGATCCCCAACGCCCAGCCGACGCCCGACGCTCTCACCGAGGTCGGATAGAACCCCGCGGCCAGTGCGTTGGCGGCGATCTGACCGCCGACAATGCAGAACCCGGCGGCAAATATTGCCATGGTGACCAGGACGATCGAATGACCGAGCTGGCCGATCGCGCCGACCGCGAACACCGCGATGAAATACACCAGCGCCAGCGCGCGGAACGAGAAACGGTCTATAATGCTGCCGAGTGTGAAGGTGCCGACCACGCCGCCGACCTGCAGCATCGATCCGATCGCCGCCGACATCGATACCGACGCGCCGAGGTCATTGAGAACCGTCGGCAGCCAGTTCGACAGGAAATAGAGGTCGAGCAGGCTCATGAAGAACACCACCCACAGCAGCAGCGTGACCGGGGTTCGTCCGTCCCGGAAAAGATGCACCACCGGAATTCCCGGCAGTGCCGGCTCCTGCACGACGAACCGCGTCGCTGGCGCGAACACCGCCATCGGGCTGATCGATCGAAGCAGCCCGGCGACTTCCTGGTCGGCCCGCCCGCTGAGCGCGAGGAAGCGCACCGATTCCGGCAGCCGCAGGGCCAGTACCGGGACCAGCAGCAGTGGCGCGACGCCGCCGACCACGAACACCGAACGCCAGCCGAAATGCGGAATCAGCGCCGCCGCGAGCAGCCCGCCAAGCGCCGCCCCAACCGAAAAGCCGCAGAACATGATCATCACCATGGTCGCGCGGCGGCGGCGCGGATTGAATTCCGAAGTCATGGCGATGGCGTTCGGCATCGCGCCGCCGAGGCCGAGCCCGGTCAGAAACCGGATCGCGAGCAGCGCGTTGACGTCGTGGACGAAGGCAGTGGCCAGCGCGCAGATGCCGAATGCCAGCGTCGACAGAATGATGATCCGCTTGCGCCCGATGCGGTCCGCCAGCGGTCCGAGCAAGAGCGCGCCGATCATCAGCCCGAACAGGCCGGCCGAGAACACCGGGCCCAGCGCGCCCTTGGTCAGGCCCCATTCCCTGGCTAGCGCAGGCGCGACATAGCCAATGGCCTGGGTGTCGAAGCCATCGAGGAACAGCACCGCCGCGCAGGTCAACAGCAGCTTGAACTGAAATCCGCCGACCGGCTGCCGGTCGATAAAGTCGGCGACGTCAATCGCGCCGCCAGCTTGAGAATTCGCCATCATCATCCCTCCCCTCGAATTGTTCGGATTGCGGTTCTTGCCGACCGCCTTTCCCGACGCGACAACCTAACGCAAAACGAGGCAAAACGGCACGGATTTCCGCTTCGTCGCGCGCGCCATGCAGCCCTGGAAGGGAAGCGCTATTTGATGAAACACATCCCGATCCGCGACGCGTCGCCGGCCGGCTGACACGCCAACCCGTCGGCGCAGGTCCACGCATTGAAGCTTTTGTCATTATCGGCAGCATTGGCGTGCTGGACATAACAAGAGGCGCCCCAGCCGTCTTCGTATTCGGTGCCGGCGAGTTCCGCACTGCCGCGCAGTTGCGGCCGGCTGGAGAAGCCGCGCGAGTAGTCCGGGCGCTTGCCGTCGCGCAGTGCGGTGAGGATGTCGCGGCGGCGGATCTGGTCACCGAAGAAATGCGGCGACGCGGGCACCACCGTTGAATTGTTGGGCCTCGCCGCCATCCAGTCGACGCCGGGGAAATGAAAGCCGCCGATGCCGCGGGTCTGATGGCAGCCTGCGCAGGTGATGTCGTTGAGCCTTCGCTCGAAGCCCGCGACCGAGCGAACGTTTTGCAGCGCGATGCCGCTCTCCGCGGCTTTCTTCAAGGCTGCGACCACGTCCGCGCTCTTGAACAGAGGCTCGACCGGCGCATCGTCGCCCTGGACAAGACCAAACGCCGGCTGCAGTTCCGCGGCTGAGAATCCAGCCGGTGTGGGCGCGATCGCGGCGGTGGCGAGAAATTGGTCTGGAACCAGGATCGTGCCGCGATCGAGTTCGGCAAAATGCGATGGCTCGAGCAGCCACGCCTTGAACTCGCGCCCGAGTTTGGCGTCCCCAAGGATACGCTCGCGATCGATCTGGTTCTCCATCGGCGCCTCAATGAAGGCTTTCGACGGCGCGTCGTAGTCGAACACCTTCAGGAGATAGTCGGTGCGAAAATCGCGCACGGCCGATTTCGGCGCGTGGGCGATCTGAAGGTTGGTCTCGATATGCGTGATGTCGTCAGGCCCGATCCGCTCCAGCGGCCCGTCCTTCGCAGTCAGCCGTTCCGCCAGCGCAGCGCCGGTCAGCGACCATTCGCCGGCGGCGAGCCAGCGACGGGCGATTTCGGTGCAGGCAAGCTCTTTGCCGCTGCCGTCGATCGCGGAAGTGCCCCTGGCCTTCAGCACCACGTTCAGCGTCATCGGCAGCCGCGGCGAGATCGTGCCTTCGCCCGTCGTCTCCGGCACATCGGTTCGGGTCAGGCGGTAGATCAGCCGGATTTCACCGCAATCGGCCTCGTGCACATAGGCGCGGTCCATCCGGTTGACGATGCCCGCCAGTACAAAGCGCGTATCGGGGGAAACGAGCAGCGCGCGGTCAAATAGCTGAAAGTCGAAGGCCGTTCCGACCCCGATGGTTTCGTTGGGGAGGTTGGCTTTTTGCCTTGCGATGTAACGGTCAAACTCGGCGTCGAGTGCCTTGCGCACCGGCATCATGGACGGCAGAGCGAGCAATTCGCTGTTGGTGAGCGGCGCATCGGCCGATCGCGCCGGCAGCATCACGCGACCGAGGCCGAACCTGCCGCGATCGAGTTCGCGTAAAGCGCCGGGATCGATTATCGCCGCGCCGCGCTCCAGCGCCGCCGCGCTCCGCGCATGGCGCACCGGCAGAATGCTGGCAAGCAAGACCAGAAATGTGACCAGAAATCGCACGCGGCCCATATCCCGATAAACACCGCAACGGAGGCCTCATTCCAGTTCGCTGGATTCGAGGCCTCGTGCGGGCGGTGTTTCTATTTCAGGAAAACTAGCCGAAATACGGACACAGTGTCTCGGGAGAGGCCGCAGACAGCGGGCAATCGCATCACGTCGCGGTGAAGCGCAGGATTTCAGCGCGCCACGATCAGGCCCTTGCTGGTCACGACCACCCAGCGACCGTCCTGGCGACGGATGGCGTCGATGCGGCCGAGACCGGGCACGGGATCGCCGGCATAGACCTCGAATATTCCGCGCCGGCCTTCGATCAGCGCGCCGCCATTGGCGACGTCGCGCAGCACCCAGCCTTCCACCGTCGGCAGTCTCGCCACCTCGGGCTTGGGCGCGGGCAGCGGAACGGCGGCCGTCGCCGGAGGCGCAATCGACCCGGTGACCTCCTTTGCCGCAGCGGGTGCTGCAGCGACGGGTACCCCGGCAGCGGCCGGCGGCGTGGCGCGCAGCTTGTCGATGGTCTCGCTGAGTTTTGCCAATTTGGCGGCAGGCTCGGCTTGCGCCTTCTCGACCTTGTCGAGGCGCTCGGTAGTCTTGTTGTACTGGCCCACCGCGAGCTTGGAGCTGTGTTCGACGCCGGCCTTCAGCGCCTGGATGTCGGCGTCGATCCGTGCGATGGAGGCCTCGAGCGCGTGGCTGTGGGCGCCCGCGACGTCGCCGCCGACGAAATGCGACAGGCTCGAGGTCGCCAGCGCGCCGCCAAACGCGCCCGCCACGACGGCCAGCGCCAACATGGCCGCCACTGCGAGCCGGCGCTTGCCGGGCGTTTCCTGGCTGGGTCCGGATGCCGTCTCGGGCGCAGCGCTGTCATCGCCCCAGTTGCGCCCGCCGGCCGACATGATCATGACCTTGCCGGGAAAGCGGGGCGCCTCTGTCTTGGGAGTTTCAGCCTTGGGAGTTTCAGCCTTGGGAGTTTCAGCCTTGGCAGCCTCGAACTTGGTCATCTCAGCGGTCGTATCAGCCTTGGGCGCGTCCGCCTCGGCACCCTGCCCCGGCACCAGATCGGGAGCCGCCACCACCGGCTGGATCGAGGCTTCCGGCGAATGGGGAACAACCGGCCCGGCATTGAGGGAACCGGATTCAACGCTGGTCAGCTCGGCGTTTTGTTCGCTCACGGTCAAATCTCCAGTAAAGATTGACCATTTGGTAACTTTCATTGCTTGCCAAATCGTTACCGGCCACCAGCTTACCGAAATTTTAGGAAGTCCTCGGGGCGGTTTCGCCCAAACCGGCAGGCGGCGGCCCCGACACCGTTCCATGTTGCCCTGCGGTATAGCGCTTCGGGAGCACCAATGCTCGTTTGCGCCGCCGGATTTCGCGACTAACATGCAGCGAGGACCGGCCAGAAGGCGGGGGTGTCCATGGCGATCGAGAAATGCATCAATGAATTCGATGTCGACGACGTCATTTTCGAGGAAGGCTCCGCCGGGCGCGAGCTGTTCGTGGTGCTCGATGGCCAGGTCGAGATCGCCAAGGTCAACGGCGCCAGCAAGACCGTGATCGTCACCCTCGGCAAGGGCGAGTTCTTCGGCGAGATGGCCGTGATCGACGGCTCGTCCCGTTCGGCAACCGCGATCGCGGCAGCGCCGGGCACGCGCGTGATGCGGATCAATCATGCCCGCTTCGTCTATCTGGTCAGCCAGCAGCCGGCGTTTGCACTGATGATCATGGATGCGCTCAGCAAGCGGTTGCGCGCGTCCAACGCCGTCACCTTCAGGGCGGCCAACCCATGAGCGACCGCAAGCCGAGCCCGTTTCCGATCCTTCTGAACAACGACGTCTGCTCGCTGATCCAGGCGGCCGAGGACGTCTACCAGATCCGTTTCAAGAACCGCGCCGCCAACGCCTATCTGGTGCGCGGCAAGTCGCGGACCATCATGATCGACGTCGGGCTGTCCTCGAATTATCCGGCGCTGCTGGAATGCCTGCATTATCTCGACTGTCCGCAGGAAAAAATCGACATGGTGGTGCTCAGCCACGAGCATCTCGATCACATCGGCGCCGCCTATCATTTTCACGGACGCACCATCATCGCCGCGCATCGGCTGGCCGCCAACAAGATCATGCTGCGCGACGATTTCTCGATGCTGCGCAAGATGTTCAACGAGCCGGAAGTGCCGATCAACATCGATATCTGGCTGGAGGAGGGAAACCTGCTCGACCTCGGCAATTTCCGCCTCGACGTGATGTACACGCCGGGTCACACCTCGGCCTGCATCAGCCTGTTCGACCAGGACAAGGGACTGCTGTTCGCCGCCGACACCCTGATGCCCGGCGGCGTGATGGGCGGGGTGTTCGGATCGGGCAGCATCGCCGACTACATCCAGTCGCTGGAGCGGCTGAAGGGCCTCAACTCGAAAATCCTGCTGTCAGGACACGGCCGGTTATCCGACACGCCGCAGGACGATGTCCGGATCGCGCTGCAGCGTTCGCACGGGCTGTTGTCCGACACGGCACAACTGTTCGACGCGCTGGATGCGCGGTCGAATTTCGAGCCGATCATGCAGTCGGTGCGCGATCTCAACAAGCTCGACGACGCCTGATTTTTTTGACGCGTTTTCTTCACGCGAACCGGTACCCACTTCGCTCGAAAACGCTATGGCACCCTCCTTCCGTTTGACAAAGGGCCTGACGGTCTGCTCAAAAGCAGCCAACAAGCCTGCTGCAACAAAAAATGGGGAGAAACGAACCAATGAAGCTCTACGACTCGATCGGGCCGAACCCGCGCATCGTCCGCATGTTCATGGCGGAGAAGGGCATCGAAATGCCCAGGCAGCCGGTCGACCTTCGCGCCGGAGAAAACCGGCAGGCCGAGCATCTCAAGCGCAACCCGCATGGCCAGATGCCGACGCTCGAACTCGATGACGGCAGCTATTTGTCGGAAATCACCGCAATCTGTGAATATCTCGAAGAGAAAAATCCGAAGCCCGCGATGATCGGTTCGACGCCGGAAGAGCGCGCCGAATGCCGGATGTGGACGAGGCGCGTCGATCTCAACATCGCCGAGCCGCTCGCCAACGGCTACCGCTTCGGCGAGGCGCTGAAGTTCTTCGAAAAGCGGATTCCCTGCGCGCCCGAGGCCTCTCCCGGCCTGAAGATGATTGCGGCCAACCGGCTGAAATGGCTCAACGGCCAGATGGAGGGTAAGGAGTATCTGTGCGGCGAGCGCTTCACGCTGGCCGATATCCTGCTCTATGGCTGGATCGATTTCGGCAATCAGGTCGGCCAGCCGCTCGATCCGGCGAACAGCAACATTGCGGCGTGGTTCGCCCGCGTCGGGCAAAGGCCTTCGGTGAAGGCGTAGGCGACGAAGCCACCATCGTCATTCCGGGGCGATGCCAACGGGTCCGCGCAAAGCGCGGCCCGATGACAGGCTCCGCATCGAACCCGGAATCTCGAGATTCCGGGTTCGCGACTTCGTCGCCCCGGAATGACGGTGGCTATATCACCACCGGCGCATCAGGCAGTTCGTTCCTGCCATCACCGTGCTTCGGGAAATGCGCCGCCAGTTGGCTGGAGACCGCCTCGATACCCCTGACGACACCGCCGGCGAAATTACCCGCCTTGAAATCAGCCTCCATCGCCTTGCAGATCTTTTCCCACCCCGCACGGCCAACCCTGGCGTCGATGCCGCGATCGGCGATGATCTCGACGTCACGGTCGGCCAGCAGCAGATAGATCAGCACGCCATTGTTGTGCGCGGTGTCCCAGATCCGCAGTTGGGAGAAAATGTCCAGCGCACGCTCCCGCGCCGGCTGATCGCGGAACAGCGGTTTGCCGTCGAGTGCGCCTTCGACCACGAAGCGGACCTGGCCGGAATGCGTTGCCTCGCCCGCCTTGATCGTCCGCTCGATCGTCGTCAGCACTTCCGGCGGAAAAATCCGCCGCACCCGCCAATTGTGCTCGAGAAGATGCTTGCCGATGCGCCTGATGCCCATGTGACCGGTTCCTACCAGCTTCCCGACGCGCCGCCGCCGCCAAAACTGCCGCCGCCGCCGCTGAACCCGCCGCTGTCGCTCGAACTGCTGCCGCCGCCGGACCACGAGCTCCCGCCGCCGCCGCTCCAACTGCCGCCCCTGCCGTGACCAGCCGGCGACGGCGCCGTGATGGCGTCGCTGAACATCGTGAAGACCGACGCGACGATGCCGGCAAGCGCCGAGACGATCAGCGATCCGAAAACGAACCACACTAGAACCCCGATCAGCCCGCCGCTCGCCAGCGAGCCGAACAAACGGCCGAACAATCGGCGAAACACTCCACCGAGCAACAGGATGAAGATGATGGTGAATGGATTCAGAGGATTGAGGAACTGGTAAAGCGCAGAATCGGGTTCGACATGCCTCGGCGCCGCCGGCGCAGGCGCCGGCAACGGCTCGCCGTCGATGACGCCGATGATCCGATCGACGCCTTCGGAAATGCCGCCGACGAAATCGCCGCTCCTGAATTTCGGCGTGATGATTTCATCGATGATGCGCTTGGCAGTGACGTCGTTCAGCGCGCCTTCGAGACCGTAGCCGACCTCGATGCGAAGCTTGCGGTCGTTCTTGGCGACCACCAACAGCGCGCCGTCGTCGATCTTCTTGCGCCCGATCTTCCAGGCTTCGGCGACCCGGATCGAATATTGCTCGATGGTCTCGGGCTGCGTCGTCGGCACGATCAGCACCGCGACCTGGCTGCCTTTTCTCAGCTCCAGCGCTCTCAGCGTCTGCGTCAGCGAAGCGATGTCGCCCGAGGACAGCGTTCCGGTCTGATCGACCACCCGCCCCGACGAGGGCGGCACCGCGACGTCGGCGAAGGCCGCCACGGCCCAGCACAGGAGCAGCGCAAGCAGGGAAGCTCTTGCAGCGTTCATTGCGGTGGTCGATTCCGGTTGCCGAACTACTTTGTGGGGGCCGGCGTCGGGTTAAAATCCACCTTCGGCGCAGTGGAGATTTCCTTTTCGTTGTCGACCGTGAAGTTGGCCTTTTCCTTGTAGCCGAACGCCATCGCGGTCAGGTTGTTCGGGAAGGTACGGATGCCGACGTTATAATCCTGCACCGCCTTGATGTAGCGATTGCGCGCCACCGTGATGCGGTTTTCGGTGCCTTCGAGCTGCGCCATCAGGTCATGAAACAGCGCATCCGACTTGAGCTGCGGATAGTTCTCGGTCACCACCAGCAGCTTTGACAGCGCGCTGGTCAATTCGCCCTGGGCAGCCTGGAATTTCGCGAACGCGCCGGGATCGTTGATGAGTTCCGGGGTTGCCTGGATGCTGCCGACCTTGGCGCGGGCGTTGGTCACCCCGAGCAGCACGTCCTTTTCCTGCTGCGCGAAGCCCTTCACCGAATTGACGAGATTGGGTACCAGATCGGCGCGGCGCTGGTACTGGTTCAGGACCTCGGACCAGGCCGACTTGACCTGCTCGTCATTGGTCTGGATCGCGTTATAGCCGCAATTGGTCAGGCTCAGCGTCGCCAGCGCCGCCAGCGCGGTCCAAAATCTGCGCATCGAAATCTCCCGGTTTCAAATTTTCCGCAACCTATCAGAACGATCCCGCCAGGTATGCAGGCGAAAGGCCGCGTCCCGCGACAATTTTGCGGCGGATGGCCCTTGCCTATCATTCGCCGAAATAGTCAACATGGCGAAAAACGAGGAAACGCCGCCCAATGACCTTACCCGAAACCGCCTACGAGACCATCGTCGTCGAACGGCCGGAGCCGCGCATCGTGCGGATCGTGATGAACCGGCCCGAGGCGCGCAACGCGCAAAACCTGCAGATGACCTACGACCTCAACGCCGCCTTCGATTCCGCGGTGCAGGACGATGCGGTCAAGGTCATCATCCTCGCCGGCCACGGCCCGCATTTCTCGGCCGGCCACGATCTGCGGCCAACGGGCAAGAACGCCGCGGGCGTGGATTTTCCGCCGGTCGGAAACTGGGGCGGGTTTGCCGAACCCAACGCCCATGGCCGCTTCGCGCGCGAGCAGGAGATTTATCTTCAGATCACCCGGCGCTGGCGCAATCTGGCCAAGCCGACGATTGCGGAGGTCCACGGCAAATGCATCGCCGGCGGCCTGATGCTGGCCTGGGCCTGCGACCTGATCGTTGCGAGCCACGACGCCGAATTCTGCGATCCCGTCGTCACCATGGGCGTCTGCGGCGTCGAATGGTTCGTTCACCCCTGGGAGCTGGGTGCGCGCAAGGCCAAGGAATTCCTGTTCACCGCCGACAGCTGGAGCGCGGAAGAGGCGCACCGGCTCGGCATGGTCAACCACGTCGTGCCGCGGCCCGAGCTCTCCTCCTTCGTGATGGCGCTGGCGCAGCGGATCGCCGCAAAACCTTCCTTCGCGCTGAAGCTGACAAAGGAGGCCGTCAACCGCTCGGTCGATGTCATGGGCCAGCCTGCGGCGATCGACCAGGCGTTCGCGCTGCACCAGCTCTGCCATGCGCACAATCTGCAGGAGTTCGGCATGGTGGTCGATCCCGCGGGCCTGCATCCCTCCGTCAAGAAAACCGCCGTCGTAAAGTAGGGAACATGGACCTCAATCTCAGCGACGAGCAGCGCTTGCTGCGCGAGAGCGTCGACCGCTTCATCAACGAGACCTATGACGCCGACCATCGCCGCCGCACCGCCGGCGATCCGCACGGCTTCAGCCCGCAGATCTGGAAACAATTTGCCGATCTCGGCTGGCTCGCGCTGCCGATCGGCGAAGCCCATGGCGGGCTCGGCGCCGGCGCGATCGAGACCGGCATTCTGATGGAAGCTTTCGGCCGCGGTCTGGTCGCCGAGCCTTATCTTGCCACCGTCGTGATCGGCGCCGGCCTGATCGCCGAATGCGGCAGCGAAGCGCAGCGGCAGGCGATCCTTCCCGCAGTAGCTGACGGTTCGCTGCTGCTCGCCTTCGCGCATTCCGAGCGCGCTGCGCGTTTCGATCTCGCGCATGTCGAGACCACGGCGAGAAAATCACCGGACGGTTGGCGGCTCGACGGCCACAAGACCGCGGTGCTCGACGGCAATGCCGCGAAGGAGATCATCGTCTCCGCCCGCATCGCCGGCGATAACGGCGCGGCCGGCAATCTGTGCCTGTTCGTGGTGCCGTCAGGCACCGCAGGAATCACGTTGAAGGATTTTCCACGGCTCGGCGGCGGCCGCGCCTGCAACCTCGACCTCGCCAATGTTCGCCTCCCCGCCGACGCTTTGCTCGGCGATGGCAGCGATTGCCTGCCGAAGATCGAGGGCGTGGTCGACCGCGCGCTCGCCGCGCTCGGTTCCGAGGCCGTCGGGATCATGCAAACCCTGCTCGACAAGACGCTGGAATACACCAAGGTGCGCCAGCAATTCGGCCGGCCGCTGTCCGCCAACCAGGTGATCCGCCACCGGCTCGCCGACATGGCCATGCAATGCAACGAGGCGCGGTCGATTGCGCTGCGCGCCGCGCTGTTGGCCGACGCCGAGCCGCTGTCGCGCAGCCGCGCCGCATCGGGCGCCAAAGCAAAAATCGGCAAATGCGCACGCTTCGTCGCCGAACAGGCGGTGCAGCTGCATGGCGCCATGGGCGTCACCGAGGAGCTCGACATCGGCTCCTACTTCAAGCGCCTGCTCGCCTTCGATACGCTGTTCGGCGGCAGCGCGCATCACTATCGCCGCCACGCCGTGCTCGGCGGACGGGTAGCTTAACAATCGGAGCGCCAACCCATGGATCTCACCTTCAGTGCCGAGGAACGCGCCTTCGAACAGGAAGTCCGCGACTTCATCGCGCAAAACCTGACGCCGGAAATGAAGCGTGCGACCGCGCTGACGCCGTCGGTGTTCTCCGATCCCGACATCGGCATGGCCTGGCAGCGAGCGCTGCACAAGAAAGGCTGGGGCGCGCCGGGCTGGCCGGTGGAGTATGGCGGGCCGGACTGGACGGCGGCGCAGCGCTGGATCTTCGAGGCCGAGTGCGCCCGCTGCGGCGTGCCCAATGTCAACATCATGGGCGTGAAGATGGTCGGCCCCGTCATCATCGGCTTCGGCACGCCGGAGCAGAAGAATTTCTATCTGCCGCGGATACTCTCCGGAGAGGACTATTGGTGCCAGGGTTATTCCGAGCCCGGCTCCGGCTCCGACCTCGCCTCGCTGAAGACCCGCGCGGTGCGCGACGGCGACCATTACATCGTCAACGGCACCAAGATCTGGACCACGCATGCGCACCACGCCAACCGCATGTTCGCGCTGGTCCGAACCAGCGACACGCCGCGCCAGCAGGACGGTATCAGCTTCATTCTGATCGACATGAAGAGCAAGGGGATCACCACCCGTCCGATCCTGACCATCGGCGGCGACCACGAGGTCAACCAGGTGTTCTTCGACGATGTCCGCGTGCCCGTCGCCAACCGCGTCGGCGAAGAAGGCAAGGGCTGGACCTACGGCAAATATCTCCTGGAGTTCGAGCGCGGCTCCGGCATCGCCTCGGCCAAATTGCGCGAGGCCCTCAGAACTATTTCGGATCTGGCGGAATCCGACGCGACCGGCCGCGCCATCGACGATCCCGATATCAGCTTGCGGATGTCGGAGATCGAGGTCGATATCGACACGCTGGAAATGACCGAGCTGCGGGTGCTGTCGGCGCTACAGACCGGGCAGAACCCGGGCGCGGTGTCGTCATTGCTAAAACTGCGGGTCAGCGAAATTCGCCAGGCGGTGACACGGCTCGGCGTCGAGGTGATCGGCAATGACGGCCTCGCCGTCGAGCCGATGCGGCCGTTCTACAGGCTCAACCGGGAGCCGCCGGTCCCGGAGGCGATGCTGCCGATCGTGCCGGAATATCTCAACGGCCGCGCCTACACCATTTTCGGCGGCTCATCGGAGATCCAGCGTGACATCGTCGCGAAGATGGTGCTGGGGCTTTAGCGCGCCTTCCTCCCACCGTCATTCCGGGGCGCGCGAAGCGCGAGCCCGGAATCCATGCTCCCGATCGTGGTTATGGATTCCGGGCCTGTGCCATCCAAGTCGGCTGTTGCCGACTTGGTGGATTTTGTTGGCCGAACTCGGGTAAACCCGAGTTCGGGCGGCGCATCCCGGAATGACGTATTGAGAGAGTGAGCTTACGCCCCCGCTTTGGCGTCCCGGATCGCCTGCCAGACCTTCATCGGCGTCAGCGGCGTCGGCAGGTTCTTGATGCCGAGTTCGGCAAGCGCGTCCATCACGCCGTTGGCGATGCAGGGCGGGCCGCCGATCGCACCGGATTCGCCGCAGCCTTTTGCTCCGAGCGGATTGGTCTTGCATGGCGCGCTCTCGTCAAGCGTGACCGCGATCGGCGGGATATCGTCGGCGCGCGGCACGCAGTAATCCTGATAACTCGCGGTCAACAGCTGCCCTTCGGCGTCGTAGGCCACGCCCTCATACAGCGCCTGGCCGATGCCCTGCGCGACGCCGCCGTGCACCTGCCCCGTCACCAGCATTGGATTGACGGCGATGCCGACGTCGTCGACCGTGGTGTAGCGCACCACACGGGTGACGCCGGTCTCGGGATCGATCTCGACCTCGCAGATATGGCTGCCGTTCGGCCAGCTCGGCCCGTCGACTTCGCCGGTGCTGTCGACCGAAAGCCGCGCGCCGTCTTCCTTTTTCGCGATCTCGAACAGGCCGATCCGCTTGTCGGTGCCGACCACCGTCAGTGTGCCGTCGCGGTATTCGATGTCCTCGACGGAGGCCTCCAGCGCGTTCGCAGCCTTCTCGCGCGCCTTCGCGATCAGGTCGTTGGCGGAGACCGCCAGCGCCGTGCCGCCGACGAACAGCGAACGCGAGCCGACGCTGCCGAAGCCAATGGCAAGATCCGTGTCGCCCTGCACGATGTCGATCCTGTCCATGGGAATGCCGAACGCTTCCGACGCCATCTGGGTGTAGGTGGTCTGCAGCCCCTGTCCCATCGCCATGGTCCCGGAATGCAGGATGACGCGGCCTTCTGCGGTCGCGTGCAGGCTGACCTTTTCGGTGTGCGCGCGCCCGCCGGTCCATTCGATGTAGCTGGTCAGGCCGCGGCCGTAGAGCAGGCCTTTCTTCTTCGCCGCCTTCTTGCGCGCGCTAAAACCGTTCCAGTCGGCGAGATCGGAGGCGCGCTCCAGCATGTGCGCGAACGCCCCGGAATCGTAGACCTGGCCGACGGCATTGGTGTAGGGCAGCTGCGCCGGCTTGATGTAATTGACCTTGCGGATGGTACGCGGATCGATCCCGATCTGCCGGGCGGCCGCATCCATCAGCCGCTCGACGATGAACACGCCTTCGGGGCGCCCCGCGCCGCGATAGGCGCCGACCGGCGCGGTGTTGGTCATGACCGATTTGACCTCGTAATGCACCAGCGGCAGATCGTAGACGCCCGACTGCACGAAGGGGCCGAGCACCAGCGGGATGATATTGCCTGCGCCGGTCGAATAGGCGCCGGTGCCGCCGATCGAACGCACCCGATAGGCGAGCACGCGGCCCCTGGCGTCGAGCGCGAACTCGCCGGTCGAGGTGAGGTCACGGCCATGGGTGCCGCCGACAAATTCGTCGGTGCGATCGCCGCGCCAGCGCACCTTGCGGTTCAGCTTGGTGGCGGCATAGGCCACGATGCCGTCTTCCGGATAAAGGTTGGTCTTCTGCCCGAAGCCGCCGCCGATATCGCCGACCAGCACGCGCACGCTTTCTTTCGGCCGCTTCAGCACGGCTTCCGCCAGCACGTCGCGGGTCGAGCCCGGCGTCTGCGATTGCACATGCAGGATCAGCCGCCCGGTCTTCTTCTCGACCTCGGCGATGGTGGAGCGCGGCTCCATGGCGGAGGGTACCAGCCGCTGGCTGACCAGGTCGAGCGACACTTTGTGCGCGGCATTCGCGAATGCCTCTTCGACCTTGGCGGCGTCGCCGTAGCTCATGACCGCAACGATGTTGTCGGGCGCCTCCGGCCAAACCACGGGCGCGCCGGGCTTGATCGCTTCCACGGGATCGACCACCGACGGCAGCACCTTGTAGTCGACCGCGACCGCCTCGGCAGCGGTCTGCGCCGCGATGCGCGAGGTCGCCACCACGGCGGCGACCGGCTCGCCGGCAAAGCGCACGATCTCATGGGCGAGCAGCCGGCGCGGCGGCACCGTCATCGGCTTGCCGTCGGGGCGCATGAACACCGACAGCGTCGGGATGGTGCCGATATCATCGACAACGAGGTCAGCGCCGGTGTAGATCGCTTCGACGCCGGGAATGTCCTTCGCGGCCTTGATATCGATCGATACGATCCTGGCGTGGGCATGCGGCGAGCGCAGCACATGTAGCCACAGCGCGCCCTCTTCGGGCTTGTCGTCGATAAACTGCCCCTTCCCGGTGAGAAGTCGCTGGTCCTCAAGACGCTTGACAGGCTGGCCCGCACCGAAACGCATATTGCCGGGAAGAATATTCATCAGTTTGTCCTTCGAGTCTCTTGTTCGACTGGCTTGGAGCGGGTTTTAGCGGATTTTGGGCGCGTTACAACCAACCGGGGCGCGCGTGGCGCGAGCCCCGGAATCCGTGCTTCCGAGGTCGTTATGGATTCCGGGCGCGAGGCTTCGCTTCGCCCGGCCTGGGAATGACGACGGTCGCTACCCGAGATCCCGCAGCACCGCCGCGACCGCCTCGCGCGCCTCGGCCGTCAGCGCCGGCTGCGGCGCGATGGGATCGCCGACGTCGTAGCCCTGGATCGCAAGCCCCGCCTTGATGCAGGCGGCGAGGTTGTAGCGCGCGAACGCTTCGTTCATCCGCCACAGCCGCCGCTGCAGGACGAGCGCGTCGTCCCAGCACGCCGCCTGACAAAGATTGTAGAGCTCGACGCTCTGCCGCGGAATCAGGCACGCCGGTCCCGCCATCCAGCCGACGCCGCCGATCAGCATTACGGCGGCCGGAATATGCGCCGACGCCGCAAACACCTTGATGCCGTCGCCGCAGCGATTCATGATCGAGAGCAGCCGCCCGGTGTTGGTGGAAGCGTCCTTGATGTAGCCGATGCGCGGATGGGTCGCGAGCCGAGCAATGACGTCGAGCGTCAGATCCGAGCGCTGGAAATTCGGATTGGTGTAGATCACCACGGGAATATCGACCGCATCCGCGATCGCACGGAAGTAGGATTCGACCTGCGCGTCCTGCAGCGGGAAATACGCTTCGAGGATGGCGAGGATGCCGTCGGCGCCGAGCTTTTGATAGGCTTTTGCCTGCGCCACCGCATCCGCGGTCGAAGTCGAGGCGACGCCGGCCACCACGGGCACGCGGCCCTTCGCCGCCTCGATCGTGGTCTGCACCACGGCCGCACGCCGCGCATTGTCGAGATAGGCGAACTCGCCGGTCGATCCGAGCGGCGTCAGCCCATGCACACCCGAATTGATGAGATCGTCGCAGAGGCGCGCCAGCACCTCGGTGCGAATGTTGCCTGATGCATCGACGGGCGAGACCAGATAGGGGAAGACGCCGTGGAAATCAGCCATGTGGGGATCGGATCTCGATTGGTCCGGCGCGCGTCATGTCGCGCCAGCGCAAACCTCTATAATTCCCCAA
>JBGPSI010000025.1:0-34460 GCA_041490045.1 Bradyrhizobium sp.
ACGAGATCGATCCGGAAATCCTGAAAACCTACGAGAAGCTAGGCATTCCCCTGCGTGAGGTCGAGGTTCTCGAAGGCGTGGTGCGTCTGGAAGGCGAACGTCGCATCGCCGTCGATGCGGTGTTCGATTCGGTGTCGGTCGCGACCACCTTCCAGAAGGAACTGAAGCAGGCCGGCGTGATCTTCATGCCGATCTCGGAAGCGATCCGCGAGCATCCCGATCTCGTTAAGAAGTATCTCGGCACGGTGGTGCCGACCTCGGACAATTATTTCGCCACCTTGAACTCGGCCGTGTTCTCCGACGGCTCGTTCGTCTACGTGCCGCCGGGCGTCCGCTGCCCGATGGAATTGTCGACCTATTTCCGCATCAACGAGCGCAACACCGGGCAGTTCGAGCGCACCCTGATCATCGCCGACAAGGGCGCCTATGTCAGCTACCTCGAAGGCTGCACCGCGCCGCAGCGCGACGAGAACCAGTTGCACGCCGCCGTAGTCGAACTGGTGACGCTGGACGATGCCGAGATCAAGTATTCGACGGTGCAGAACTGGTACCCCGGCAACTCCGAGGGCGTCGGCGGCATCTACAATTTCGTCACCAAGCGGGGCGACTGCCGCGGCAACAATTCGAAGATCTCGTGGACCCAGGTCGAGACGGGATCGGCGATCACCTGGAAATATCCGAGCTGCATCCTGCGCGGCGACAATTCGCGCGGCGAATTCTATTCGATCGCGATCTCGAACGGCCACCAGCAGGTCGACAGCGGCACCAAGATGATCCATCTCGGCAAGAACACGACGAGCCGGATCATCTCCAAGGGCATCGCCGCCGGCGTGTCGCAGAACACCTATCGCGGCCTCGTCACCGCGCATCGCAAGGCCACCGGCGCCCGCAACTTCACCGCCTGCGACTCGCTGCTGATCGGCGACAAATGCGGCGCGCATACCGTGCCTTATATCGAGGCGAAGAACTCTTCCGCGCTGTTTGAGCATGAAGCGACGACGTCGAAGATTTCCGAGGACGTGCTGTTCTATTGCGTGCAACGCGGGCTCTCCCAGGAAGAAGCCGTCGGCCTCGTGGTCAACGGTTTTGTCAAGGACGTGCTGCAGCAGCTGCCGATGGAATTCGCGGTGGAAGCGCAGAAGCTGATCTCGATCTCGCTGGAAGGCAGCGTTGGGTAATTCGTCATGAATCAATTCTGGTTCATGCCAAAACTGAAGGGATACGGCGCGACACCGACCACTTGGGAAGGATACACACTCGTTGCCGTATTTGCCTCGGTGGTTTTTATCTGCGTTGTGTTGATGATACGGCGGGAGAAGACCTCATCGATCTTTCCGCCTCCGATGATCGTCGTAGCCGTCTCGACAATCGTCTTTCTTATCGTCTGCGCTTGGAAAACGGACGGCGCGTGGGGCTGAAAAGGCCTGTTACTGAGGTTGTTGGAAAAAAGAATGACTGCATTACTTGAAGTCAAAAACCTGCAGGTCCGTGTCGAGGAGCGAGAGATTCTCCACGGCCTGTCGCTCACCGTGAACAAGGGTGAGGTGCACGCCATCATGGGGCCGAACGGCTCCGGCAAGTCGACGCTGAGCCACGTCATCGCGGGCAAGCCGGGTTATGAAGTCACCGGCGGCGAGATCCTTTTCAACGGCGAGGACCTGCTGGAGATGTCGCCCGACCAGCGCGCCGCCAAGGGCGTGTTCCTGGCGTTCCAGTATCCGGTCGAGATTCCCGGCGTCGCCACCATGAACTTCCTGCGCACCGCGCTGAACGCGCAGCGCAAGGCGCGCGGTGAGGGCGAGTATTCCACCCCGGACTTTTTGAAGAAGGTGCGCGAAGTCGCCGCCAAGCTCAATATTCCGCAGGAAATGCTGCGCCGTGGCGTCAATGTCGGCTTCTCCGGCGGCGAGAAGAAGCGCAACGAAGTGCTGCAGATGGCGCTGTTCGAGCCGAGCCTGTGCATCCTCGACGAGATGGATTCCGGCCTCGACATCGACGCGCTGCGGGTTGCCGCCGATGGCGTCAATGCACTGCGCTCGGCGGACCGCGCCATGGTGGTGATCACGCATTATCAGCGGCTGTTGAACTACATCGTGCCGGACTTCGTGCACGTGATGTCGAAAGGCCGCGTGGTGAAGAGCGGCGACAAGCAACTGGCGCTGGAGCTCGAGGCTTCCGGCTACGCCCAGTTCGAAGACGCAGCCTGATGCGCAAACGGATTTTGTGATGAATGTTGCACTGGCAAAGACCGAGACCGGACGCGCACTGAGCGACGCGTTTGCCGTCGCGCGCGACCGCCTGCCCGGTGCGGGCAAGATTGCGGAAGCGCGCCAGCAGGCGTTCGAGGCTTACGAACGCGCCGGCCTGCCGCACCGCCGGATCGAGGACTGGAAATACACCGATCTGCGCGTCTTGATGCGCGAAGTGCTGCCGCTTGCCGCCGCGCCCGACGCCGCGGCGCTCAAGCGCGCAGCTGCGGCCTTGAAGCTGCACGCGATCGAAGGCGCGCGGCGGCTGGTGCTGGTGGACGGGGTGTTCGCGCCGAGCCTGTCCGAAACCGGCAACCTCGAAAAGGGGCTTGGCATCCGCACGCTGCGTGAGGTGCTCGAGGCCGGCGATGCCAAGGTTCAGGCGCAACTGCTCGGGCCGGAAAATCCTGACACCATGGTTGCGCTGAACAGCGCCATGATGACGGACGGCCTCGTGATCGAGGTCGCCGATGGTGCCGCGCTAACGCAGCCTTTGCATGTCGTCCATATCGCCAGTGGCGGGGTGCCTTCGGCGATGTTCACGCGCTCCCTGCTGAGGCTCGGCAATGCCGCCAGCGCCACGCTGGTGGAAAGTTACATCGCCGCCGATGGCGCGAAAGCCTATCAGGTCCACGACTCCCTCATCGTTTCGATCGGCGACAAGGCGCGGCTGGATCACGTGCGTCTGATCGAAGACAGTCGCGAGGCTTTCAATATTTCCTCCGCTTCGGTGACGCTGGGCGCAAGAGCCCATTTCAACACGTTCGGGCTCACCAGCGGATCGAATGTCAGCCGGTATCAGGCGGTGATTGCGTTTGCCGGCGAGGGCTCGCGGGTCGAGACCAACGGCGTCAACCTGCTCAACGGCCGTCAGCATGCCGATAGCACACTGTTTCTTGATCACGCGGTGCCGAACTGCGGGAGCCGCGAAATCTTCCGTGCTGTGGTCGACGATCGCGGCCATTCGGTGTTCCAGGGCCGCATCATCGTCCGTCCGGACGCGCAGAAGACCGACGCCAAGATGATGACGCGGGCGCTGCTGCTGTCGGACGAGGCGGAAGCCGACAACAAGCCGGAACTGGAGATTTTTGCCGACGACGTGACCTGCGGCCATGGCGCGACCACCGGCGCGCTCGACGAGAGCCTGCTGTTCTATTTGCAGGCGCGCGGGCTTCCCGAGAAGGAAGCGCAGGCGCTGCTGATCCAGGCCTTCGTCGGCGAGGCCATTGAGTCCATCGCCAGCGACGCCCTGCGTGAGCTTGCGATCTCGGCGGCGCAGCGCTGGCTGGCGGCACGGGGATGAGCATGCATCCGGCAGTCCTGAACGGTTCCTATGACGTGGCGCGGGTGCGGGAGGATTTTCCCGCGCTGTCGCTCAAGGTTTATGGCAAGCCGCTTGTCTATCTCGACAACGCCGCGTCCGCGCAGAAGCCGAATGCGGTGCTGGACCGCATGACGGAGGCTTACAAGTCCGAATACGCCAATGTGCATCGCGGCCTGCATTACCTCGCCAATGCGGCGACCGAGGCCTATGAGGGCGGCCGCGCCAAGGTAGCGAAATTCCTCAACGCCGCGCGCACCGAGGAGATCATCTTCACCCGTAACGCCACCGAAGCGATCAACCTCGTGGCGTCGTCCTGGGGCGAGCCCAATATCAAGGCCGGCGACGAAATCGTGCTCTCGATCATGGAGCACCATTCCAACATCGTGCCCTGGCATTTTCTCAGGGAGCGTCACGGCGCGGTCATCAAATGGGTCGACGTCGATGACGAAGGCAATTTCCTGATCGAGGAATTCGAGAAGGCGCTGACACCGCGCACCAGACTGGTCGCGATCACGCAGATGTCGAACGCGCTCGGCACCTTCGTGCCGGTCAAGGACGTGGTGAAGATCGCCCATGCCCGCGGCATCCCGGTGCTGGTCGACGGCAGCCAGGCCGCCGTGCACCTCGCGATCGACGTGCAGGATATCGACGCCGATTTTTACGTCTTCACCGGCCACAAGCTGTACGGGCCGACCGGCATCGGCGTGCTCTACGCCAAGCACGAGCACCTGGTGGCGATGCGGCCCTACAATGGCGGCGGCGAAATGATCCGCGAAGTCGCCCGCGACTGGGTCACCTATGGCGATCCGCCGCACAAATTCGAGGCGGGAACGCCGGCGATCGTCGAGGCGATCGGGCTCGGAGCTGCGATCGATTACGTCAATTCGATCGGCAAGGAGCGCATCGCCGCCCATGAGCACGATCTCTTGACCTATGCTCAAGCGCGCCTGCGGGAAATCAATTCGCTACGGCTGATCGGCACCGCGCGCGGCAAGGGACCGGTGATCTCCTTCGAAATGAAGGGCGCCCATCCCCACGACGTCGCGACCGTGATCGACCGCCAGGGGATCGCGGTGCGGGCCGGCACCCATTGCGCGATGCCGCTTTTAGAACGGTTCAACGTGACGGCGACGTGCCGCGCTTCGTTCGGCATGTATAATACGCGCGAAGAAGTCGACCATCTGGCACAGGCGCTGATCAAGGCGCGGGAATTGTTTTCATGACCGACACGGCCGAAGCCAAGAATCTTGAAGTCAAAGTCGCCAACATGGAGACGCAATCGGCGTTGCCGCCGGAGGAAACCGAGCGGCTCGGCGGCGAAATCGTCTCGGCGCTGAAGACGGTGTTCGATCCGGAAATCCCGGCCGACATCTACGAGCTCGGGCTGATCTACAAGGTCGACATCAAGGACGACCGCAGCGTCGATGTCGTGATGACGCTGACGACGCCGAATTGCCCGGCGGCCGGCGAGTTGCCGACCATGGTGGAGAACGCGGTCGCCAGCGTTCCCGGCGTCGGCATGGTAAACGTCAATCTGGTCTGGGATCCGGCGTGGACGCCGGACCGGATGAGCGATGAGGCTCGCCTCGTCCTCAATATGTGGTGAGTGTTAGTGGTTCGGTTTTTGCTTGTTCACGGGAAATAGCCGGCATTGATTTGCCCTTGGGATTGACCACATGACTGATATGACAACCGCTTCCCAAACAGCCGCATCCAAGCCGAAGCCGCGGCCGCGCCCGCAGGTCATGAAACTGACGGAAGCCGCCGCGCAGCGCATTGCCGAACTGACGGCGCGCGCCGATTCCGAGATCGTGGGCCTTCGCGTCGGGATCAAGAATGGCGGCTGCGCCGGGCAATCCTATACGGTCGAATATGCCCACGATATCCGCCCGACCGACGAAGTCGTCGAGGACAAGGGCGTGAAGATCCTGGTCGACCCCAAGGCGGTGCTGTTCCTGCTGGGTACCGAGATGGACTACAAGGCCGACAAGATGCAGTCGCAGTTCATCTTCAACAACCCGAACCAGACCGGCGCCTGCGGCTGCGGCGAGTCGGTGCAGCTCACGGCTGCGAAGGTGGATGGTTAGAGGGGCATCAAGGCGCTCCGGCGTCATTGCGAGGAGCGCAAGCGACGAAGCAATCCAGCTCTGTTGATACATGGATTGCTTCGCTTCGCTCGCAATGACGTAAGCGATATCATCACGATGACGATGAGCCGTGCGGCTATCGCGTGTTGAGCCATTTCCCATGGACCGTGATTTCCTGATCGACCTGTTTTCGGATTTCGGCCCGGTGACGATCCGCCCGATGTTTTCGGGCTTCGGCATTTCGGCCGACGGCATCAACTTCGCGCTGGCGCTGCGGGCCGGCCTGTATTTCCGCGCCGATGAGCAAAACATCCCCCAGTTCGAGGCGGAAGGTTCAACGCCGTTTCAATACCAGACGCGGGCCAAGACCGTCACGGTGAACTCGTACTGGCAATTGCCGGCCCGGCTGTTCGACGATCCGGAAGAGCTGACGGGCTGGGCGAGGGCGGCATTGGCGGCGGCACAACGCGCGGCGCTGCGCAAGCGGCCGAAGGTACGCAAGGGGACGAAGGCAGTTGCAAGAGAAGCCGCGGCGAAAAAGCCCACCGCAAAGAAGAAGCCGAGGAAGAAAGCTAAAAAGAGCGCGCCCAGAAAGAGGTCCTCATCCTGAGGATCTGCTGCGGTCGTCGTGTATGAATATCACGCTACCTGGCTGCGGCTCTCGGCGGCGTATTCCGGATCGACTTCGCATATGACGCGATTGCGGCCGTTGCGCTTGGCGGCGTAGAGGCAGGCGTCGGCGCGCTCGATCAGCGAGTCGGTGTCGTCGCCGGGCTTCAGCATGGAAACGCCGACCGAGATGGTGACGCGGCCCAGGATTTCGCCGGTGGATTTCTTCTTCAATTCCTTCGCCATCACGGCGCGGCGGATGTGATCGGCGACCGTCAATGCCTGGCGCAGCGCGGTGTTGGGCAGCACGACCGCGAATTCCTCGCCGCCATAACGGGCGGTGATGTCCTGGCCCTTGATGGTCTGCTTCAGCGACATGCCGACCAGCCGCAGCACCTGATCGCCGGTGAGATGGCCGTAGGAGTCGTTGAACGACTTGAAGTGGTCGATGTCGAACATCAGAAGCGACAGCGGTTCGCCATTGGCGAGCGCATTCTGGACCGCGGCATCGATCGAGCGGTCGAAATATTTGCGGTTGCCGAGGCCGGTCAGAGGATCGGTCAGGCTTTCCGCCCGGATCGCCTCGAGGCTATGCTGCAGATCGCTGATCTCGGACTTCGACAGCGACAGCCGGTCTTCCAGCGCCTTGTTGGTATCGCGCATTTCGCGGGTGGATTTCACTAGCGTCTCGACGATCGCCTTGACCTGATCGCGGGTCTCGGCGTCGGAGAGCTTTTGCGCGGCACCGGTCAGGCTGGCGTCGTAGCTCGCCGACACCCCCAGCGCTTCGGTGATCAGCGCCATCACGTCGTCGATTTCGCCGATCACCCGCGCGCCAACCTTGTCGATGCGGTCGCTGGTCTTGATCTGCGAAAGATAGGTCTCGTAGATCTGCTCGAGATCGGACTCGGTCAGCTTGCCGTTGCGCGCCAGCGTCTCGTTGATGATCTTGTTGAGGGGCGAATTGTACCCGGTCGCGTAGACGTACCAGATCTCGTAATTGCGGGGGATGGCGGTTTGCCGGAGGGACTTGATCTGGCCCAACGCGACTTCAGCGAAGGCCAACGTGCGTTCATGGTCGTCGAGCGCCTTGATCACGGATCACGTCCCCAAAATAACAGACAGCACTGCCTGCTTGACCCAGCAATAATTTCGTCATTATCAGCGCCAAGTTAAGGGAGGAGAGTGAACGACCGGTAAACGAGTTCTTGCGGCCGTTTAACGGAAGTTCAGACCCGGGCACGAACGGGACGCAGCAGGAACGCCGGCAGATGCGAGTGATCGGCGGGCTCGGACGCGGCATCGCGCGGCGCCTGCGGTGCCTCGGCACGGCCGATCGAAGGCGTGCGCGAAGGCGCAGGTGCGGCCGGCGGGGTGAACGCCGCGGCCGGTGTCTGCGGCTTCGGGCCGGAATGGCGGCCGCCACCGGAGCGGCGGGGCTCGCGTTCGCGCCGCGGCTTGCGGCCTCCGCGTGACCCTTCCTTGGCTCCGTCGTGCGAGCCTTCGCGTCCACGCTGATGCCGTGGCCGTTCGGATTCGCCGTCGGACGATGCCGCCGGGCCGTCCGTCGCCGGACTCTCGGCGTGACCTTCGACGCGGGGGATAGTTTGTCCGATCAGCTTTTCGATCGCGGCGATCGACTTGTGATCGAGCGGGGAAACGATGGAGATCGCGGTGCCGGCACGACCGGCGCGGCCGGTACGGCCGATGCGATGGACGTAATCGTCCGCATGGTGCGGGACGTCGAAATTGAAGACATGGCTCACGGCCGGAATGTCGAGACCGCGGGCGGCGACGTCGGATGCGACCAGCAGCGGAATTTCGCCCTTGCGGAATTGATCGAGCGCCGCGGTGCGCGCCGACTGATCCATGTCGCCGTGCAGGGCGCCGACGCTGAAGCCATGCTTTTGCAGTGACTTGTGCAGCAGCGCTACTTCGCGCTTGCGGTTGCAGAAGATGATCGCGTTGTTGAGATCCTTGGCTTCGCGCAACAGGCGGCGGAGCAGCTCGCGCTTGTCGTGCGGCTCGCGGCCGACCGGGACCTGAAACTGCGACACGCCGACGGCGGTCGTCGCCGGCCTGGAAACTTCGATTCTGACGGGATTGTGCAGGAAGGTTTCGGTGATGCGAGCGATTTCGGGCGGCATCGTCGCGGTGAAGAACAGTGTCTGCCGCGTGAACGGGATCATCTTGCAGATGCGCTCGATGTCCGGGATGAAGCCCATGTCCAGCATGCGGTCGGCTTCGTCGATCACCAGCAATTCGACGCCGGTGAGCAAGAGCCCGCCGCGTTCGGTGTGGTCGAGCAGCCGGCCGGGAGTCGCGATCAGCACGTCGACGCCGCGCGTCAGCTTGACGTCCTGGTCGCCGAACGAGACGCCGCCGATCAGGAGCGCGACGTTGAGTTTCTGGCCGGCGCCGTATTTATCGAACTGTTCCTTGACCTGGGCGGCGAGTTCGCGGGTCGGCTCCAGGATCAGGGTGCGGGGCATTCGGGCCCGGGCGCGTCCCTTTTCCAGTAAGGTGAGCATCGGAAGGACGAAGGCAGCGGTCTTGCCGGTGCCGGTCTGGGCGATGCCGAGAACGTCTCGGCGGGCCAGAACATGGGGGATCGCCTGTTCCTGAATGGGGGTAGGGGTGGTGTAGCCGGTGGCCGCTACGGCGGCGAGCACCTTGTCGGACAAGCCGAGATGGGAAAAAGACATTGAGCCTCTGGTAGAAACCGCCGCTTGGAATCCCGGAAATAACTGTCGCGCTCAACCCCGGAACGGCACGCAGATTTGCTCGGGATTTTCGGATACGCAGACAGGCGGCTTAATCAAGATATCGCGTTTCGATACCGGGCCGCGTCGAACCGGAAGATAGGGGCGAATTGGCCAAAGTCAATGGAAGAGGCGCTCCAAGCGTTGAAAAAGCTTAATGTTTTTGCACAAATGCGGCCTAAGCCCACGGGAAACGCCATGTTTTCAAAAGGCCGCCTCAACGCCTCGAGCGACGGAATCTTCGGGGTCGCCATGACGCGTTTGATTCTCGACATTCGCCTGCCGGAGGATTTTTCGCCGCGGGTTCACGACCATTGTGCCTGCACGTGCGGATCGCGCTATGGGCGATGGCGCTGAATTTTGCCGGGCCGATGATCAAGGTATGGAGCAGGCGGGCGGCGGCGCTGGATTGAACCGGTGGCGCGCCTTTGCCGACCAAGCCAATGGTTCGCACGGGCCACCGATGACGTCGTGCAAGGCGGGGAACAGGATGAGAAACTGGCAGTCGTACGGGGCCGTGTTGGCATTGGGTCTGGCCGCGTCGTTGCTGGCGCTCGCCGCGCCCGCTCATGCCGAAAAGCGCGTCGCGCTCGTGATCGGCAACAACGACTACAAGAACGTTCCGAAACTGCAGAAGGCAGTCAATGACGCCCGCACCATGGGCGATACCCTAAAACAGCTCGGCTTTTCGGTGATGGTGGCGGAGAACCAGAACCGCCAGGCGTTCAGCGAAACGCTGCTGGCGTTCGACAAGGCGGTCCAGCCCGGCGATACCGCGTTCTTCTTCTACGCCGGCCACGGCTTTGAGATCGCGGGCCAGAATTTCCTGCTGCCGACCGACGTGCCGGCCGCGACCGAGGGCCAGGAAGAACTGGTGCGCGACGCCTCCGTTCTCGCCGACCGCGTCATCGAGCGGCTGCAGAACAAGAAGGTGCGCACCGCCATCCTGGTATTCGATGCCTGCCGCAACAATCCGTTCGAACGGGCAGGGACGCGCGCGGTCGCCGGCGGCGGCGGGCTCGCGCCGATGACGCAATTGCCCGAAGGCGTGTTCTCGGTGTTCTCCGCCGGTCCCCGGCAGACTGCGCTCGATCGTCTCTCGAACAATGACGACAATCCCAATTCGGTGTTCACGCGAACATTTGCGAAAGAGCTGCTGCAGCCGGGCGAGAATATGGTTCAGGTCGCCCAGCACACCCGCCGCATCGTCAGCGAGATGGCGGAGACCGTCAGCCACAAGCAGATCCCGGTCTATTTCGATCAGATGGTCGACGACGTGTTCCTGAACGGCCTTGCCAAAGGCCAATCCGACGCGCCCAAGGAAGTCGCAAAACCGGCGCAGCCGCCGCAGCAGGTCGCGGCACTTCCGCCGGTGTCGGCGCCGCGCATGGCGCCGCCGAACGACAGCGTCAATGCGCCGATCGCCGCGTTCTCCCGTCACAATGGCGGCTGGAGCGTGGTGTTCTCGATCGCCGATCCGACGCTCGGCATTTCGTGGCGGATGGGGGACGCCGGTGAATTCCGCGAGACCGGTTTTCTCGACACGCTCGATCCGCGCACCCGCAAGCGGATGCCCAATCCGTCGATCGAGCTTGCTGCCGACGCGGCGGCGGCGACCATTCAAGTCCGCTATGTCGATATATCGGGCGAGTTGCAGGGACCGTTCCCGATCAAATTCGATCCTGAAGCGGCGCTGATCCACGATCAGCGCAAGATCCTCGACATGACCGCGACCAGCTGGCTGTCGTTTCGCGAATTCAACGGGCTGCTCGTCTATTACACGCACCTGATGTCGTACCGGTGCGCGATCCGCGAAGTGCGTGTCGGCATCGACAGCGCCGTGCCCGACAAGGTTCTGAAAATGCCGCCCTGCGATCCCAGGGATCCCAGTGTCATTCCGCATGATGCGCAACCATATCTGAAGCTCGCGCCCTCGACCCAGTTCGTGTCGGTCGAGCTGACCTATCGCGACGGCAGCGTCTCCGAGATCAAGAGCTTCCGGCGCTAGGCTGCATACGCGTGAGATGCCTGCGGTCCAGCCGGCACTGCATGCCGAGGGTAAATTGTTGTAGCGCCGCAACAGTACGCGGAAAGCTGCTCTGATGCGGCTTGTGGCAGGCTTTTCTCTTCGCCCACGCGCGCAATCGCGATATGTGTCGCTTCGAATTACACTCTTGAGTAGTTGTTTCCGCGAAGGGACTCTCCATGGGCCGATTTCTTAGGATGGTTCTTGCTTCAGCTATTTCTTTTGGCTTGGGTGGACTAGCGACGGCCGCCGATATGGCCGTAAAGGCGCGTCCGATCGCCGAGCCGGAGCTGGCCTCGACCTGGACTGGTTTCTACGTCGGCATCAACGGCGGCTGGCTGGCGTCAAACAGTAACAATCTCACCAACGTCGGCACCGACACGGGTATCGGCGGCCTTGGATCGGCGATCAACCTCGGTCTGGTTCCGGTTGGTCTTACCGGCTTTCGCGCGAGCGGCGGAATGGTCGGCGGCACTGCGGGCTACAATTGGCAAGTGAATCCGAATTGGGTCGTCGGCGTGGAGGGCGACATCGATTGGGTTTCTGCGAAGCGTTCCTTCAATACCGGCTTCAGGACCGTCACATTTATACCGGTCGCCTCGGCATATAGTCGGGAGCTCGACTGGCTCGGCACCTTCCGGGGCCGAATCGGCTTTGCGGTGGCGCCGTCGATTCTCATATACGGAACCGGCGGCCTTGCAGTCGGACAGGTCAAGGTCGGCAATCAGTTCATTTGTCCGGCCTGCGCACCTCCGTCCACGACCGAGCCCGGCACCGCCAACACCAATACGACGACGGCAGCCGGCTGGACCGTGGGCGCCGGCGCCGAGTGGAAATTTGCGCCTGCCTGGAGCGTGAAGGCCGAATATCTCTACGCTGACCTCGGGACCCATAGCTCCCTGATCACGTATACCTATGGTGCCGATACGAGCACCCTGAGGAGTTCGGTACACGACACATTCAACGTGGCGCGTGTGGGCCTCAATTACAGCTTTGGCGGGCCGGTCGTCGCCAAGTACTGAGCTTATCAGTTGCTACTGAAAGGGCGGCCCGGCGTCGCGAGGGCCCTTTTCGTCTGTAGATGGTCCGGACGGGGCGACCCTTCGCTTGTGTCGCCGATCAAGCTTTTCAGCTTCGCTCGTCCAAGCCGGCAATGAGTCCCGCAGCGCCGCCCTTTGCATGCGATAGATGATCGTTGTGCGGGCCCCGCAATGCACCACGGCGCGCTTCGCTGTGCCCGGCGTGCGTCCGGAACTGGCGTTGCGGTCGCGCGCCGCAGCTGATCCGAAATTAACTATAAGGCGCGATTGGCGGGCTGCATTTGCGCATCCCGGCGCCGCGCCCGCCTTCGTCGACGAATTGGCAAGGACTTCCGCGGTAGGCAGCTATTGGGAAAATATCTCGTTGGGGGGATTAAGATGATCCGGACAAAATTCGTTGCTGCGTTGGCGGTCACTGTCGCCATCGGAGCTGGGGCTGCTTCCGCCGCGGACCTCGCGCCATATGCCTACACCAAGGCGCCGGCGCTGCCTTATGCGGTCTACAACTGGGCCGGCTTCTATGTCGGCGGTCATATCGGCGGTTCATGGACTAGCCAGAATTGGACCAATATTGCTGATACCACGCTGTTCGGAGATCTCGCTCCGGGTCAGGGCTTCCGCCAGCGCGGCGCCGGTGTTTTCGGCGGTGGCCAGATCGGCTACAACTGGCAAGCGAGCAACTACGTGTTCGGCCTTGAAGGCACGATCTCGGGGATGGATAACCACGGCACCGCGCCCAACACCGTATTCGGTGCGCAGGACGATGTGTTCAGCTGGCGCACCAACTGGATGGCGACCGTCACGGGCCGGGCCGGCATCGCCGTCAACAACAACCTGTTTTACGCGAAGGGCGGTTATGCCGGCGCGAGCAGCCACATGGCGGTCTCCGATACGGTTGCGCCGGTCTTCGGCTCAGGCTCGGATACGCAATGGCACAACGGCTGGACGGCTGGCGCAGGCTGGGAATACGGCATTACCCAGAACTGGATTTTCGGTCTCGAATACGATTACGCGACCTTCGAGACCAAGGGCTATCAGCTCGCCGGCACCTCTCCCGGATCGTATAAATTCGACGCCAAGCCGCGCGATATCCAGTCCGTCGTCGCTCGCGTAAGCTACAAGTTCAACGGTCCGCTCGTCGCGCGATACTGATCGTCGCGAAGCGTCAGGAGAAAAAAAGCCCCGGCATCATCCGGGGCTTTTCGTTTTGCGAGGCAAGCTTCAGGAAGCGGGCAAGCAAGCGGCGCTCGCATTTTTCAGCCGTCGATTCCTGTCCATGAAATCGGCCTGACCGGATGCTGTGACCGCGGGCGTGCAGAGTTCCAATGTTCACGCGGTATTTGGTTGTAGCGTGCTGCCTGTTCTTGTTGCGGTCGTGCAACTGGTCCCGGCAAAATGGGCTTAACAAGGGTTTTTCCGATAGCACTCGCCTTCCAGTTGATGAACTATCGGGAAGCGAATCGGCCGTGAGGTATGGATTTCGCGGGATTTGTTTCTCCCAGAGATTTGGTTCTCCCAAGACTGAACCTGAAGAGCTCCGGCATCGTCCGGGGCTCTTTTTTCAAGCGCGGCGCCGCACTAACCCATGACGGAAAACCCGCCGTCGACGGGAATCGCGGTGCCGGTGACGAAGTCGGACGCGCCGGAGGCGAGAAACACCGCGATGCCGGCAAAATCTGCGATCGCACCCCAGCGCGCCGCCGGCGTGCGCCCCAGAACCTTGTCGTGCAGGCCGTCGATCTGCTCGCGGGCGCGCCGGGTCAGGTCGGTGTCGATCCAGCCTGGCAGGACCGCGTTGGCCTGGATGTTGTCGGCGGCCCAGGCGACCGCGCAGGAGCGCGTCAACTGCACGATGCCGCCTTTGCTCGCGGCATAGGCCGGCGCGAAGCTGGCGCCGAAGATCGACATCATCGAGCCGATGTTGATGATCTTGCCGCCGCCGGCTGCCTTCATGACCGGGTAGGCCGCCTGCGAGCACAGGAACGCGCTGGTGAGGTTGGTCCTGATCACGTTGTCCCAGTCCGCGATATCCAGCTCATGCGGCGGCTTGCGGATGTTGATGCCGGCGTTGTTGACGAGAATGTCGATCCGGCCGAGTTCGCGCAAGGCCCGCTCCGCCATCGCGGCGACGGCGTCCTTGTCGGTGACATCGGCGGCGATGGAGATCGCCCGGACGCCCCGCGCCTTGAGCTCGGCGACCGCCGCGATCGACTTCATTTCATTGCGTCCGACGACGGCGATATCGGCGCCGGCGTCCGCCAGTCCCTGCGCCATGCCGAGGCCAATGCCGCCATTGCCGCCGGTCACGATCGCCACCTTGCCGCCGAGATCGAACAAACTTGTCTTCATGGTTGATTTCCTCTGGGAATCGTCAGCGCTTGCTCTGCCAGATCAGGACCAGGCCGAGTGCGGCCAGCGCCGCCCCGTAACCGGCCCACTGAAGGTGTCGGATCATGAAGCTCGATTTCGGCCAGTCGATCACCCCTAGGCCCTGGCCGATCCAGAGCAGGCCGATGGCGAGCGCGAGCAGGCCCAGAATCAGAAGCAATTGGCGCATGGCATTTCCTCAGCCCTATGGTCGCGTCGGTCGGCGCGTGAGGCGGTCACAGTGGCGCGCTCGTTTGGTCAGGGCAAGGGCAGGCCGCGCGCTTCGAGGCTCGCGCGCCGCGGAGCATGGTGCACGGCACGTCGGCGCGAGACACAAAAAAGCCCCGGACGATGCCGGGGCTTTTGAGTTGCTGGATATGATCAGCAGAGATCAGTACTTGGCAACCACCGGGCCGCTCCAGTTGAAGCGGTAGACCAGCGAGGTCGAGATGGTCTGAGTCCACGCGTTGAACTTGATATCGCGTCCGACGAGAGCATTGGTGCCGTCGACCAGTTCGTTGACGCTCTTGGCGTTGTAGAAAGCCGAGCGGTACTCGGTCTTCATGAACCAACCGGGGGCCGCAATGCCGAAGATGTTCAGGTTGTTCTCGACACCGCCGCCGATGAACCAGCCATTGCGGTTGAAAGAATTGGTGTGATCGCCGACCGGAGCGCCGCTGACCGCGCTCAGGAAGGTCGAGCCGGACCAGTGCGAACCGGAGTAGCCGCCGTTGACGTAGGACAGCACATTCGGCGCCACCAGATAACCGACGCGCGCGCCGGCTGCCCAAGCGTCCTGCATCTTCACATTGGAAGTCCAACCCACGGTCGGATCCTGAAGGGTGCCCCTCAGGCTGCCGAACTGACCGTCGGCGAAGATGCCGGCGACCCAGCCGCTGTTGACTTGCCAATCGTAGCCAAGGCCGACGGTGCCGAACCAGCCGGAGCCGCCCTGGCGCTGGTCGATGCTGAGGGGCAGGGCGCCTGCGGTCGTCTGGGTGTGTTCATCGGACGCCCACAATCCGCCGCCGCCGCCGCCGAAGATGTAGAAGCCGGTCCAGTTCGGCGCGACTGCCATCGGCACCGGAGCCTTGGTGTAGCGGGGAGCCATATCCGCCGCCATCGCCGATCCGGTGAAAGCCGCCAGCGCAGCCAGAGTGAGCACAACCTTCTTCATCTTATATTCCCCAGTAGGTAGACGTTCGAACCGGATCGCGAAGCGGCGGTGCGAGCGTGGAATCTCAAAACCTCATGCTCGGACTATAGTCGGTTCAACCAAAAATGCTGTTGCCGGGGGGGCACACCCGCCCGAAAACGGTCCGGGAAAACCCGGGGGCAAAGCGGCAAAAGGGGCCGAAAATGTCCAAAATCGGCCCCGGAGGGGCGGATTTCACCCTTCCGGGGCCCTGCCGGACCCCGGGTTGAGGCCTAGACGTCCAGCAGGTCCTCGCTGGCAAATTCGGCCTTGTCGGAAATGAAGGCGAATCGGGCCTCCGCCTTGGTGCCCATCAGGCGCTCGACCGAATCGGCAGTGCCCTCGCGGTCGTCGGCCAGCAGCACCACGCGGAGCATGGTGCGCTTGGCCGGGTCCATGGTGGTTTCCTTCAATTGCGCCGGCATCATTTCGCCCAGGCCCTTGAAGCGGCCGACGTCGACCTTGGCGTTGGCGTTGAATTCGCTCTTCAGGAGCGCGTCCTTATGGGCGTCGTCGCGGGCATAGACCGTCTTGCTGCCATGAGTGAGGCGGTAAAGCGGCGGCACCGCCAGAAAAAGGTGCCCCTCATCGATCAGCCCGCGCATCTGGCGGTAGAAGAAGGTGATCAAAAGCGAGGCGATATGCGCGCCGTCGACGTCGGCATCGGTCATGATGATGATGCGGGAATAGCGCAGGTCTTCCTCGCGGTACTGGGTTCCGGTCCCGCAGCCGATCGCCTGGATCAGGTCGCCGAGCTGGGCATTGGCCGTCATCTTGTCCTTGGTGGCGGAGGCCACGTTGAGGATCTTTCCGCGCAAGGGGAGGATGGCCTGGGTCTTGCGGTCGCGCGCCTGCTTGGCGCTGCCGCCGGCCGAGTCGCCCTCGACGATGAACAGCTCGCTTCCCTCGGCAGCCGTGTTGGTGCAGTCGGAGAGTTTGCCGGGCAGGCGAAGCTTCTTCACCGCGGTCTTGCGGGAAATTTCCTTTTCCGCCCGCCGGCGCAGCCGCTCGTCGGCGCGCTCGACGACGAAATCCAGGAGTTTGTTGGCCTGCAGCGGATTGCCCGACAGCCAGTGGTCGAACGGGTCCTTGATGGCCTGTTCGACGATGCGCTGGGCCTCGGCGGTGGCGAGACGGTCCTTGGTCTGGCCCTGGAATTCCGGCTCGCGCACGAACACGCTGAGCATCACGGCGGCGCCCACCATGACGTCTTCGGACGTGACGCTGGCGGCGCGCTTGCCCTGGCCGACGCGCTCGGCGTGATCCTTCAGGCCGCGCAAGAGCGCGCTGCGCATGCCGGACTCGTGGGTGCCGCCATCGGGCGTCGGCACCGTGTTGCAGTAAGAGGACAGAAAGCCGTCGGCATCGGCGGTCCAGGCCACCGCCCATTCGCACGCGCCATGGCCGCCGGTGCGGCCCGATTTGCCGGAGAAGATGTCGGGATGCACCAGGGTGTCGGCATGGATCGCGGCGGCGAGATAGTCCTTCAGGCCGCCGGGGAAGTGAAAACTGTCCTCGGCGGGCACATCCTCGAGACCCTTCAACAGCGCCGGATCGCAGCGCCAGCGGATCTCCACGCCGCCGAACAGATAGGCTTTGGAGCGCGCCATCTTGAACAGGCGCTGCGGCTTGAAGACGGCCTTGGCGCCGAAAATATCAGTATCGGGCTTGAAGCGGATCCGGGTGCCGCGGCGGTTGTTGATCTTGCCGAGGTCCTCGAGCTTGCCCTTGGGATGGCCGCGCTCGAACGCCATGCGGTAGAGTTTCTGGCCGCGGGCGACTTCGACCTCGAGCCGCGAGGACAGCGCATTCACCACCGACACGCCGACGCCGTGCAGGCCGCCCGAGGTCTCGTAAACCTTGGAGTCGAACTTGCCGCCGGAATGCAGCGTGCACATGATGACTTCGAGCGCGGATTTTTTCGGAAATTTCGGATGCGGATCGACCGGAATGCCGCGCCCGTTATCGGTGACGGTGAGGAATCCGTCGGCGCTCAATTCCACCTCGATGAAGGTGGCATGGCCCGCCAGCGCTTCGTCCATGGAATTGTCGATGACCTCTGCGAACAGATGGTGCAGCGCCTTTTCGTCGGTGCCGCCGATATACATGCCGGGCCGGCGCCGCACCGGCTCGAGGCCTTCCAGCACCTCGATATCGGCCGCGGTGTAGCCGGCTTCCGCGCTGGAGGCGCGCGCGACCTTGACCGCAGCCCGGCCCTTCGGTTCCGAGGCCCCGAAGAGGTCGTTGGAAGGTTTGGTTTTAGCAGGGGATTTCAATGGTTTGTTCATACTTTTTCATGTGTTGCGGACAATGGCGGCGCGGCGAATCGGTTCTTCTGAGTATGCCATGGATGAGCTTAAAAAGTGACGGCAGGGGGCGGGGACCAAATTGCTAGCGCCGGCAGTGAGCATGACGATCTTCAGGTCTCGTCTAGCTCGATAGTCGTCTTGCCTTCATCCGTGGGTTGCGGAACCTTCCATTCCGGCGGGGGAATCAACAAATGCGTATTTTAGGGATCATGGCGTTTTGCGCCGTGCTGGCTGGCTGTGCGGGTCGCGCACCCGCACCGGTGGCAGTGGTTCAGCCGACTGACCGGTACATGGACTGCACCGCAATTTTGGCCGAGGTCAATGCCAACAACGAGCGGGTCAAACAACTAGCTGCTGATAAGGGCCTCAAAACGACTCAGAACGTGGCTGCAGGTGTCGCGGGCTTGTTCATTCCAGTGCTTTGGTTCGGTATGGATTTCCAAGGTACCGCTGATACTGAAATCACCGCATTGCAAAGCCGCCAGCAATATCTTGCGATGTTGGCCGACCAAAAGCGCTGTGGGGCTGAACCGGAGCCGTTGCCGCCGCCGACAAGAAGCAAGCGGGTTACAAAACCCAAACCGGTCGCTGCCCCGAGTACGGAGCCTACAGACGACACGCCTGCAAAGCAGTAGGGCCGTCGCAGCCACAGAGTTGAAGCGACTCCGCCGCTTAAGCGCGTGACGTCCGGAACATGATGACCACGAAGAGCGCCATCGCCACAACCACAATCAGCGAGCCGACAATCGGCGCGACTTCGAAGGATGGACCCTTCAGCAGCACCACGGCGACGCCGACCGGAAACAGGATCGCGCCTATCATGTGGAGCCAGCCCTGCACCTTCGCCAGCGTGGTGGTTCCGGCTGCCGGAACCAGTCTGTAGTAGAGCCCAAACAGAAACAGGAGCACTCCGCCGATCAGATTGAGATGGGCGTGCGCCGGAGCGAGCGTGAAGTTTTGCTCCATGCCCATCACGATTCCGGCCAGCATCCCGATCAGCAGGATTACAACGCTCATGCACATCATCAGCGATCCGATCATCCGTCTTCCTCACGTTCCTGTTGGGGTTGCAGCGGGCCGGCGAGCTCGAGCTCACGCGTGGTCCCCGTCTTTGTGACTTGATGTCCCTGACGGGGCTCGCTTACGTGTTCTTAGGCATCGAACCCTAAAAAAGGTTCAAACAGGACAATCGCCGGGGAAGGGCGTTCGGAATGGAAGATTTTGGGCGCGCCTTGGCCGATTTCGTGCGCGACCATCAGGCCTGGGCCGCACCGATCGTGCTCCTGCTGGCGTTCGGCGAGTCGCTTGCCTTCATTTCGCTGCTGGTCCCGGCCTGGGGGGCGCTGGTGGCGATCGGCGCGCTGATCGGCGTCAGCGGCATCAGCTTCTGGCCGGTGTGGATCGCCGGCGGGCTGGGCGCGGCGCTGGGCGACTGGGTCTCCTACTGGTTCGGCTTCAGATACAAGGAACACGTTGCGCAGATGTGGCCGCTGTCGCGTTATCCGGGGTTACTGGAACGCGGCGAAGCCTTTGTGAAAACATGGGGCGTGCCGAGCATCTTCATCGGGCGGTTTTTCGGGCCGCTGCGGGCCTCGGTGCCGCTCGCCGCCGGCATATTCGAGATGCCCTACTGGCAATTTCAGATCGCCAATTTCGTATCGGCGTTGGTCTGGTCGGCGGTGCTCTTGCTGTTTGGCGACGCGCTTGGGAAAATCGCGGAGTGGGTGTGGCGGGCCGCCTGAAATCGCGGATTCGCGCTGCCGCGCGCCTTGACGCCGGCCCGGCGCGGCCTTATAGCGCCGCCCATGAAGAACGCCGCGACCATTGTCATCGCTCGCCGCCGCCGCCGCACATCAGCGGTATGGGCGGATATCTGCGTTTAAGATACAGCCTCTGCCGCCGGATCCGGTCCGCGGCATCTTCCTTCTCCTGCAGCGCGATCTGACCCGGCGGCTCACCCGAGCAAGCAGGAGACCGCCATGTATACCCCTCCCATGTTCAAGCCCGACCGTGCCGCGAGCCTTGCGTTTGCGCAGGCGCGTGGATTCGGCACGGTTACGGCCTGGGACGACCGCAAGCCGGTCGCGTCGTCGCTGCCGTTTTACCTCACCTATGCCGATGACGGCACGCCGCACGCCGCCTTTCACGTCGCGCGCAACAATCCGCTGGCGAAGCTCGCCGACGGAAAATCGCCATGGCTGATGGCCGTCACCGGCGCGGATGCCTATGTATCTGCCGACTGGTACGTCTCGCCCGATCAGGTGCCGACCTGGCTTTACCAGGCCGTGCATCTCACGGGCACCGCGCGGATACTGTCCGATT
Source organism: Bradyrhizobium sp. (assembly GCA_041490045.1). Lineage (GTDB taxonomy): Bacteria > Pseudomonadota > Alphaproteobacteria > Rhizobiales > Xanthobacteraceae > Bradyrhizobium. Next base: position 20,291 of record JBGPSI010000025.1, read on the forward strand.
CCGAACTCGGCCCGCATCTGGACGCGCTGAGTGCCAAATTTGAAAGCTGGCTTGCGCCGAAACCGCCGTGGGCGATGTCGAAGGTGACGGCCGGACGCCTTGATGCGCTGAAGAAAGCGATCGTGGGATTGGTCATGTCGGTGGAGGAGGTCGAGGGCAGCTTCAAGCTCAACCAGCACAAATCCGACATCGACCATGTTGCGATTGCCTCGACACTCCTGCAGCGGCCCGACGAAGCGACACAGACGATCGGAAAACAGATGGTCGCGCTGCGGCCGCACTTGGACTACAAATCATCCGCGCTCGCCAGTGTATCTGCGGATTGAAGGAGCACGTCATGACCCTCTCCGACACCAAGCAGCCGAAAGGCCAATCCCTGGCCACCGGCGCCGCCCCGCGGCCTACCGTATTCGTCGATGGCGCGGCCGGGACCACGGGCCTCGGCATTCGCGAACGCCTGAGGCAGCAGAACGACGTCGTGCTCAAGAGCATTGCCGAGGACAAGCGCAAGGATGCGCAGGCCAAGCGGGCGCTGATGGAAGGGGTGGACCTCGTCATCCTCTGCCTGCCGGACGACGCTGCGCGTGAAACCGTTGCGCTGATCGACGGCATGGGGGCGGCCGCACCCAAGGTGCTGGACGCATCGACGGCGTTTCGCGTCGCCAGCGACTGGACCTACGGCTTTCCGGAACTCGAAGCCGATCAGGCCGACAAGATACGGGCGGCGCGGAAGGTTTCGAACCCGGGCTGCTATCCGACCGGCGCGGTCGCCTTGCTGCGGCCGCTGGTGGATGCCGGGCTGGTCCCTGCGGACTATCCCGTCACCATCAATGCGGTGAGCGGCTATTCGGGCGGCGGCAAGTCCATGATCGACAGTTTCGAAAACGGCACCGCGCCGGCCTTCGAACTCTATGGTCTCGGCTTCGAGCACAAGCATCTGCCGGAAACGCAGCTTTACTCGAAGCTCACGCGGCGGCCGATCTTTGTTCCGTCGGTCGGGGACTACCGGCAGGGCATGCTGGTATCGGTGCCGCTGCATCTCGACACGCTGCCCGGCAAACCCGCCGCCGCCGATCTCCACGCCGCGTTGGAAAAGCGTTACGCGGGAAGCAAATACGTCTCGGTCATGCCGCTCGACAACGCGGCGACAAAGAGCGGACGCATCGAACCCGAGGCGCTCAACGAGACCAACAGGCTCGAGCTCTATGTCTTTGCGAGCCCCAAATATCCTCAGGCGGTTCTGGTGGCTCGTCTCGACAATCTGGGTAAGGGCGCCTCGGGCGCTGCGGTCCAGAACATGCGGCTGATGCTGGGTTTTGCCGACACCTGAGGCGGAAGCCGGCACGTTCCGGCGGCGCCGGAGCGGCCATCGTCAGCGAAAACAAAACCCCGGCCGGGCCGGGGTTTTCAATCCTATCTTGCGGTGCAGGCAAGCTCTCAAACAAGCCCGAAGATCGCCAGCGCCAGCACGGCCTGCGCCAAAAAGCCGACGGTGAAGGCCAGCGTCCGGAACACCGGCAGGCCGAGCGCATAGACGACGACATGGGCGACACGAGCCCAGAAATAGACGGCGCAGGCGAGCACGGTCCATTTGGTCGAATAGTCGATCGCGTTCAGGATCAGCACCAGCGGGGCGAAGATGATGAGGTTCTCGACCGCGTTGTCATGCGCGAACATCAGCCGCGTCGCCCATTCCGCATGCGGCTTGTCGTTGCGCGACGGATTGGCCATCGCGCCGGAAAGGCCGCGAACCTGACAGCGGTTCAACACGTAGGGGATCCACAGCAGCCCGGTCAGAATCACCGTCGCTGTCAGCCAGAACAATTCGCGCGTCATCGGTTTTTCCCCTCAATTCGAGTTTTTGAATCTCGTCCCGGCGGGACGGCCGCTTATAGCCCAGAGTCTGGCCCAACTGCGTTGAATCGGACCCGGCCGATGCCTTTTTATCCGAGCGTGATCTTTGGGCAAACGCCTTGCGTTTGCCCGGCGGGAAATCGGTTCCGACCCTGCGATAACGTTATGCGCGGACCCGCACGTAGCTGCCGGGGGCATCTTCGATCGGCGGCAATGCCTCGGTGCCGACCGCGCGCGCGGGTACTTGTTCGGCGTCGATGCTTTCGAGCCATTCGCGCCAATCCGGCCACCACGATCCCTTGTGCTCCTGCGCGGCCTTGAGCCAGTCGGAAAGCGTCACGTCCCGGATATTGTCGTTGGTCCAGAACTGGTACTTGCCCGAGGACGGCGGATTGACGACGCCGGCGATATGTCCGGACCCGGACAGCACATATTTCACCGGCCCGCCGAAAAACTGTGAGCCGTACAGCACGGAATCGGCCGGCGCGATGTGGTCCTCGCGCGTCGCCAGATTGTAGACCGGAACCTTCACCTTCGACAGATCGAGCAGCGTGTTGTCCAGCACCATGCTGCCGGCCGAGAGCCGGTTCTCGAGGTAGCAGTTGCGCAGGTAGTAGGAATGGTTTGCCGCCGGCATCCGCGTCGCGTCCGAATTCCAGTGCAACAGGTCGAACGAGGAGGGCGGTTGCCCCTTCAGGTAATTGCTGACGACATAGGACCAGATCAGGTCGTTCGAGCGCAGCATGTTGAAGGCCATCGCCATCTTGCTGCCTTCGAGGATGCCGGATTCCTGCATGTCGCGTTCGAGCGCCGAGATCTGGTCTTCGTCGACGAACACCAGGAGATCGCCGGCGTGGGTGAAATCGACCTGCGCCGCCAGGAAGGTCGCCGAGGTGACGCGCACGCGGCGCTTTTCGGCAAGCCAGGCCAGCGTGGTGGCAAGCAGGGTGCCGCCGACGCAATAGCCCATGGTGTGGACTTTCATCTCGCCAGTGGTGCGCTCGATGGCGTCCATCGCCGCCAGCGGGCCATCCTTCATGTAGTCTTCCCAGGTCTTCGCCCCGAGATTCTTGTCCGGGTTGACCCAGGAAATCACGAACACCGTGATGCCCTGGTCGACGCACCACTTGATGAAGGATTTTTCCGGCTTGAGGTCGAGGATGTAGAATTTGTTGATCCACGGCGGCACGATCAGCAGCGGCGTGCGCAGCACGTTCTCCGTGGTCGGCGTATACTGGATCAACTGCATCAGATCGTTCTGGAAGATCACCTTGCCCGGCGTCGTCGCCATGTTGACGCCGACGACGAGGTTGGACGGGTCGGACTGGCGGATGCGCAGCGTGCCGCCTCCGGCCTCGATATCCTCCGCCAGCATCTTCATGCCGCGCACGAGGTTGTCGCCGTTGGACGCCAGCGTCTCGCGCAGGACTTCGGGATTGGTGAGAACGAAATTCGACGGCGCCAGCGCGTTGGTGATCTGCTGGACGTAGAATTCGGCCTTCTTGCGGGTGTGCGGATCGAGGCCATCGGCGTTGCGCACCAGATCCTGCGCCCATTGCGTGGAGAGCAGATAGGCCTGCAACAAGAAATCAAAAAACTGGTTCGACTTCCACTCGGGATCGCTGAAGCGCTTGTCGCGCGGCGAGGGTTCGATCGCCGGCGGCGCCTGTTCACCGGCGAGACGACGCATCGACGAGCCCCACAGATCGAGATAGGCCTTGGCCATCTTCTTCTGCAGGTCCGCCGACCGGTCGTGGTCCGACAGCCAGTATTCCGCCACCGAAGTGAAGGTCTTGATCACCTCGGTGAGTTCGCTGGGCGGCTTGTCCTTGACTTCGCCGCTCTCCCGAGGCTTCAGAAAGGCGGCGAGCGCCTGGCCGCTCGTCTCCATCGCCCGCGCGAGGTTCATCGCGAAGGCTTCTGGGTCGAACTTCTTTGCGGCCTGGGTTTCAATCGTGGCGTCGCTCATGCGTGTAACACTATAGGTTCATTTGCAGTTCGTCACCGCGTTGATCGACAATGCGGCTTCGAAGTTAATCGCTGTCGCGGGTGTGTTGCACTGCGACAAAGTTTCTTGGTTCGGCCATATTGAAGCCTCAGCGCTCGGTTTTGCTGTTTGGGCTTTAATCGTTTCGGACGACAATGGTTTGAGCCGTAGCAATAGTTGATGAAATAAGTGTCAGGCCGCTGCAAGGTTGAACCGCGAAGTGGGGACTTCCTGAAGCCGATGTCGGTAGAACGAAACAAGCGGGCGCTGGCCTTGGGAGCGCTGCTGCTGTCGGCGCTTGCGCTGGGCGGTTGCTCGAGTTCGATCGCCGACCTGCCGCTGGTCGGCACGCCCGCCGACGCGCCCGCGCGTCCGAACGAGGCCGGCACCTACCTTCCGGTTCATGATTTGCCGCCGGATCGCGCAGAGGCAGTGATCCCGCCGGCGGAGCGGGCCAAGATCGAGAAGGAACTTGCTGCGGCGCGGGACCGGCAGGCGCTGGTTGCGGCCAAAGACGCCGCGGCAAAGTGACCCGACAACACTGGCGCAGCCGGGCGTCCGTGGTAAAAGAAGCCCAATTCAACCGCAAATCAGGGCGAAGACACTCATTTTGCGCCTGAATTCACCCTAAGTCATTGATTTGGCGTGATTTCCGGACGAAGCCGTATCCGGTTTCGAAAATGCAGGAGTTCGGCGATTCTACCCTGCCGGTTGCCGGAGCAAGGTCCCATGGAAGAATTTTACCGCATCCGCCGTTTGCCGCCTTACGTATTCGAGCAGGTCAACCGGGCCAAGGCGGCCGCGCGGAATGCCGGCGCTGACATTATCGACCTCGGCATGGGCAATCCCGACCTGCCGACGCCGCCCCATGTCATAGAAAAGCTCAAGGAAACCCTAGGCAAGCCGCGGACCGACCGTTACTCGGCCTCGCGCGGCATCACCGGCCTGCGCAAGGCGCAGGCGGCCTATTACGGCCGGCGTTTCGGCGTGAAGCTCAACCCGGAAACCCAGATCGTGGCAACGCTGGGCTCGAAGGAGGGTTTTGCCAATGTGGCGCAGGCGATCACGGCGCCCGGCGACGTCATCCTCTGTCCAAATCCCAGTTACCCGATCCATGCCTTTGGCTTCCTGATGGCCGGCGGCGTGATCCGCTCCGTCCCCTCGGAGCCGACGCCGCAATTCTTCGAGGCAGTCGAACGCGCCATCATCCATTCGATCCCCAAGCCTATCGCGCTCGTGGTCTGCTATCCCTCCAATCCGACCGCCTATGTCGCGAGCCTCGATTTCTACCGGGATCTGGTGGCTTTCGCGAAGAAGCACGAGATCTTCATCCTGTCGGATCTGGCCTATGCGGAGGTCTATTTCGACGACAACAACCCGCCGCCCTCGGTCTTGCAGGTTCCCGGCGCGATCGACGTGACCGTCGAATTCACCTCGATGTCGAAGACGTTTTCGATGGCCGGCTGGCGCATGGGATTCGCCGTCGGCAACGAGCGCATCATCGCGGCATTGGCGCGGGTCAAATCCTACCTCGATTATGGTGCGTTCACTCCGATCCAGGTCGCGGCGACCGCGGCGCTGAATGGTCCGGACGATTGCATCCGCGAGATGCGGGATACCTACCGCAGGCGTCGCGACGCGCTGGTCGAGTCGTTCGGCCGGGCAGGGTGGGAGATTCCCCCGCCGCAGGCCTCGATGTTCGCCTGGGCGCCGCTGCCTGCCGCCTTCCGCGGCGTCGGCAGCATGCAGTTTGCGACCCTGATGGTCGAGAAGTCCGGCGTCGTGGTGTCGCCCGGTGTCGCCTTCGGCGAGCACGGCGAGGGCTATGTCCGCATCGCCATGGTGGAAAACGAGCAACGTATCCGCCAGGCCGCCCGCGGCGTGCGGCGTTTCCTTGAAAGCGGCATTGAAACGTTGCACAACGTGGTTCCTCTCGCCAACCGGCGGTAGGCATGATCCCGAAAAGTGGACTTCCGGTTTTCGGACCAGATCATGCCTAGTTCAAATCTTTCCGGCAGGTCTTTTGCGTCATGGTCGCACCCCTGAAAGTGGGTATTGCGGGGCTCGGTACTGTTGGCGCCGAGGTGGTCCGCGTCATCGAACAGCAGGGCCGCATCTTGTCGGCGCGCTGCGGACGAAGTGTGCGGGTCGTCGCCGTCACCGCGCGATCGAAGGTGAAGAAGCGCGGTCTCGACCTGCGCGGCATTGCCTGGGCGAAGAATCCGCTGGCGCTCGCAAGCGATCCCGGCATCGATTGCTTTGTCGAATTGATGGGCGGGTCCGGCGAACCCGCGCTGTCGGCGATCGAGGCGGCGCTGAAAACCGGCAAGTCGGTGGTCACCGCCAACAAGGCGCTGATCGCCAAACACGGGATCAGACTGGCGAAGCTCGCGGAAAAACACGGCGGCGCGCTGAATTTCGAGGCGGCGGTCGGCGCCGCCATCCCGGTGGTCAAGACCCTGCGCGAGGGCCTCGCGGGCACCGACATCAACCGCGTCTACGGCATCCTCAACGGCACCTGCAATTACATCCTGACCCGGATGGAGCAGGAAGGTCTGTCGTTCGCCGAATGCCTTAAGGACGCCCAGCGCCTCGGCTACGCCGAGGCCAACCCGTCATTCGACGTCGACGGCCACGACACCGCACAGAAACTCGCCATCCTGGCCAGCCTCGCCTTCGGCACCAAGGTCGCGCAGAGCGCCGTCTATGTCGAGGGTATATCGTCCATTGCGCCGGAAGATCTGCGCGCCGCCGAACAGCTCGGCTATCGCGTCAAGCTGCTCGGCGTCGCGGTGCGGACCGCCAAGGGCATCGAACAGCGCGTGCACCCGACCATGGTGCCGAAATCGTCGTCGATCGCGCAGGTGATGGGCGTCACCAATGCGGTGACCATCGACGGCGACGGTATTCCGCCGATCACGCTGGTCGGGGCAGGCGCGGGAGGGGCTGCGACGGCGTCGGCGGTGGTTGCCGATATCGCCGACGTCGCGCGCGGCATCCGCGCCAAGCCGTTCGGGCGTCCGGTGGACAAGCTGCGCGACACGCGCAAGGCGCCGATGGAGCGGCACGAGGGTGGCTATTATATCCGCCTGATGGCGCGAGATCTGGCAGGAACTGCCGCTGCAATCGCCACGCGCCTGGCGGAACAGAAGATTTCCATCGAATCGATCGTGCAGCGCCATCCCGACGGCGTTGACGCAAGCACCGCGAAGGGCAAAGCTTCGCCGGTGCCGGTCATCCTGATTACCTATGCGACCAGCGAGGATGCCGTCTATCGCGCACTGCAGGCGGTGCAACGAGACAAGGTGATCTCTGGCCGGCCGCAGGTGATACGGATCGAGAAAAACTAGCGCGCGTTCCGAACGGATCGCGCGCCCAATGATTGGTTGCGGGCGGAAAGACCCGCCGTGAAGTCTTGAGGAGTTTGCCGATGTCGACCCATATTTCCGTGCCGCCGCAATTGTTGCTGGAGCGCATTCTCACGCTCGAAATCGTGCGGGTGACGGAGCGCGCGGCGGTGTCGGCGGCGCGCCTGCGCGGCCACGGCAACGAGAAGGCCGCCGATCAGGCCGCGGTCGACGCCATGCGGCGCGAACTCAACAAGCTGCCGATCGAAGGCACCATCGTGATCGGGGAGGGCGAGCGCGACGAGGCGCCGATGCTGTTCATCGGCGAGAAGGTCGGGCTCAATGCCGGGCCGCAGGTCGATATCGCCGTCGATCCCCTCGAAGGCACCACGCTGTGCGCCAAGAACATGCCGGGCGCGATCGCGACCATGGCGATGGCGGACGGCGGCACGCTGTTGCATGCCCCTGACGTCTACATGCAGAAGATCGCCGTCGGCCCCGGCTACAAGAAGGGCGTCGTCGAGCTCGACGCCTCGCCTGCCGACAACGTGAAGCGGCTGGCCAAGGCCAAAGGGGTCGACGCTTCCGCGATCACGGTGCTGGTGCTCGATCGCCCGCGCCATTCCGACATCATCCATGGCGTGCGCTCGACGGGAGCGGCGGTCCGCCTCATCACCGATGGCGACGTCGCCGGCGTCATCCATTGCGCCGATCCCGATAATACCGGGGTCGATATGTATATCGGCACCGGCGGCGCGCCCGAGGGGGTGCTGGCAGCTGCGGCGCTGCGCTGCATCGGCGGCCAGATGCAGTGCCGGCTGATCCTCGACAGCGAGGAGAAGCGCGAGCGCGCCCGCAAGATGGGCGTCGCCGATCCGCGCATGATCTACGGCATCGAGGACATGGTGCGCGGCGATTGCCTGTTCGCCGCCACCGGCGTCACCACGGGTTCGCTGCTCTCGGGCGTCAAGATCCGCAAGGATGTGATCGAGACCGAGACGGTGGTGATGCGTTCGGTCACCGGCACGGTACGCTACATCAAGGCCGAACACCGTCAGCTCGAAAAATTCCACCTCGACTGAGGCGGCTCAACCCCGGGGTCACTGCCATGGCTGGCAACGTCGTCATCCGGCCCGTCGGCGAGGACGAGCGCGCCGCGTGGGAGCCGCTGTGGAACGGCTATCTTGCCTTCTACAAGGCAACGCTGGCGCCCGGCGCCAGCGACGTGGCGTGGCAGCGCTTTCACGATCCCGCCGAGCCGATGTTCCTGTTGGGCGCTTACGTCGACGGCAAGCTGACCGGCATCGTGCAGTACCTGTTTCACCGATCGAGCTGGACGGTCGGCAATTACTGCTATCTTCAGGATCTCTTCGTCAGCGAGCGCGCGCGCGGGCTCGGCCTGGGAAGAGCCCTGATCGAGGCCGTGTACGAGAAAGCAAAAGCGGCCGGCGCCAGCCGCGTGCACTGGCTGACCCAGACCACCAATACGCAGGCGCGCATTCTCTACGATCAGATCGCCGACAATTCCGGCTTCATGCAGTATCGCAAGATATTTTAGTCCCTGTCATTCCGGGGCGATGCGAAGCATCGAACCCGGAATCTCGAGATTCCGGGTCTGGTCCTGCGGACCATCCCGGAATGACAGCAAGAAAGGGGAGCAAACAATGTCCGATATTTCCGCGGTCAAGGCGCTGGTGTTCGATGTGTTCGGCACCGTGGTGGACTGGCGCACGAGCCTGATCGCCGATTTCACAAAATGGGGCGAGAAACGCGGCATCAAGGCCGACTGGACCGCGCTGGTCGACGGCTGGCGTGCGGTCTACACCGCCTCGATGGACGAGGTGCGCAAGCATCCCGAGCGCGGCTACGTGATCCTCGACGTGCTGCACCGCCGCTCGCTGGAAAAGCTGGTCGCGCAGCTCGGGATTTCCGGCCTGAACGATGCCGACCTGCATCACCTCACCATGGGCTGGCACCGGCTCAACCCCTGGCCCGACAGCGTCTCCGGCCTGACGCGGCTGAAGACAAAATGCATCATTTCGCCGCTCTCGAACGGCAACGTCGCGCTGTTGACCAACATGGCGAAGTTCGCAGGCCTGCCCTGGGATCTCGTGATGTCGGCGGAACTGTTCCAGCACTACAAGCCCGATCCCGAAACCTATCTCGGTGCGGCAAAACTGCTCTGCCTGCCGCCGGAGCAGGTGATGATGGTCGCCGCGCACAACCACGACCTTAAGGCTGCCCAGAAGCTGGGATTGAAAACCGCCTTCGTCGCGCGTCCGACCGAATACGGACCGCTGCAGAAACACGATTTCGAAGCCAAGGGGGACTGGGATGTCGTGGCGAAGGATTTCAACGGCATCGCCGAACGGATGGGCTGCTAGGGCAGGCGTCGCACGCCCTGCGCCAGCGTTCGCTGCGCGCTGATGCGTCACGCGTGCACGCTCAACAGGGGAATGGAATGAGTTTGTCCGGCATTTTCGCGCGCGTAGTGGCGCTGATCGGCGCCGCCGCACTCGTGTGGCGCCGGCGGCAGGGCGCAGCACCGGAGCCGGCCTGGGGCAGCGCGCCAGTGGTCCCGGCGGCGAAGCCGCAGGGCAGTATCCCCACGCTCAAGATGCCGACGGCCAGGGGCTGGAGCGATGGGCAGACGCCGGTGGCCGCGCCGGGGCTCAAGGTCAATGCGTTTGCGACCGATCTCGATCATCCGCGCTGGATCAACGTACTGCCGAATGGCGACGTGCTGATTGCCGAATCGACGCAAGTCGCCGGACCGATCAGGAGCGTGTTCAGCTATGCGATGCAGGCGACGATGCGGCGTGCCTCAGCCCTTGGCGTCAGCGCGAACCGCATCACCTTGTTGCGCGACGCCGATGGCGACGGCATCGCCGAAAAGCGCGGAATATTCATGGAGGGACTGAACCAGCCGTTCGGCATGGCGCTGCTCGGCGATGCCTTCTATGTAGGCAACACCGACGGCGTGGTGGCCTTCCCGTATGCGGCGGGCGCGGACCGCATCACCGCGCCCGGGCGGAGACTCGCCACCTTCAAGCCTGGCGGGCATTGGACGCGGAGCCTGCTGCCGAGCCCCGATGGCCGGAAACTCTATGCCGGGGTCGGCTCTCTTACCAATATCGCCGACGACGGCATGGAAGTGGAGGATGGCCGGGCCGCCGTCTATGAGCTTGATCTGGCTGCCGGTACGAGCCGCATCTTTGCCGGTGGCTTGCGCAACCCGGTGGGCTTGGCATGGGAGCCAACGACCGGCGTGCTCTGGACGGTGGTCAACGAACGCGACGGGCTGGGCGACGAGACACCTCCGGATTATTTGACCTCGGTTCGCGAGGGCGGCTTCTACGGCTGGCCCTATTGTTACTGGGGGAAGACGGTGGACGATCGGGTGCCGCAGGATCCGGCCGCGGTCGCCAGGGCGATCACGCCGGACTACGCGCTGGGCGGCCACACCGCGTCGCTGGGTCTGTGCTGGCTGCCGGCCGGTACGCTCCCGGGATTCCCGGACGGCATGGCCATCGGGCAGCACGGTTCCTGGAACCGCAGCACGCTGAGCGGCTACAAGGTCGTGTTCGTGCCGTTCGCGAACGGGCGCCCGGCCGGGCCGCGCCGGGATATCCTGTCCGGCTTCCTCGCGCCGGATGAGCGGGAGTCCTATGGACGGCCGGTCGGGGTGACCCTCGGCGCCGACGGCTCGCTTCTGGTGGCGGACGATGTCGGCAATGTGATCTGGCGCGTGACGGGTGAGCGGCAGGGCTGAGCCAAGTCCGCTCACGTCGATGAATGCAAGTGTCGGCGTCACGCCGCCGAAACATTGCTCGCGCCGGATGCGGCCTTCTCCGCCCGGTGCGGCAGCGTCCAGTTCGGCCGAACAAAGTGACAGGTGTAACCGTCAGGATATTTCTCCAGATAATCCTGATGCTCGGGCTCGGCCTCCCAGAACGGTCCGGCGGGCGTCACCTCGGTGACGACCTTGCCCGGCCAAAGGCCGGACGCATCGACATCGGCGATGGTGTCTTCCGCGATCTTCTTCTGCTCCTCGCTGGTATAGAAGATGGCCGACCGGTAGCTTGCTCCCCGGTCGTTGCCCTGGCGGTTCAACGTCGAAGGATCGTGAATCTGGAAGAAGAATTCCAGGAGCTTTCGATAGCTGATGGTCTTGGGGTCGAAGATAATCTCGATGGCTTCCGCGTGATTGCCGTGGTTGCGATAGGTCGCGTTCGGCACCTCGCCGCCGGTGTAGCCCACCCTCGTTGAAATCACGCCCGGATACCGGCGCACGAGATCCTGCACGCCCCAGAAGCAGCCGCCGGCAAGGACCGCGCGTTCCGTCGAAACTGTCATGTCTGTCCTCCTTCGGTTCGCCGCGAGGGTCGTTCCCGCGGCTCAATTTGAGATGCACAATGCGGCTGAGCGAAGCAAAAGCGCAAATATTCACGAACCGCAGCTTTGCCAAGGGCGCGGCCCGTACCATGGTTCTCGTCGATGGCAGACGAGGAGGACCGGACCACGGATTGCGGCAGGGACGCGACGACATTTCGTACGCACGCGCGGCCCCTTCGTTACGCGCATCCGCGGTTCCGCGATTCACGATTTTGTGCATCTGGCGGGCGCGATATTTCCGGGCTCGCGATCTCTCCTGGGTCGCTAATCGACCGGAAAATCACGTCATTTCCTTCAGGCGCCTGATGAGCCCGCGATGTTCGCGGCATCCGGCAAGGCCGGGATGGGTCAACAGCACAACCGGCGTTTGCGTCCCGTCGACACCGGCCAGGGCCAGGCGATCGACGTGCAGCCCGGGGTGGGAGCCGACGGACCCACGAAGCAGCACGTCCAGTTTGCCGTTCAGAAGTTCGGCAATGTCGTCGGTGACTTTCAGCGTCACCACTTGCTTGGCGGTCGCGGCCTGACGCAGGTTGCGCACCGCCGGGGCGGCCATTTTCATGATTTGAGGCGCGATACCCAGACGAAGCTTTCGTCCTCGCAGTGCCGGCGCGGTCAGTTCCGTCGCCTTGGAAATGATGTCGAACGCGGACTGGATGGACGGCAGATACGTTTCTCCCTCATGGGTCAGGACGAGACTGCGCGGGAGTCGCCGAAACAGTGTGACGCCGAGGGCCTGCTCGAGCGATTTCACCTGCTGGCTTACGGCGCCTGGCGTGACAGCCAGTTCGTCCGCGGCGCGTGTGAAACTGAGATGGCGCGCAGCCGCTTCAAACGAGCGCAGACCATTGAGGGGTGGCAGCCGATGACTCATCTCGATCCCGAAATCTTCTTGCCGGACGGGCAGAATGTCATGCATCAGATTTTCTACGTCAATCGCTCAATTTAATTCGTTTGCGCCTCCCCGGGGGGCCGCGATATCCGTGCTTGCGAAGCCATCTGTTTCCAGGCGCTGCCGTGACCGCGGCGGCAGCGAATTCCGAAACCGCGATCTCCGATAGACCAATGTCGAAGGACTCGACCTCCATGACCGGCACCGACGATGTCAAGACCATCGAAAGCGTGATCCAGTGCTACCTCGACGGACTTTACGAGAGCGATGCGGACAGGATTGCGAGCGTATTTCTTCCGACGAGCGCGTTGACCAGCGTTACGAACGAGGGCGTGCTGATCATCACGCCCCGCGACAATTGGCTGGACAAGGTTCGCACCAGACCGTCGCCGAAGCAGCAGGGACTGGCCCGCCACGACGAGGTGCTGACAATCGACTTCATCAGTCCGACGATGGCCTATGTGAAGCTCAAATGCGCCATCCCACCGCGCTTCTTCACAGATCAGTTGTCGCTGCTCAAGATCGATGGCCGCTGGCAGATCGCGCAATAGGTCTTCATGACCGAGATGCGGGAATAGCCTGCGGTCGGTTTGCGATCATTCGATTGAAATGGCGTGGCGCGCCGCAGCCCCGTAGCGTTGCGGCCGATCCGGGAGGAAGCGGCGATGAGCGCACTCGACGACTATCTGGTTGATCCCAGGCTATCGTTGCTCGACAAGACGCGTATCCAGGCCCAGGTCCTGGTGCCGGTGCTGCGGGCACTGCGCTCGGAACTGGGGCAGGAAAGAGCCGAGGCGATCGTCAAACAGGCCTTGCGCGACTGGTCGAAGCAGTTGTTTGCCGCGGTGGGCGATCGCGTCGACGGCAGTCCGCGGAGCAAATGGGCGGCCATGCACACCGCCATGGCCGAAATCACCGAGCAGGCGGTAACGGTGGAGATGCGCCGACACGACGAGGAAGCGCTGGAGTTCGATGTCACCCATTGCCGGTTCGCGCAGTTCTTTCGCGCCCTCGGCGAGCCGGAACTCGGGGCGTTGCTGATCTGCGAAACCGATTTCGATATCGCCGCGGCCGGCGGCAGCGAGGTCAGCTTCAGGCGTGACCAGACCATGATGCAAGGCGCCGAGACCTGCACGTTCCGCTATAAGTTCGCACGGCGATGAGGAGGGGCAGTTTCTGACCCGGTCCGGGCCACGCTATTCCTGCGATGGCACCGCGATGTATAGTGGCCGACTTACTGCACCGGTTTATCGGCTTGAGCAGGGGCGCAGGACTGATCCATGCTTCTAAGACCGCATTTGGTTTTTGGCGCACTTGCGGCCGCGGCGATGCATCGTCAGCCGGCACAACGGAGACAAGGCCGACGGCGATGCGGATGTTGCCGCCGCAAAGAAGCTCGTCCTGATCTCGTCGAATAGGGCCGCGAGTCCGGCGAAACCGGCTCGGGTCGGCGGCATGGTAACCCGGCGTTACCCCCCGGGGATGACGGGTATAAGTCGGCGCCGGTGTGCACGAATCATTGAACCCGTGGCGATCTGGTCTATCTGCTGGGAGCATCATGGCGCTCCCCGCATCCGCATTGCCTGTCGAACCGCCCACGGCGTTTCTCGGCGTGTCGCATTCCGCGACCGGAAAGCTGTGGCGCGACCGGCTCGATGCGCGGGGCGCGGCACGGGCGCTGGCGATCGCGCAGCG
>JBGPSI010000026.1:0-34349 GCA_041490045.1 Bradyrhizobium sp.
GTCAGCGAGGTGAACAGCTTGTCGGCCGTCAGCTCGGTCTTCGCCTTGTAGTCGTTGATGTCGTACTGGACGATGACGCGGCGCTCCGGCGCCTGGCCGGGCTGGCCGGTGCGCAGGATGATGCGGACGGTCTCGTTGTGCAGTTCATTGCGGATGTATTCGACGAGATCGAGGCCGGCGGCGTCGGTTTCCATGATGACGTCGAGCAGCACGGCTGCGATATCGCTATGCGCGGCCATCAGCGTCCGCCCCTCGGCCGCCGAATAGGCCGACAGGATTTCGAGCGTCTGGCCGTGCAGGCTGTAGTCGCTCAGCGCAAAACGGGTGCCTTCATGAACGGCCGGATCGTCGTCGATGACGGCGACCTTCCATTTGCGCGCAGTCGAGGCCTCCGGTGCGGTGCCGGTATCGTCGATCAGGTGGAGGACATCGTCCTGTTCGGCCATTGCGGGGTCCCGTCGCTTGCCTGGTCTGCGGTTTCCGAGCCGCCCTTGGCGGTCCTCGGTATGATAATGCGAAATGTGGTGCCTTGTCCCAGCCTTGAATCCAGCATCATCCGGCCGCCGAGCTGCTGAGTGACAAGATTATAGACGATATGCAAGCCCAGGCCGGTGCCGCCCTCGTTGCGGCGCGTGGTGAAGAACGGGTCGAACGCCTGCCGCTGCACGTCCGGCGTCATGCCGGCGCCGTCGTCGGCAAAGATGATCTCGACATCGTCGGCGCCGCGCGGCCGCGCCGAGATCGAGATGGCGCCGGCGCGGCCGCCGGCGAAGGCATGATTGGCGGCGTTGAGGAACAGGTTGGTCAGGATCTGGCCATAGGAGCCCGGGTAGCCGTCGATGATCAGGCCTTCCGGCACGTCGACCGAGAGCGTGATCGGCGACCGCTTCAGCACCGGCTTCAGGCTGGCGATGATCTGGTCGGTCGCCTCGCTCAGGGAGAACTGGCGGCGCTCCGCGTGCGAGCGGTCGACCGCGACCTGCTTGAAGGACTGGATCAGCTCGCCGGCGCGATGCAGGTTCGCCACCAGTTGCTGGGCCGCATCGCGCGAGGTCTTCACGAACTCCTCGAGCTGGGAGCGGCGCAGCGGCGAATCCGACCGCAACTCGGCCTCGAACATGTCCGCGCGGCGCGAGAAGCTCGACGCCACCGTCAGGCTGATGCCGATCGGGTTGTTCACTTCATGGGCGACGCCGGCGACCAGGCCGCCGAGCGCCGCCAGCCGTTCGGCGTCGATCAGGTTCTGCTGGGCGGTGTTGAGCTCGAGCAGCGCTCCCTCGGCCTTCTCCTTGGAAGCGCGCAACTCGTCCTCGGTCTTGCGCTTGGCGATGGCGTTCTCGCGGAACACCTCGACCGCGCGCGCCATCGCGCCGACCTCGTCCTTGGCGGTGGTGCCCTGCACCCGGCGGTCGTAATCGCCCGAAGTGATGGCGCGCATCGCCGTCATGATCTGCTGCAGTGGCAGGCGGATCGAGAGCGCGATCAGCACGCCGGCGGTGATGATGATGCCGAGAAAGATCACAGCGATCGACAACACGCGGCGGGAAATGTCCGCCAGCGTGCGGTCGAACGTCTCCTGCGCCTTCTGCTCGCGCCCGCGCATCTTCACGGAGAGATCGTCGATGGCCCCGATGGCGTCGGCCTGGCTGGCATCGATGGTGTTGCGCAACAGCTCGGTCCGGTTGGTGAGCTGTTCTGTCAGTTTCGCAAAGCCTTCCCGCAGCTCCGCCGTCCGCGCCTTCAGCTTGTTCAGCGACATTCGCTGCAGGTCGTTGTCGGCGAGCTCGGTCATCACCGGGATGGTCTTCTCGATGGTCTCGGTATTGCGGCGCGCCTCTTCGGCGGAAGCCGTGGCCAGCGAGAGATAATAGGCATTGGCGGCGACCAGCATGCCGGTGAAGGCCTCGCGCGATCTGCCGAGCGCGGGCCAGATCTTGGCGTCGCGGTGGCCGGTCGCGCCCTCGATGATCGAGTAGAGCGCGGCCATGTCGCGCGCCGGGGTCAGGACCTCCTGCTCGTAGGTCTTCGAAATGGTCGCCTGCACCCCGCGCAATTCGCCGAAGCCGTTGAGAAAGCGTTCGGTGACGCGCTCCAGTTTCTCCACCGATCCCGACAGCATCGGATCGGTCGAGGCGCGCGTCGTCAGGGTGCCGAGCACGGCTTCGCGCAGCAAGAGGATCTCGGCGAACAGTTCGGGGCTCGGCTGATTGATGTAACGATGGATCAGGTTCTGCAGCCGGCTGGTTTCGCTCTCCAGTACCGCCAGGATCTTGTCGGATTCCCGCACCTGCCGCACGTCGTCCCAGGCCGAGCCGAGCACCTGGGCGCCGTTCCAGATCATGGCGGCCAGCGCCACCACGACCGCCGAGTTCAGCGCGGCGATCGACAGGATGCGCCAGCGGATCGGCACCGCACGGAGCAGCCCGACGATGCCGGAACGGCCCCGCGCGGCGAGGCTCGCCGGACGTTCCGCTGTCTGGTCCTGCGGTGCGACTTCCAAACCTGTTCACTCCACCGTGCGATGGATCGCGGCATCGCCGAAGATCTTGCGATCCTCCATCGACGGGCGTTGCCGGCTCTTCTGCGACATCACGGAGATTTCCGGGCTCATCGTGGGTTCGGTGGGCGCATCGTAACCGCCATATTTATAACGATCCGTTGTCGCGAAGGAGTACTGGTTGTTCTCCGCGCCGAGCGCCTTTTGCTCGCCGGGCGGGTGCGGACCAGGCACGCGGAGCTGCGGTGTTTTGCCGCTCATCCGCGCGATCGGGCGGCCCATATGGCGCGGCGCCTGTCCGGCCGGATGATACTCGCTCCGGGTATCGGCAGCGCGGCTGTACACAGGCACTATCCCCTTATGAGGATGTCGGCGAAGGGGCGAAAAGGTTCAATGTTTTCTTGGCGCTTGTCGGCTGGATCGGGCTAGCCTGCGCCGCCGGCGCCGTCAATTGTGCGCTGCGACCCAGCCTGCGCCGATTGAAAGCGGCGGTGAGGGGCTCTATGAGGACGGCTGGCGCGCGGACGGGCATTTTCGCCTCCTGCGGATCGGGATGGATTTGGCTGTGAAATCGGCTCTGAAATTCCTGCAGCTGGCTGTCGCGGCGGTCGTGCTCGCCTCGGCGTCCCCGGCGCGGGCGGTCACCGACATCATGTGGTGGCACGCGATGTCGGGGGAACTCGGGCGGCAGCTGGAGAAACTGGCCTCCGATTTCAACGCGTCGCAATCCGACTACCGGATCGTGCCGCATTACAAGGGAAACTATACCGAGACCGTGACGGCGGCGATCTTCGCGTTTCGTTCGCGCAGCCAGCCCGCCATCGTCCAGGTCAACGAAATCGCGACCGCCACCATGATGGCGGCAAGGGGCGCGGTCTATCCGGTGTTCGAACTGATGGCCGACGAGCAGGAGGCGTTCTCGCCGGCGGACTATCTTCCCGCCGTCACCGGCTATTATGCCGACGCCGCCGGCAACATGCTGTCCTTCCCGTTCAACGCATCGACGCCGATCCTGTACTACAACAAGAAGATGTTCCGCAGTGCCGGGCTCGATCCCGAAATCGCGCCGAAGACCTGGCCCGAGCTCGGCGCGGCGGCGAAGCGGCTGCGGGCGTCTGGCGTTCCTTGCGGGTTCACCACCTCGTGGCCGTCCTGGATCAACGTCGAGAACTTTTCCGCCTATCACAATCTGCCGCTTTCAACCGAGGCCAACGGCTTCAACGGACTGGATGCGGAGCTGACATTCAACAATCCGGTGGTGGTGCGGCACATCGCGCAGCTCGCGGAATGGCAGGCCACGAAAGTGTTCGACTATAGCGGCCGGGCGACGACGGCGGAGCCGCGATTCCAGAACGGCGAATGCGGAATCTTCATCGGCTCGTCGGGGACGCGGGCCGACATCCGGAAGAATTCCCTGTTCGAAGTCGGCTACGGCATGCTGCCGTATTGGCCGGACGTTGCCGGTGCGCCGCAGAACACCATCATCGGCGGCGCGACCCTGTGGGTGCTGCGCAACCGGCCGCAGTCGGAATACAAGGGCGTCGCCAAATTCTTCGCCTATCTGTCGAAGCCGGAAGTTCAGGCCGCCTGGCATCAGAACACGGGCTATCTGCCGATAACCCGCGCCGCCTTCGACCTCACCCGTGCGCAAGGCTTTTACGACCGCAATCCCGGCACCGCGATCTCGATCGAGCAGATGACGCAAAAGCCGCCGACCGAGAATTCCCGGGGCGTCAGGCTGGGCTCGTTCGTGCTGATCCGCGATGCGATCGACGACGAGCTGGAGCAGGCGTTTTCGGGCAAGCAGTCCGCGCAGGCCGCGATGGACGCCGCGGTCGAACGCGGCAACCGCCTGCTGCGCCAGTTCGAACGCGCCAACCCGGACCGCTAGCTGCTGCAACAGCTCTGGCGTTCGCCGCGCGGCTTGGTTAGATCGGCCCCATGCATTCATTGCCGAACGTCAAAAACATCGAGGCGTTCCGCGCCTGGCGCCGCGATCCGTCGCAATGCCTGCCGGCGGCGATCGACATCGCGCGCAGCCATGGCTTGCCGCACGCCGATCCGCAGCTGTTTTCGACCGGCACCAATCTCGTGGTCGCGCTCGACGACCGGCTGATCCTGAAAATCTTTCCGCCGCTCCTGCGGCATCAGTTCGCGTCGGAACGTGCCGCGCTGTCGCGGCTTCGCGGACGGCTTTCCGTGCCGATTCCGGAAATCATGCTCGAAGGCGAGCGCGACCAGTGGCCCTATCTCGTCATCACGCGGCTGCAGGGCGTTGTCGGATCGCAGGCCTGGCCGATCCTGCCGGAAGACCAGAAGGAGCGCGTGCTTGCGCAAATTGGCGAGACGATCGCGGAAGTGCAGCGTGTGCCGGTTGGCGGATTGTCGGCTGTCGAGCCGCGCTGGGCGGCGTTCATCTCCGGGCAAATCAAGGGATGCCGCGCCCGGCATGAACGTCTCGGGCTGCCGCAAAAATATCTCGACGGGCTCGACGACCTGCTTCGCGACGCGGCGGCGCTCATTCCAGTCGACGCGCCGCCGGTCATCCTGACCGGCGAGTACATTCCGGAGAATTTCCTGCTGAGCCGCGAAAGCGGGACCTGGCGGTTGGCCGGCCTGATCGACTTCGGCGACGTGTTCACCGGATGGGGCGAATACGACCTGCTCGGGCCGAGCGTCTTCATGGCGGCCGGAATGCCGCGCCGGGTCGAAAGCTTTTTCGACGGCTTCGGATATTCACCAGAAGACGTCACGCCCGCGCTGACGCGGCGGCTGGCGGCGCTGATGCTGTTGCACCGCTTCAGCGATCTGAACCGGCAAATGTGCATCGACGGCTGGCAGCAGAAAGCGGCCGACCTGTCCGGGCTCGAACGATTGCTTTGGCCGATCTGAATTGAGCCGCTCAACAAGGAGGCGCGCTGAAATGTGTGCACCTATTATGTGCAAAGAAGCCTCTTTGTATGCAATGGGCTGGAGCGACTGCCGCACCCGCCACGCGGCATTCTGGCGTTCGATCAATCACTTAGGTCATCGTTAGGCTTCCATTAAGTTCTGGCACGAACCTTGCGAAAGCTGTTCCAAAGCCCGATCCCTCGTGCGTTGGAGCCGTTAGATGAAGCGTCGCGATTTTCTGAAATCCGTCACCGGTGTCGCGGCCGGCGCCATGGTGCCGGCGCCGGCGATCTGGTCCGCCGCCAAGGCCGACGCCCGTTCCGAGACGCTTCTGATCGTCTCCGAAAGCGGTCCCAACAATCTCGACATTCACGGCGTCGGCACCAACGTGCCCGGTTATGAGGTGTCGTGGAATTGCTATGACCGGCTGATCAGCCACGAGATGAAGAGCGGCCCCGGCGGGGTGCCGTATTACGACCGCGACAAGTTCAAGCCCGAACTCGCCGAAGACATGAATGTCGGCGACATGTCGGTCACCTTCAAACTGAAGAAGAACGCGAAATTCCACGACGGCGCGCCGGTGACGGCGAAGGACGTCAAATGGTCACTGGACCGCGCCGTCAGCGTCGGCGGCTTCCCCACCTTCCAGATGAGTGCGGGCTCGCTGACCAGGCCGGAGCAATTCGTCGTCGTCGACGACAACACGGTGCGGATCGATTTCGCCAGGAAGGACCGCCTGACCATTCCCGATCTCGCGGTCATCGTGCCCTGCGTCATCAATTCCGAACTGGTGAAGAAGAATGCCAGCGAGAAGGACCCGTGGGGCCTCGAATACACAAAACAACAAACCGCCGGCTCCGGTGCCTACAAAGTGACGAAATGGACTGCCGGCACCGAAGTCATCATGGAGCGCAATGACGAGTGGGCCGGCGGCCCGATGCCGAAGGTCAAGCGTGTGATCTGGCGTATGGTGCCGCAGGCCGGCAACCGTCGCGCGCTCCTGGAGCGTGGCGACGCCGACATCTCCTACGATTTGCCGAACAAGGACTTCGTCGAGCTGAAGGGCGACGGCAAGCTCAACATCGTGTCGGTGCCGTACTCAAACGGCATCCAGTACATCGGCATGAACGTCAAGAACCCGCCGTTCGACAACATCAAGGTGCGGCAGGCGGTCGCCTACGCGATTCCCTATCAGAAGATCATGGATGCCGTGCTGTTCGGCCT
Organism: Bradyrhizobium sp.; assembly: GCA_041490045.1. Lineage (GTDB taxonomy): Bacteria > Pseudomonadota > Alphaproteobacteria > Rhizobiales > Xanthobacteraceae > Bradyrhizobium. The sequence goes on from JBGPSI010000026.1 coordinate 6,614, forward strand.
GGCGAAGCCGATGTTCGGCGCGCCCGCCGGTCAGGCGACCGAGGTGGCGTGGCCGCAGCCGACCAAGTTCAACACCGACATCGAAAAGGCCAAGGCGCTGCTGGCGGAAGCCGGCTATCCCAACGGCTTCGAGACCACGCTGTCGTTCGATCTCGGTTTCGCGGGCGTCAACGAGCCGCTCTGCGTGCTGGTGCAGGAGAGCCTGGCGCAGATCGGCATCAAGACCACGATCAACAAGATCCCCGGCGCCAACTGGCGCACCGAGCTGAACAAGAAGGTGCTGCCGCTCTACACCAACGTGTTCTCCGGCTGGCTCGATTATCCCGAATATTTCTTCATCTGGTGCTATGACGGCAAGAATTCGATCTTCAACACCATGAGCTACCAGTCCAAGGACATGGATGCGCTGATCGCCGGCGCCGTGAACGCCGCCGCCACCGGCGACAAGCCGACCTACGACAAGGACGTGAAAGGCTTCGTCGATCTCGCCTTCACCGATATTCCGCGCATTCCGCTGTATCAGCCCTATGTCAACGTCGCGATGCAGAAGAACGTCTCGGGCTATCAATACTGGTTCCATCGCCGTCTCGACTATCGCGCGCTGGTGAAGGGCTGAGCAGGCGAATAGCGAATAGGGAGTAGCGAACAGTGATAGACGGCGGCCATCCTCATCCGTTCGCCATTCGCCATTCGCCATTCGCGCGGAGCCTCCCATGCTGACCATGATCGGCAAGCGGCTGATGTTCGCGATCCCCTCCTTGATCGGGGTGGTGATCGTCACCTTCCTGCTGACGCGCGCGCTGCCCGGTGATCCCGCGGCCTATTTCGCCGGTCCCGCCGCCAACAAGGAGGCGGTCGAGCAGATCCGCAAGAAACTCGGTCTCGACAAGCCGCTGATCGAGCAGTTCTTCCGCTACACCGTCGATCTCGCGCATGGCGATTTCGGCACCTCGCTGACCACGGGCCAGCCGGTCGCGACCGAAATCCGCAACCGGCTCCCGGCCTCGGCGGAACTGACGCTGCTCGGCCTTCTGGTTTCTGTCGTGATCGCCATTCCGCTCGGCATCCTCGCCGCCACCAGGCCCGGATCCTGGATCGACCACCTCTGCCGGGTGACGACCACGGCCGGCGTATCGCTGCCGGTGTTCTTCACCGGGCTGGTTTTGGTCTATGTCTTCTATTTCAGGCTCGGCTGGTCGCCGGCGCCGCTCGGGCGGCTCGACGTGTTCTACAGCGCGCCGCCGGCGGTGACCGGCTTTTATCTGATCGACGCGCTGATCGCGCGCGACTTCGAAGTCTTTCGCTCCGCGTTGAGCCAGTTGATCCTGCCGGCGCTGACGCTTGCGATCTTCTCGCTGGCGCCGATCGCGCGCATGACGCGGGCCTCGATGCTGGCGGTGCTGGCGTCGGATTTCGTGCGCACCGCGCGCGCCAGCGGCCTGTCACCCACCACGGTCATCGTCACCTACGCCTTCCGCAACGCCATGCTGCCGGTGATCACCACGCTCAGCATGGTGTTCTCGTTCCTGCTCGGGGCCAACGTGCTGGTCGAAAAAGTTTTCGCCTGGCCCGGCATCGGCTCCTACGCGGTGGAAGCGCTGATCTCGTCGGATTTCGCGCCGGTGCAGGGCTTCGTGCTGACCATGGCGGTCATGTACGTGCTGCTCAACCTGACGATCGACATTCTCTATGGCGTGATAGATCCACGAGTCCGGCTTGAAGGGTGAGGGTGTCAGCATGAGCAGCGTTGCGCCAGCCGTCGAACCCGCAGGTCCCGGGCGCACCTCGGGTCTTGCAGCCATCTTCGAGCACACCCGCTATGTGCTCGGCGAGAATCGCGTCACCGCCTTCGCGTTCGGTCTCCTCATCGTCATCGTCTTCGCGGCGCTGTTCGGCCCCTATGGGGTTCCGCACGATCCGCTGGCGTCCGATACCGCGGCCGCCCTGAAGCCGCCGTCGGCGGCGCACTGGTTCGGCACCGACCAGCTCGGCCGCGACATCTTCAGCCGCGTCATCGTGGCGACGCGGCTCGACACCTTCATTGCGGTCGCCTCCGTGGTGCTGGTGTTTTTGATGGGCGGCCTTGCCGGCATCGCCGGCGGCTATTTCGGCGGCTGGACCGACCGCATCGTCGGCCGTATCGCCGACACCATCATGGCGTTCCCGCTGTTCGTGCTGGCGATGGGCATCGTGGCCGCGCTCGGCAATACCGTGCAGAACATCATCATTGCCACCGCGATCGTGAATTTCCCGCTCTATGCCCGCGTCGCGCGCGCCGAAGCCAATGTCCGGCGCGATGCCGGTTTTGTCCAGGCGGCGCGCTTGTCCGGCAATGGCGAATTCCGGATTCTCATGGTTCACATCCTGCCCAACATCATGCCGATCATGATCGTGCAGATGTCGTTGACCATGGGCTACGCCATTCTCAACGCCGCGGGTCTGTCCTTCATCGGGCTCGGGGTGCGGCCGCCGACCGCCGAATGGGGCATCATGGTCGCGGAGGGGGCGAGCTTCATGGTGTCGGGCGAATGGTGGATCGCGCTGTTCCCGGGCCTTGCGCTGATGATCGCGGTGTTCTGCTTCAATTTGCTCGGCGACGGCCTGCGCGACATCGTCGATCCCCAGCGGAGGACGTGAGACATGACCTCGCAGCCGCTGCTCGACGTCAACGATCTCACCGTGGAATTCGCCACCCGCCGCGGCATCGTCAAGGCCGTGCAGCACGTCAACATCTCCGTCGCCAAGGGCGAGACGCTCGGCATTGTCGGCGAGTCCGGCTCCGGCAAATCCGTCACCTCCTACGCGGTGATGCGAATTCTCGACCGCGCTGGCAAGATCGCCGAGGGCTCGGTGATGTTCTCCGGCATCGATGTCAAGAACGCCAGCGAACATGAGATGCGCGACCTGCGCGGCCGCGAGATTTCGATGATCTTCCAGAACCCCCGCGCGGCGCTCAATCCGATCCGTAAAGTCGGCGACCAGATCGAGGACGTGCTGCGCCAGCACGTGCAGCAGGCGGCGGTGACTGACCGCGGCGAGAAGGCGATCGAGGCGCTGGAGCAGGTCAAGATCGCCCGTCCCCGCGAGCGCTATCACGCCTATCCGTTCGAATTGTCCGGCGGCATGTGCCAGCGCGTCGTGATCGCGCTGGCGCTGGCCTGCAATCCGCAGCTCCTGATCGCGGACGAGCCGACCACCGGCCTCGACGTCACCACGCAGAAGGCGGTGATGGATTTGATCGTCGAACTGACCAGGAGCCGGGGCATGTCGACCATCCTGATCACCCACGACCTTGGCCTCGCCGCGGCCTACTGCGACCGCGTGGCGGTGATGGAGAAGGGACGGGTGGTCGAGACCGCGCTGTCGGCCGACATTTTCGCCAATCCGCAGCACGCCTATACCAAGAAGCTGATGCGCGCGACGCCGCGGCTCGGCGTCTCCCTGCGTGATCTGCTGCCGGAGGAGGAGGTGGCCGTGCTTCCCTCTTCGACCTCGCCCCGCGTGCGGGGAGAGGTCGGATTGCGCAGCAATCCGGGTCAGGGGGACTCTCCGCGAGTCTCACTCGCTGAAGCAGCCCCTTACCCCGACCCTCTCCCCCCGAAGGGCGGGGAGAGAGAGCAGATGCAAGCGCTTCTCCTCGTCGAAAAACTCGTAAAGGAATATCCGCGCCAGGGTGCCACCGCGACTCTCTCAAAACTGTTCGCGCGCAAGCCGCCGGTCGAACTGGAGCAGTTCCGCGCGGTCGACGGCATCAGCTTCTCCGTCGGCCACGGCGAGAGCGTCGGCCTCGTCGGCGAATCCGGCTGCGGCAAGTCCACGACGTCGATGATGGTGATGCGGCTGTTGGACCAGACCTCGGGCCGCATCGTGTTCGACGGCGACGAGATCGGCGCCATCCTGCCCAACGCGTTCGCGCGGTTGCCGCTGCGCAAGCGCATCCAGATGGTGTTCCAGGACCCGACCGACAGCCTCAATCCGCGCTTTACCGCGGCGCGCGCCATCGCCGATCCGATCATGCAGCTCGGCGACATCAAAGGCCGCGACGCGCTGCGCGCCCGCTGCGAGGAACTGGCCGGGCTGGTCGGCCTGCCGGTCAACCTGCTCGACCGCTTCCCGCATCAATTGTCGGGCGGACAGAAGGCCCGCGTCGGCATCGCGCGCGCCATCGCGCTGCATCCGAAGCTCGTCATTCTCGACGAGCCGACCGCGGCGCTCGATGTCTCGGTGCAGGCGGTGGTCTTGAATCTGCTGCAGGATTTGAAGCAGTCGATGGGCATGAGCTATTTGTTCGTGTCGCATGATTTGAATGTGGTGCGCCTGTTGTGCGATCGTGTCATTGTGATGCGGTCGGGCCGAATCGTCGAACAGGGTCCGTCGGAACGCGTATTGGGAGATCCGCAGGATGCCTATACAAGGGAGCTGCTGACAGCGATTCCGCATCCGCCGTTGCCGGTCCACTGAAGAGCGAGAGTATTGGGCGAAGAGAGTATCGGAAGCACGATGGCCGCTGATCCGCTTGATGAATATGCCGACGCCGTTGCCAAAGCCCTGGGCCTGTCGATCGACCCGGCCTGGAGGCCGGCGGTCAAGGCCAATCTCGAATTCTCGTTGAGGATCGCGCGGCTGGTCGATGAATTTGCGCTGCCCGATGAAACCGAGCCGGCCAGTGTCTTTGCTGCCTGATCCCGCCATGACCGCCGGCACCGACGGGCTGTCGGCCGCGGAAATCGCATCCGCCGTGTCGGGGCGAAAGATCTCGGCGCTCGGCGTGACCGAGGCTGCGCTGGCGCGGATCGCCAAACATGATCCCGCGTTGAATTCGTTCACCGACGTCACCGCCGAGCGCGCGCGCGCCAAGGCCCGCAGCATCGACGCGGCGATCGCCGCCGGGAAAAACCCCGGCCCGCTCGCCGGTGTGCCGTTTGCGGTGAAAAACCTGTTCGACGTCCAGGGGCTTTCGACCCGCGCCGGATCGAAGATCAACCGCGACCTGAAGCCGTCGCCGCGCGACGCCACACTGATCGAGCGCATGGAGGCGGCCGGCGCGGTCCTGGTCGGCGCGCTCAACATGGGCGAATACGCCTACGACTTCACCGGCGAGAACGTGCATGACGGTCCGTCCCGCAATCCGCATGATGTCACGCGGATGACCGGCGGCTCGTCGGGCGGTTCCGGCGGCGCGGTCGGCGGCAATCTGGTGCCGCTGGCGCTGGGGTCGGATACCAACGGCTCGATCCGGGTGCCGTCGTCGTTCTGCGGCATCTTTGGGCTGAAGCCGACCTATGGAAGGCTGTCGCGCGCCCGTTCGTTTCCGTTTGTCTTCAGCTTTGATCATCTCGGCCCGTTCGCGCGCAATGTAGGCGACCTCGCGCTGGCCTATGACGCGATGCAGGGACCCGATGCGGATGACGCGGCGTGCACGACGCGTCCCGCCGAACCGGTCATGCCGCTGCTGGCGCAGGACATCGGGGCTCTGCGGATCGCCATCGCCGGCGGGTATTTCCAGAAGAGCGTGTTTTCCGAGGCTGTCGAAGCCGTCGCCCGCGTCGCCAAGGCGCTCGGCACGACCCGTATCGTCGAAATTCCCGAGGCCGCCCGGGCGCGCTCCGCCGCCTATGTCATCACGGCAAGTGAAGGCGCCTCGCTGCATCTCGACCGTCTGCGCCAGCGGCCGAACGATTTCGATCCGGCGGTGCGCGACCGCCTGATCGCGGGCGCCATGATTCCGGCGCCGCTGGTCGACCGGGCGCAGAAATTCCGCCGGTGGTATCAGGCGCAGATGATGGAGCTGTTCAAGTTGGTCGACGTTATCATCGCGCCGGCGACGCCCTGCGTCGCGCCCAAACTGGGGCAGGCGACCTTCGTGCTCGATGGCGTCGAACTGCCGGTGCGCGCCAATATCGGCGTCCATACCCAGCCGATCTCCTTCATCGGGCTGCCCGTCGTCGCCGTGCCGGTTCCGCTCGAGCCGATGCCGATCGGCGTGCAGATCATCGCCGCGCCCTGGCGCGAGGATATTGCGCTGCGCGTGGCCTGGGCACTGGAGCGAGCCGGCGTCGTATCCGCGCCGCCGCCGAGGGGAATTTGAGAATGCAGGTCGATCTTCCCGACGTGCTGGCCGAGGTGACCGCGCAGTTCGAGCGCTACGAAAAAGCGCTGGTGTTGAACGACGTCGCCGTGCTCGGCGAATTGTTCCGCAACGATGCCCGCACGCTGCGTTACGGCATCGGCGAGATTCTCTACGGCTATGCCGCGATCACGGCGTTTCGCGCCGCGCGCTCGCCGGTCGGGCTGATGCGCAGGACCGACAAGACCGTGATCACGACCTACGGCCGCGACACCGCGGTTGCCTCGACGCTGTTCTATCGCGACAGCGCGCCCGGCAAAGTGGGACGACAGATGCAGACCTGGGTGCGGTTTCCCGAGGGCTGGAAAATCGTTGCCGCCCATGTCAGCATCATCGATGAACCGCGGGATCAAAAGGCATGAGTCTGGACGATCTTCCGACCGGCACTCCAGCGCGTCCCGCCGCCGAGGGCGAAGCGGTGGTTCGCCGCGTCGACCGCGCTTCGCACCTCCCGGACAAGGTCACGCGGGCCGAGGAACTTCGCCTGCAACTGGCCGACGAAATCGTGCGCGGCGCGCTGCCGCCGGGATCGGCGCTCGACGAGACCGACATTGCCAGGCGCTTCAACGTGTCGCGCACGCCGGTGCGCGAGGCGTTGCGCCAGCTCGTCGCCTCCGGCCTGGTCGACGCCCGGGCGCATCGCGGCGCCGTGGTGGCGCGGCCCTCGATCGAGCGGCTCACCGGAATGTTCGAGGCGATGGCGGAACTGGAGGCGATCTGCGCCGGGCTTGCCGCGGAACGGATGTCGCCGACCGAGCGCCACCGGCTGGAAGCCGTTCACGAGGAATTGCGCGTGCTGAGCTATGCCGGCAATCCGGACCGGTTCCACGAGGTCAACGAGCGCTTTCACAACACGATCTATGCCGGTTCCCAAAACACCTATGTCGCCGAGATCACGCTGGCGACGCGGGTGCGCGTGCAGCCGTTCCGCCGCGCCCAGTTCCGCAATCTCGGGCGGCTCGCGAAATCGCATGCCGAGCACGACCGCGTGGTGGTCGCGATCCTGCGTGGCGACAAGGCCGGCGCTGCGGCGGCGATGCGCGCCCATATCGAACTGGTGCGCGACGAATACGAGATCTATGCGGTATCGGTGTAATTCTCTTCACCTCTCCCCGTTCTTTAGCTCTCCCCGCGAAGATCGGGGCGAGGGAGCGTAAGCGCCTGCTGCTAGGGGTGGGAACCCCTTCCCGATCATTGCGTTTCTCCCTGTTCATCGGAAAAAGGAGAGCTGCGATGGCTATAGCTTCACAGAAAGACCCGAAACACCACACCCAGAAGATGAAGCAGCGGCTTCAGGACACCGTGACGCATTTGCGTCAGGACATCGGCAAGGTCGACGAACCGCAGCTTGCCGCGATGTTCGAGACCACAGCTGAGGTGCTGAACGGCCTGATCAAGGCGTTCGACGATTACGAAAAGAAGAACGAAGCGGCCTGGCGCAAATCCGCTTGAGCCAATTCTTCATGCAATCCCCCTGATGTCAGCGAGGCCGCCATGGCAGCTCCGGTCGAAATCCAGAAGCGTCACTTCCTGAAACGCGCCGCCATGGTGGCTGTCGCCGGAGGACTGATCGTCCCTTCGTCCTTCGCATTGGCTCGCGACAAGGAGAATAATTCCGAGAAGGAGGCCGGGGTCACGCCGCCGGAGGATTTGATGCGCGAGCACGGCGTGCTCGACCGGGTGCTCCTGGTCTATGAAGCGGGCTTGCGGAAGTTCGACGCCAACGAAGACTTCGACCCGGCGGTGCTGACCGGCGCCGCGCAGATCGTGCGCGACTTCATCGAAAACTATCATGAGCAATCGGAAGAGGAGGCGGTGTTCCCGCGCTTCAGGAAGGCGGGAAAGCTTGTGCCGCTGGTCGATACCCTGCTGGCGCAGCACAAGGCCGGCCGCAAGGTCACCGACACCATCCTGCAAGCCGCGCCCGGCAGCCGCAAGGATCGCGACGACCGTCGCAAGCTCATGCCCGCGATCAATGCCTTCATTGCGATGTATCGCCCGCACGCCGCGCGCGAGGACACCGAGCTGTTTCCGCTGCTGCGGGAATTGGTCTCGCCGCACGAATTCGACGCGATGGCGGAGGACTTCGAAAGGAAGGAGCACCGGAAATTCGGCGCCGACGGTTTCGAGATGATGGTCCACAAGGTCGCCGGCCTGGAGCAGTCGTTCCGCATCAACGATCTGGCCCAGTTCACGCCGAGCTAGTACCTCACCCCGCCGCGGCCTCCGCGACAAAGGCGCGCCAGCCGCCGAAGGCGGAGATCTCGCGGGCGCCGGCGACATCGGCGGCTTCGACGATAAAGCCCTTGACGCCGCGGCCGTCGGCGAGCCGCACGGTGCCGATCGACAGCGGCGGCGGCACCGCGTCGACGAATGTTGCGAAACTGCCGGCCGGCAGCCCCCATACTTCCAGCTCGATCGACGATCCCGCTCCCGCCTCCACGCGCAGCATGCCGGGCTTCGGCGGCGTGGTCTTGAGCGCGTACAGCTTGTAATCCGCAGCCGTTCTGGCGGCCTCCAGCAGCCTGCCGCCGAGCGCCTTCAATTCGCCGTTCAGCGCCATGCCGGAAAGATGGGCGCCGACCACCGCGATGGCGATCTCATCGCCGCGCACGCCCGCAGGCAACGATTCGAGCGGCGGCTGCGGCAGCTTGCTCGCGCCCATCGGCAATCTGGTGTCGGCATGAAAGACGCGGCCGATGCTCGCGAGCTGCGTGTCCTGCCCTCCCGGCGCGAGCAGCGTGATGCCGAACGGAGTATTGTCGCTGCGCATCGCCGCGGGCAATGCGAGCCCGCAGAGGTCGAGCAGATTGACAAAATTGGTGTAGGTGCCGAGCCGGGAGTTGAGCTCGATCGGGTTCGCCAATACCTGTGCGGTCGAATACACGGTCGGCGCCGTCGGCAGCACCAGCGCGTCGATGCCGCCGAAGGCGCGCTCGGCGACCTTGCGCAAGCCCTGCAGCCGGTACAGCGCCGCAAAAGTGTCGGCGGCGGAAAGCCGCGCACCCGCGATGGTGATCTCGCGCGTCACCGGATGGATCGCGTCCGGCGACGACGCCAGCAGGTCGCGGATCACCAGGTAGCGTTCCGCCACCCACGGTCCTTCATAGAGCAGCCGCGCGGTTTCATAGAGCGGTTCGAGATCGAACTCGACCAGCGTGGCACCGAGCGCGGTCCAGCGCTTCAGCGCCTCGCCGAAGGCCGCCTCCGCCGCCTTGTCGCCGAAGAAGATCAACTGGCCGCTGCGCGGCACGCCCAGCTTGAAATGGGCCGGAAACGAGCCGAGCTGTGCCAGCGGCCGCTCGCGCGAATAGGGGTCGGCGGCATCGGGACCGGCCATCGCCGACAAGGCCGTCACGGCGTCGTCGACGGTGAGCGAGAACACCGACACGCAATCGAGCGTCCGGCAGGCTGGAACGAGGCCGGCGGTCGAGATCAGCCCGAGGCTCGGCTTCAGCCCGACGATGTTGTTGAGCATCGCGGGCACGCGGCCGCTTCCCGCGGTGTCGGTGCCGAGCGCCAGCGGCACGAGGCCAGCCGATACCGCGACCGCCGAGCCCGAACTCGAGCCGCCCGGAACGAGATCGCCGCGCAGCGGATTCTTGGGAATGCCGTAGGGCGAGCGCACGCCGACAAGGCCGGTGGCGAACTGGTCGAGATTGGTCTTGCCGACGACGATGGCGCCGGCCGCGCGCAGCCGCGCCACTGAAGTGGCGTCGCGCGCCGGGGTATAGGCAAAGGCCGGGCAGGCCGCGGTGGTGGGCAGGCCCGCGACGTCGATATTGTCCTTCACCGCAACGGGAATGCCGTACAGCGGAAGCTGCGAAGCGTTGTTCTGCGCCGCCAAAAGCTCGGCTTCCGCCAGCGCCTGCTTTTCGTCGCGCAGGCTGATGAAGATCGCGGGATCGTCGCGATCGGCAATCCGCTGAAAACTGCGCGCCACGGTCTGTGCGGGCGACAGGGTTCCTGCGCGGTGCGCGGCAAGGATCGCGGCGACGGTTTCAGTCACGCGCGGCCTCCGACCCGGCATGAACATTTCGGATACGACAACGGGCTTCTCAGGACCGATGACGGGAAGGGTGGATCGAGGGTCGTCATACCTGAATGCACTCCGGAGAGGCGGAAAGCCTTCCCTGATCGAAGCAAGCAGTGTGCCATTGTGTACATCGGCCGAGCGATGTCCAATCGTTAAAATCAGTGCATGTTATCATGGGCTTGATTGGATTCCCGGGGCGCCGATGAGGTGCTCGCCGGCGAAGCCGCTCAGTCAGGTTTGCCTATTTTGTAAGCAGGGTCTGTTGTCGGAATCGCGCCGGCCACCTTGCTGGAGCCTTGCGTAATCAGCCGCGCGGCGCGCTGGTCGCGGGCATGAATCCAGAGCCAGCTCAGCGCGACGCTGAGCCGGTTGCGCAGGCCGATCAGAAAATAGATGTGCGCGATGCCCCAGATCCACCAGGCAATCGCGCCTTGCAGTTTGATGCGACCGAAATCGATCACCGCCTTGCGCTTGCCGATCTGCGCCAGGCTGCCGGAATGCTTGTAGCGGAACGGCGCGAACGCTTCGCCGCGCAGCCGCGCCTTGATCGCCGCGGCGACGTAGCGGCCCTGCTGCTTGGCGGCGGGAGCGATGCCGGGGACCGGCTTTCCATCGGGGCCGGTGACCGCGACGGTGTCGCCGATCGCAAAAATATCGGGATGGCCGGGCACCGTGAGGTCGGGCAGCACCTCCAGGCGGCCGGCGCGGTCGGCCGGGGCGCCGAGCCATTCGGCGGCGGGCGAGGCGCGCACGCCGGCGGCCCAGATCAGGGTCCTGGCTTGCAGGCTCTTGCCGCCATACACCACGCCGTCGGCCGAGCATTCAGTGACCGGCTGTCCCAGCACGACCTCGACGCCGAGACTCTCCAGCGAGCGTTGCGCATACGCCGAGAGATCGTCGGGAAAACCTGCCAGCACGCGCGGCCCGGCCTCGATCAAGACGACGCGCGCCTTCTGGGTGTCGATGTTGCGGAAATCGGGCGCCAGCGTGTCCCGCGCCAGTTCGCTGATGGTGCCGGCGAGTTCGACGCCGGTTGGGCCGGCGCCGACGATGACGAAGGTCAGAAGCGCCGCGCGCCGCTCCGGATCGGACTCGCGCTCGGCGCGCTCGAAGGCGACGAGGATGCGCCGCCGCAGCGTGGTGGCGTCCTCCAGCGTCTTCAGGCCCGGCGCGAACAGCTCCCATTCGTCATGGCCGAAATAGGCGTGCCGCACGCCGGTCGCGAGCACGAGCGTGTCATAGGGCAGCGTATCGCCGTCATCGAGCAGCACGCGTTTGTTCGCCGCATCGACGCCACTTACCGTGGCGAACAGGGTCGTGACCTCGTGCCGGCCGCGCAGGAGATAACGGATCGGCCAGGCGATCTCCGAGGTCGCCAGCGACGCGGTGGCGACCTGATAGAGCAGCGGCTGGAACAGATGATGGTTGCGCCGGTCGAGCAGCGTGATCGTGACCGGCGCGCCGGCAAGCCGATACGTCGTTTCCAGCCCGCCGAAGCCGGCGCCGACGATCACCACGCGATGGGTTTTTGCCGGCGCTTCGCTCGTCATGTCAGCGGCCTTCGGTTGTCGGACTACTCCAGATACCCAACTGATGTAAGCGTTCAGCGGTCCCGGTCCAAGGCCGATTCTCCAATCGAACGATAGCGAAAGCCTATCGTCGACGGGAGAAATTCGGCGCAATGCGGCGTGCCGGGCATGGTCCGGCGGCGCCGCAAACACGGGATGCCGTCTGATGGCAGATACGTCTCGTACGGCTCGAAAAATACTTCTCCGGGGCCGAATCCTTCCTGGGCCGCCGATCGTCTTAAGGGATCGAAGGGGCGATAAATTCGCCTCGATGAGCCTATGGAGGGCATGATGAAACGAACCCTGATCAGGTATAAGACAAAGCCGGATTTGGCGAACAGCAACGCGGAGCTGATTACGCGCGTGTTTGAGGAATTGAAGGCCGCGAAGCCGGAAGGCGTGCGCTATCTTTCGCTGCGGCTCGACGACGATACGTTCGTGCACCTCGTCGAGACGGACTCCGATTCTGCGAGCGCGCTGCCGGGATTGGCGGCTTTCAAGGCGTTCCAGAGCGGGATTCGCGAGCGTTGTATCGAGCCGCCGCAGCCAGGCAGCGTCACCATCGTCGGCAATTACCGGATGCTGGCCGAGCCGGGAACGTAATTCACGGGATGCAGAGCATGGAGTCGGTTCCAGACCCGTCGGCCGCGGTGAATATCGATGGCCTGCTCGCCGAGATGCGCCCGAGGCTGCATCGCTATTGCGCGCGCATGGTCGGTTCGGTGATCGACGGCGAGGACGTGCTGCAGGATGCGCTGATCAAGGCGGTGGAATCGTTTCGGGCAGCCGGGCCAATCGCCAATCCGCAGGGCTGGCTGTTCCGGATCGCGCACAATACCGCGCTGGATTTTCTGCGCCGCCGCAACCGGCAGGAAGCGCTCCGATCGGGCGAGGAGGTGGACATGATTGCCGATCCGGCCGACGACGTCACCAGCCGCGAGATCGCCGGCGCGAGCCTGCGCACCTTCATGCGGCTACCGGTCGCCCAGCGCTCCAGCGTGATCCTGATGGACGTGCTCGGCTGCTCGTTGCAGGAAATCTGCGAGGTGATGGATTTCAGCCTGCCCGCGGTGAAGGCGGCACTTCATCGCGGGCGCGCCCGGCTGCGCGAACTGGCCGAGGAGCCGGACGATTTGCCGCACCCGGAATTGTCGAAGGCCGAGCGCGATCGCCTCGGCGCCTATGTCGCGCATTTCAACGCACACGACTTCGACGCCATCCGCGCCATGATCTCGGACGATGTACGGCTCGAACTCGTCAACCAGACGCGCCTGAACGGCAAGACCGAGGTTACCCGGTATTTCGGAAATTATTCCAAAGTCACCGACTGGCACCTGGTGCCGGGACTGGTGGAGGGACGGCCCGCGATCCTGGTGTTCGATCCCGGCCAGCCCGGCGCGGCGCCGAAATCCTTCATGCTGCTGCAATGGTCCGCCGGCAAGGTCGCTGAAATCCGCGATTTCCGCCACGCGCCCTACATCATCGACGGCGCTGAATATCGGATCTGACAAAGCCAGCGAAACGCTGGCGCGATGCCTATTCGAGTTCGATCTTGCCCGCAAAGCCGCAATAGCCGTGGCCCTGCAATTCCTCCTCGCTGCCCTTGTAGTGCGTGAGGTGGAATTGGCGCCAGCCCATGCAGTCACTGCCGATGCAGTGATACATCTTCTCCGAGTTCGCAAACCCGTCGGTCAGCGAATTGTGCAGCCGGTTGTTGTTGTCGATGCGCACGTGGGGGCACCATTTTGTCCGTGCGACTTTATCGCTGATGAGCATCAAATTTCTCCGCTGATTGCACGGAGCTTGGTCGCAATGCGTTAAGTGCCCCTAAAACCCCAAAGCGCCAGCGCGGCCCGATAAGCGACATCGCGCCGAGTGGTCCGATCGAAAGCATTCCGCCGGTTGCGATTTTGCAGTGCGGTCGCTTCCGCGTTAGCGTGGAATTATAATTCTTGCCATCGTCAATTCATACGAATTATGGTGCATGAAGCGTTGCACTGGGCCGAAGGTTCTAAGGCGGAGCCCCCGGTTCGTGCTTGCTGTGCGCTTCAGATTTTGCGCACAACACCGGGGAAGCGGAAAACGAACGGCGTCGGCCGTTCTGCCCCGACAAGGGGGCGACCGGCTTGACCGGATCGGTTGGATAATGAGGGAGGGGAGACGGATATGAACAAGGCATTTTGGCTGGCGGGCGCGATGGCGCTTGCACTGGCAAGCCCCGCTTCGGCGGGGGATACCATCAAGATCGGGTTTGTCTCCACGTTCAGCGGCCCGACCGCCGTGATCGGCAACGACATGCGCAACTCGTTCGAGCTCGCGCTCGATCATCTGGGCCGCAAGATGGGCGGCAAGCCGGTCGAGGTGATCTACGAGGACGACGGACAGAAGCCGGATGTCGGCAAGCAGAAGACCGAGAAGCTGGTGCAGTCCGACCATGTGGATTTCATCGCCGGCTATATCTGGTCGAACGTGCTGCTCGCCTCGCTGAAAACCGCGGTCGATTCCCAGACCTTCCTGGTCTCGGCCAACGCCGGCCCCTCGCAGCTCGCCGGCGAATTGTGCTCGCCTTACGTGTTCTCGACCTCATGGCAGAACGACCAGACGCCTGCGGCGATGGGCCTCTACATGAACCAGAAGGGCGTCAAGTCGGTGTTCCTGATCGGCCCGAACTACGCGGCCGGCAAGGACATGCTGGCCGGCGTCAAGAGCACCTTCAAGGGCGAGGTCAAGGGCGAGGAATATACGGTGTGGCCGACTCAGCTCGACTTCTCGGCCGAGCTGTCGAAGGCGCGGGCGTCCGGCGCGGCATCGATCTTCGTGTTCTATCCCGGTGCGGCCGGCGTGCAGTTCCTCAATCAATATGCGCAGGCCGGCCTCAAGGAGCAGATGCCGCTCTATACGGCTTTCACCATCGACGAATTGTCGCTGCCGCTGCAGAAGGAAAACGCGCTCGGCGTGCCCGGCGCGCAGGAGTGGGTGAACGACCTGCCGAACGAGCAGAACAAGAAGTTCGTCGCCGACTACCGCAAGAAATATCCCGGTCTGCGCCCGACCTACTATGGCGCGCAGGCCTATGACGCCGCGCAGCTGATCAACAGCGCGGTGGTCGCCGTGAAGGGCGACACCAGCAAGAAGGACGCGATGAAGGCGGAAATGGAGAAGGCCGATTTCAAGTCGCTACGCGGCCCCTTCAAATACGGCAACAACCACATCCCGATCCAGAATTTCTACCTCCAAAACGTGGTCAAGGACGCCGACGGCCAGCTCTCGCTGAAGACCGTCTCCACCATCGTCAAGGACAATCAGGACAGCTTCCACGGCAAATGCCCGATGAAGTGATCGCGGGTCCTGTCGAATACAGCGGCCGCGCTCGCGCGCGGCCGCTGTATTCCTTTCGGCTTGTGTCTTGACACTGAACCGTACGATGGGTTGAACGCAGCGAAACCGATCGGCGATCTCAACGAAAGCGATGGGTTTCGCCACGCTCAACCCATCCTACCAGATGTCGGCATGTGTTTTGCAGCCCGATGACTTAGAGAGCCACTTAGAGCGTTCATGCTGCTTGTCGTCGAACAATTTTTGAACGGATTGCAGTTCGGTCTCTTGCTGTTTCTGCTGGCGGCGGGATTGACGCTGGTGTTCGGTATCATGGACTTCGTCAATCTGGCGCACGGCTCGCTCTACATGATGGGCGCCTATTTCGCGGCCACCTTCGTGGCGTGGACCGGCAGTTTCGTCCTCGGCGTGCTGCTGGCGCTGGGCGCGACCCTGCTGCTCGGCATCGTCCTGGAATTCGTGGCGCTGCGGCACCTCTATGGCCGCGACCATCTCGACCATGTGCTGGCGACCTTCGGGCTGATCCTGTTCTTCAATGACGCCGTGCGGCTGATCTGGGGCCCGGCGGGCCTCGCGCTGCCGCTGCCGGCCTGGCTGACGGTGCCTGTGCCGATCCTGCCCGGCATCTATTATCCGGCCTATCGGTTGGCGATCATCGTGGTCGCGTTGGTGGTGGCGCTGCTGCTCTACATCGTCGTGATGCGCACCCGGCTCGGCATGCTGATCCGCGCCGGCGCCTCGAACCGCGAAATGATCGGGGCGCTCGGCATCAACATCAAGCTGCTCTACACCCTGGTGTTCGGGCTCGGCGCGGCGCTGGCCGGCCTTGCCGGGCTGATGCAGGCGCCGATCCTCACCGTTCAGATCGGCATGGGCGAGAACATCCTGATCCTGGCCTTCGTCATCATCGTGATCGGCGGCATCGGCTCGATCCGCGGCGCCTTCCTGGCCGCGATCTTCGTCGGCATGACCGATACGCTCGGCCGCGCCTTCCTGCCCGATCTGCTGCGCAAGGTGCTGAGCTCGGCCGCGGCCTCCACCGCGGCGCCCGCGCTCTCCTCGATGCTGATCTATCTCGTGATGGCGATCGTGCTGGTGGTGCGGCCGGAGGGGCTTTTTCCGGCCAACCGCCGATGAAGGCTTTGTTCAATGTCCGAAATGCGGTTGCCGCGCTCGTCGTCGCCGGCCTCCTGCTGCTTCCGCTCTACACCTCGTTGAGCGGCAACGTCTTCGCGCTGACGCTGTTCACCCGTATCGTGATCTTCGCGCTCGCCGCCGCCAGCCTCAACCTCATCATGGGCTATGGCGGGATGATGAGTTTTGGGCATGCCGCCTATCTCGGGATCGGCGGCTACGCAGTCGGCATTCTCGCCGCCGAGGGCATCGGCTCTGGCTTCGTTCAATGGCCGGTGGCGCTGTTGGCTTCCGCGCTGTTCGCGCTGGTGATCGGCGCGCTCTCGTTGCGCACCCGCGGCGTCTATTTCATCATGATCACGCTGGCATTCGCGCAGATGGCCTATTACGTCGCCTCCGGGCTCGCCCGCTATGGCGGCGACGACGGTCTCACCATCTACAAGCGCAGCGATTTCGGCGGGCTGATCAACCTGTCGAACCGCGTGCAGTTCTATTATCTCTGCCTCGCCTGCCTGCTCGCTGGGCTCTATCTGATCTGGCGCATCGTCAATTCGCGGTTCGGCATGGTGGTGCAGGGCCTGCGTTCCAACGAAGCGCGGATGCAGGCGATCGGCTTTCCCGCCACGCGCTACCGGCTGGCCTGTTTCGTCATTGCCGGCACCATCTGCGGGCTGGCCGGTGCGCTGCTCGCCAACAACACCGACTTCGTCAGCCCGGCGGTGATGTACTGGACGCGCTCCGGCGATCTGATGGTGATGGTGATCCTCGGCGGCATGGGCTCGCTGTTCGGCCCGGTGATCGGGGCGATCGTCTACCTGCTGCTGGAAGAATTCCTGTCGCAAGTCACCGAATACTGGGCGATGATCCTGGGCCCGCTACTGCTGCTGATCGTGCTGTTCGGGCGCGGCGGCATCGACGGCTTGCTGGGGAGGTTCAATCGTGGCTGAACCCTTGCTCCGCGTGGAAAAACTGGTGCGGCGGTTCGGCGGCATCATCGCCACCGATCACGTCTCGCTCGATGTCGCGAGCGGCGAATTGCACGCCATCATCGGACCGAACGGCGCCGGCAAGACCACGCTGATCAGCCAGTTGATCGGGCAGTTGCTGCCGCATTCCGGCACCATCAGGCTTGCCGGTCGCGACATCACCCGCGTCCCGGTCTATCGCCGCAGCGCGCTCGGGCTGGCGCGTTCGTTCCAGATCACCTCGCTGCTGCCGGACTTCACCGCGATCGACAACGCAGCCCTCGCCGCGCAGGCGCGCGACGGCCACTCCTTCCATTTCTGGCGCAATGCCCGCGAGGTTCCGCATCTGCGAAAAGCCGCGCAGGACGCGCTCGATCGGGTCGGGCTCGGCCATCGCGCCGGCGTGCTGGTCTCCAGGCTGAGCCATGGCGAGCAGCGCGAACTCGAACTCGCCGTGGCGCTCGCCACAAGGCCGCAACTCCTGCTGCTCGACGAGCCGATGGCCGGCCTCGGCGTCACCGAATCCGCGCGCATGGTCAAACTGCTGCAGGAGCTGCGGCGCGAGGTTTCCATCGTGCTGGTCGAGCACGACATGGACGCGGTGTTCGCGCTCGCCGATCGTATCAGTGTGCTCGTCTATGGCCGCGTCATCGCCTCGGGCACGCCGGCGGAGATCCGGGCCAACGACGAAGTCAAGCGCGCCTATCTCGGCGACCAGCATGTGGTGGTCAGTCATGGCTGACGCGGCGCCGCTGCTCGAGATAGACGGCATCGAGACCTGCTATGGCCTCAGCCAGGTGCTGTTCGGCCTGTCGCTGCAGGTCCGCTCGGGCGAAATGGTCGCGATGATGGGCCGCAACGGCATGGGCAAGACCACCACCATCCGCTCTATCCTCGGGCTGACGCCCGCGCGCGCCGGCACGATCCGCTTCGCGGGACGCGAGGTGCGAAAACTTGCTTCGTTCCGGATCGCGCAATTGGGCGTTGGCCTCGTGCCGGAGGGGCGCCAGATCTTTCCGAACCTGACGGTGCGCGAAAATCTCGTCGCCGCTTCCGGCAATCGCCTCGGCAGCCCCGACCCCTGGACGCTGGAAAAGATCCACGCGCTGTTCCCACGGCTCGCCGAGCGCGGCAACAATATGGGCAACCAGCTTTCCGGCGGCGAGCAGCAGATGCTGGCGATCGGCCGGGCGCTGATGACCAATCCGAAACTGTTGATCCTGGATGAAGCGACCGAGGGGCTGGCGCCCTTGATCCGCGAGGAAATCTGGAACTGTCTGTCGATGCTGAAAGCACGCGGCCAATCCGTGCTGGTGATCGACAAGAACATCGAACACCTCACCCGCATCGCCGACCGCCATTACATCATCGAGCGCGGTAAAGCCGTGTGGAGCGGCACCTCGGAGCAGCTGATCGCGGAGCCGGATCTGCAGCACCGGTATTTGGGGGTTTGAGGGCCCCGGTCATTCCGGGGCGCGCGAAAGCGCGAACCCGGAATCTCGAGATTCCGGGTCTGGTGCTGACGCACCATCCCGGAATGACGGGCTAAAATCTCAAAACATTTCGAAATATTCGCGCTGCTCCCAGTCCGATACCTCGGCCTGGAAGCGTTCGATCTCGGCGTTCTTGATGTGGACGCAATAGTCCACAAAACCGGCGCCGAGCGCGTCGCGGAAGAACGGATCGTCCTTCAGCGCAAACACCGCTTCGCGCAGCGTCTTCGGTAAAGGCGCGGCCTGCGTCTCGTACGGCGTGTCGGCGGACGGGCCGGGATCGAGCGCGCGGTCGACGCCGTCGAGGCCGGAGAGAATCTGGGATGCCATGTAGAGATAGGGGTTGGCGGCGGGCTCGCCGATGCGGTTTTCCAGCCTTGTCGCGCCATCGCCGGGGCCGCCGAGCACGCGCACCATCACGCCGCGGTTGTCGCGGCCCCAGATCGCGCGGTCCGGCGCCAGCGAATAGGAACGGTAGCGCTTGTAGCCGTTGATGGTCGGCGTGGTGAACACGGCCGATGCACGGGCATGCTCCAACAGCCCCGCGAGATAGTGGCGGCCGAACGGACTCAGCACTTCCGCGCCATCCGTGGTCATGAACGCGTTGTCGCCGCTCGCTCGCGAAACGATCGACTGATGCAGGTGCCAGCCGGAGGCGAACACGTTGGGAAGTTTCGGCCGGCACATGAAGGTGGCGTGATAGCCGTGGCGATGGGCGATCTGCTTCACGGCGCTGCGAAACAGGATCATGGTGTCGGCAGGCTCGAGCCCTTTCCTCGGCGCAAAGGTGAATTCGCACTGGCTCGGGCCGAACTCCACCTCGATCGAGCGCAGCGGCAGGCCGAGCGCCAGGACGTCGCGCCGGATGATTTCCAGCACCGGCTCCATCTGGTCGTAGCGCTGCTCGGTGAGATATTGATAGCCGTGCGACAGCAGGCTGACGTCCGGCGGCGTGCCCGGCTGTCCCGCATGCTCCGGCGACATCTTGGCGTCTTCCAGCTTGAAGATGTGGAATTCGACTTCGAGCCCGGCGACGAAATCGTAGCCGCGCTTGGCAAGTTTATCGAGCACCGACCGGTAGAGGTGGCGGGTCGCGAACGGCACCGGCCGCCCGTCGGCGAAATAGACATCGCACAACAGCCATCCGGTCGCGGGCGACCATGGCAGCACGCGGAAGCTCGTGGGGTCCGGCACCATCAAAACGTCGGCGGCGCCTTCCATCTCCCGCATCCCAAAACCGCCGCCGGAGGTGAACACCGGAAACACGGTCTTGTGCGAGGTGTCCTTGGCGAACATCGTGGTGGTGATGCTGCAGCCGCTCTCCAGCGACGCCAGCGCTTCCGCCGCGACCAGCGTCTTGCCGCGCAGGATGCCGTGCTGGTCGGGGAACGACAGCCGGATAACTTCGAGCTTTTGCTCCTCGACGATGCGCTTCAGCCGCGTCGCCGCTTCGTTCTGCTCATCGGACCAGAGACCGTGACGCCTGACAAAACTCAACGCGCGTCCTCCGGACGCGATCGACTCGAAATATCGCCGTCATTGCGAGGAGCAAAGCGACGAAGCAATCCATTCTTTCTTTGCGCGGCGAGATGGATTGCTTCGCTCCGCTCGCAATGACAAAGGAGAGGCATCACTTGACCGCCTTCAGATGACGCACCGTGTCGGCGATCTCGGCCGGCACGGGCGCGGCCCAGGGCGCGCCGCGCCGCCGCTTGACGTCGACCTCCATCCAGTACGTCTCCCAGCCACGCGTCGGGCCGATGCCGTCCATCGTCGCTGGACCCTGGATGCTCTTCGCATGCACGGCGTCGAGGAACATGAAGGGTTTGGCGCCGGAATTAGCCTTCTCGATCTCCTGCCGCAGCAGGCGGCGGAACTGCACGATGGCCTTGTCGGCGCTGCCGAGATGTTCGCTTGTGCGGTCCTGGATCGCGCCCATCGATTCCACCGCCCACTGGTCGTGCACGTTGATGTCGCTGCCCATGCCGGTATAGGTCGCGGTCGACTGCTCCTGTGGATCGAAGCCGTAATCGTTCGACTTGTTCTTGCGCGACTTGTAATCGGGCAGCTCGTAGAGTTCGAGGCGCTGGTCGCGCATCTTCTTCTTGTCCACCGGCGCCGAATAGGACGTGAAGATCGCGTACCAGTAGCAGTTCTCGTCATCGACCGGCACGTGCCACTGCGTGATCGTCATTTCCGTGCTCATCGGAATCACGAAGCCATGCGGGAACAGCTGGTTGGTGACGCGGACATGGGTGCGCTCTTCGTCGATCTCGCGCAGCGCGATCAGCCGCAGGCCATATTCGGTCTGCTCGACATTGATGATGGGGCGATCGTATTCGCGCAGGATCTTCGTCATTGGCATGTCGCTACCGGCCGACGCCCCGCGAAACTGCTTGCCGTAGGCGCCGGAAGTATCCTCGTCCTCGAAGAAGCGATGCAGGAACGAGGCGTGCGACGGATCGATGCCGACTTCAAGCGCCTGCAGCCAGTTGCAGTTGATGTGGCCCTTGAACGCGAAGGTGTGGCTGTCGGGCGCGACGAAGCAATCGATCTCGGGGAAGGCCGGCGGTGCGCCTTCGCCGAGATAAGCCCAGAGGATGCCGCTCTTCTCCACCACGGGATAGGCGCGCTGCCTGATGCCCTTGCAGAGCGGCGAGTCCTTCGGCTCGGCCGGCGTCTCCAGGCACTGGCCGGTCGCGTCGAACAGCCAGCCATGAAAGGCGCAGCGCAGGCCGCCGTTCTCGAGCCGGCCGAAGGCGAGGTCGGCGCCGCGATGCGCGCAATGCCGCTCGATCAGGCCGTAGCGGCCCTCGTCGTCGCGAAACAGCACCAGATTCTCGCCGAGCAGCTTTACGGGCCGCACGGGGCGCGGGCCCTGCAGCTCATCCACCAGCGCCGCCGGCTGCCAGTACATCCGCATCAGTTTCCCGCAAGGGTCTTTCGCACCCGTGCGGGTGATCAGGTCGTTCCGTTCCTGGCTCATCATGGCGGGGGTGCCTTTCCCGGCGTCGCGCGCTGAATTTTGTTTGAAATCAAATTACTAGCCCCGCGCTTCACCGCAAGCGAATTCCTTGCGCAGGGTTACTCCACACCGACTGAAATTAGCGTAATCTGCGGTGGACCGAGCAGGCGCTGCTGTGTGCGAGGCCATAAGGATCTGCGATGGGCGACGACACGAACAAGACCAATCCGACGATCCGAATTGTCGGCGTTCCGCCGGGTGAGGCGCCATTTTGGGTGCGCGAGCAGTGGGTCGGCCTGAAGTTGCCGTTGACGCGCCATTCGGCTCCCGGAGCGTTTTACGTATTCGGCGCGCTGTCGATGCCGCGTACGCGGCTGGCTCAATTGTGGGGTATCATTCGGGGGCGGGCGGAAAGGATTCGGGGCTACGTCGTGGAATCCGTCGATGCGGTCGATATTCTCGCGTCATCGAGCCCTGCAGCCGCGGCGTGGTGGCGGGAGAATTCACCCCAATTGATTGGCCCGAGGCGGTACCTGGTGTTTCACGAACATGTCTGCCAATTGATCGACGTCTGATCGATGTATGCCCGGCGGGCATTTTGTCGCCTCACGACACCACGCTGCGGAGCCCGAACGCATGCGCCTCCTGCTGCAGCACCGGCGCCACCGCCTCGATCAGGCGTGCGGCCGCGGCGTCCACCGAAAGCCCGGCGGTGTCGACCACGGCGGCGGCCCGCGCATAGAGCGGTTCGCGGCTCTTCAGGATGGTGCGCAATTCCGCCATCGCCGAGCGGTCGTCGGCCATCGGGCGCAGGTCGCCCTGGCCGCGCACCCGCGCCATGTGTTCTTCCGGCTCGGCCTTGACCCAGATGGTGTAGAACGACGACAGGATCCGGTCGAAGGTCACGGGTTCGGAGACGATGCCGCCGCCGGTCGCCAGCACCATCGGCTCGTTTCGCTGCAGCAATGCCGTCAGCGCGGCCTGTTCCATCCGCCGAAAACCTTCCTGGCCGTAGAGCGCGATGATCTCGGCGACCGACAGGCCGTTGTCCCGCTCGATCTCCTTGTTCAATTCGACGAAACTCCAGCCGATCTTCTTCGCCAGCATCCTGCCGAGGGTGGATTTGCCGGCGCCGCGCAGGCCGATCAGGGCGATGCCGGCAAACGACATCCGCCGCTGCGCCGAGGCGCTTTGGCCCGCCAGCACATCCTTGGCCTGCGCGATCTGGTTCGGTGTGGCCTTGCGCAAGAGATCGCGGATGACCGGCCAGTCCGGCGAAGGTTCGCCGATCGGAATGAGATCCTCCAGATGCGCGCCCATCGCGTCCGACACCCGGCGCAACAGCACGATCGAGACGTTGCCCTTGCCGCTTTCGAGCTGGGCGATATAGCGTTCGGAAATACCGGAGACCTTTGCCAGCACCTTGCGCGACATGCCGCGCAGCGCACGCATGGTGCGGACGCGCTGGCCGAGCTGTTCGAGAAAAGCGCTTTCGGGATCGGGAGTCTCGGTCATGTCCCCTGGTCTGGTTGGCCGCGAAGCGCGCGCAGCTGGAAACATAATGCCGAGAAGGATTGACAGCAAGCTCGCCCGGTGGCTTTCTATGAATTATAATTCTCAAAAATCGGGGGAGGCGGCGTCGTGACACGCTTGGCTGACGAGGGCGGAGCATGAGCACCTACAACGCGGTGACCTGGCTGCTCGACCGCAATGTCGAGGAAGGCCGCGGGGCAAAACTCGCCTTCACCGACACCGTCTCCGAACTGACCTATGGCGAGCTGCAGAAGAGAAGCTGCCGCGTCGCCAACATGCTGCGGCGCCTCGGCGTCCGCCGCGAAGAACGCGTCGCGATGATCATGCTCGACACGGTGGATTTTCCGGCCGTGTTTCTCGGCGCGATCCGGGCCGGCGTGGTGCCGGTGCCGCTCAATACGCTTTTGACGTCGGACCAATACGCCTATGTGCTGGCGGATTGCCGCGCCCGCGTGCTGTTCATTTCCGAAGCGCTGCTGCCGGTGGTCAAGGACATGGTCGGGCGCATGTCCGATCTCGACCACGTCATCGTCTCGGGCAGGGACGGGCATGGTTACAAGAAACTGTCCGACGAACTCGCGGGCGAGAGCGATCAGTTCGCTACCGTTGCGACCCATGAGGACGAGCCGGCGTTCTGGCTGTATTCGTCGGGCTCGACCGGCATGCCCAAGGGTGTGCGGCATCTGCATGCCAACCTCGCCGCCACCGCGGACACCTATGCCAGGCAGGTGCTCGGCATTCGCGAGGACGATGTCGGGCTGTCGGCGGCCAAATTGTTCTTCGCCTACGGCCTCGGTAATGCGCTGACCTTCCCGATGTCGGTCGGCGCCACCACCGTGCTCAATTCTGAACGTCCGACGCCGGCGTCGATGTTCGCGCTGATGAACAAGTACAATCCCAGCATCTTCTTCGGAGTCCCGACGCTGTTCTCGGCGATGCTGCACGACGAAGCCTTGAAGAATGAACGCGGCGGCTCGCGCCTGCGCATCTGCACCTCCGCCGGCGAGGCGCTGCCGGAATCGGTCGGCAATGCCTGGAAGGCGCGCTTCGGCGTCGACATCCTCGATGGCGTCGGCTCGACCGAGCTGCTGCATATCTTCCTGTCGAATTCGCCCGGCGACATCAAATACGGCACCTCGGGCCGTCCTGTGCCGGGCTATCAGGTGCGGCTGGTGAACGAGGCCGGCAATGAGGTGGCCGATGGCGAAGTCGGCGAAATGCTGGTGCATGCGCCGTCGGCCGGCGAGGGCTACTGGAACCAGCGCAACAAGACCCGCTCCACCTTCGAGGGTTATTGGACCCGCACCGGCGACAAATACATTCGCGACATTGAGGGCCGCTACACCTTCTGCGGCCGCAGCGACGACATGTTCAAGGTCTCCGGCATCTGGGTGTCGCCGTTCGAGGTCGAGAGCGCGCTGATCACCCACCCGGCCGTGCTCGAGGCCGCCGTGGTGCCCGAGGCCGATCCGGAAGGACTGTTGAAGCCGAAAGCCTTCGTGGTGCTGCGCGCCGGCGCGGAGACCTCCGGCCTGCACGAGGCGCTCAAGGAATACGTCAAGCAGAAGATCGGGGTGTGGAAATATCCGCGCTGGATCGACGTCGTGGAGTCCTTGCCCAAAACCGCGACCGGAAAGATTCAGCGCTTCAAGTTGCGGGAACACAACTAGTCGTCATGGCCGCCCTCTCCCCCACCGGCTTCCTCGCCATCGGCGCCTCCGAGCTCGAATACCGCATGATCGGTCCGGCGCCGGAAGACGCGCCGACCATTGTCATGCTGCACGAAGGCCTCGGCTCGGCCGGGCTGTGGGGCGATTTTCCGGACAAGCTCCAGGCCGCGACCGGCACTGGCGTGTTCGTCTATTCGCGCGCAGGCTACGGCGCTTCGACCAAGGTCCCGCTGCCGCGGCCGCTCGACTACATGCATGTCGAAGCGCTCGACGTGCTGCCGAAGCTGCTCGACCGCATCGGCTTCCGCCGCGGCCTCTTGCTCGGCCATTCCGACGGGGCGTCGATCGCGGCGATCTATGCCGGCGGGGTTGCCGATCATCGCGTGCGCGCGGTTGCGATGATCGCGCCGCATTTCGTCGTGGAGGATGTCTCGGTGAGCTCGATCGCCGAGATCAAGCAAGCCTATGAGACCACCAACCTGAAGACAAAACTGGCGCGCTGGCATAAGGATGTCGACAACGCCTTCTACGGCTGGAACGGCGCCTGGCTCGACCCGAAATTTCGCAGCTGGGATATCTCCGACTATCTCGCTTATATCCGCGTGCCGGTCGCGATCCTGCAGGGTGCCGACGATCAATACGGCACGATGCGCCAGATCGAGGTCGCGCAGGAGGAATGTTATTGTCCTGTCGATGTGACGATCATCCCGGGCGCCGGGCATTCGCCGCATCGCGAAGCGCCTGAGGCGACGCTGCATGCGATCTCCGAACTCACCGACCGCATTCTGCGCATGCATGAAGGCTCGCAGGGACGGGCGGCCTGACGCATCCGCCGCGGCGATGCCGGCGGGCGTTCAGCCCGCCGTCGCCGCCAATCGATATGAAACAAAATGCCGGTTTTCATCCCAAAAGGGCTGGACGGCATCCATGACATGCATTATTGTGCATATTAACCGAGACAATCCAGAACAGGTGAGGGTGGCCCGATGGCTGGCGAAAAGCCCGGTGAAGATCGCGTCCTGGCTGGCGGCGCGAAATACATCGATTTCCAGACCGATCCGCAGCGCTACCGGCATTGGAAGCTCGCCGTCGATGGCGACACCGCCACGCTGACCATGGATGTCGACGAGAATGGCGGGCTGTTCGAGGGCTATCAGCTCAAGCTGAATTCCTACGATCTCGGCGTCGATATCGAACTTGCCGATGCCGTGCAGCGGCTGCGCTTCGAACATCCCGGGGTCAAGGCGGTGATCGTGCGCTCCGGCAAGAACCGCGTGTTCTGCGCCGGCGCCAACATCCGGATGCTGGCCGGCGCCACCCACGCCCACAAGGTCAATTTCTGCAAATTCACCAACGAGACCCGTAACGGGCTGGAGGATTCCTCCGAGAATTCCGGCCAGCGTTTCATCACGGTGGTCAACGGCACCGCGGCCGGCGGCGGCTACGAACTCGCGCTCGCGACCGATCACATCATCCTTGCCGATGACGGCTCAGCCTCGGTGGCGCTGCCGGAAGTGCCGCTTTTGGCGGTGCTGCCGGGCACCGGCGGCCTGACGCGGGTGGTCGACAAGCGCAAGGTGCGCCGCGATCACGCCGATTATTTCTGCACCATCGAGGAAGGCATCAAGGGCAAGCGCGCGGTGCAGTGGCGCCTCGTCGACGAGATCGTGCCGAACAGCAAGCTGGAGACGAAGGTCACCGAGCGCGCCAGGGAATTCGCCGCTTCTTCCAGGCGCAACGGCAACGGCAAGGGCGTCACGCTGACGCCGCTGGCGCGCAGCATCGGCGACACCAGCGTTCGTTACGATCTGGTCAGCGTCGATATCGACCGCGCCCAGCGCATCGCCACCATCTCGATCAAGGCGCCGGAAGCGGCCCCGCCCGCCGACATCGACGGCATGATCGCGCAGGGGTCATCGTTCTGGCCGCTGCAGGTGGCGCGCGAGCTCGACGATGCGATCCTGCATTTGCGCATCAACGAGCTCGAGATCGCGATGCTTGTGTTCAAGTCGCATGGCGAGCGCGCCAATGTGCTGGCCCATGACGCCTTCCTCGAGGCCAACAAGACGCACTGGCTGGTCAACGAGATCAGGCAGTACTGGAAGCGCGTGCTCAAGCGCATCGACGTCACCTCGCGCACGCTGGTGACGCTGGTCGAGCCGGGCTCCTGCTTCGCCGGCACCCTGGCTGAACTCGTGTTCGCGGCCGACCGCTCCTACATGCTGATCGGCTCGCGGCAGGGCGACAACCGCGCGCCCCCGGCGATCGAACTTTCCGCGATGAATTTCGGTCCCTATCCGATGAGCCACGGCCTCACCCGGCTGCAATCGCGCTTCCAGGCCGACCCTTCGGATCTGGAGCGCGCGCAGGCGGCGATCGGCAAGGCGCTCGACGCCGAGGAAGCCGAGGCGCTCGGCCTCGTCACCTTCGCGCTCGACGACATCGACTGGGACGACGAGATCCGGGTGTTCTTCGAGGAGCGCACCAGCTTCTCGCCCGACAGTCTCACCGGCATGGAAGCGAACCTGCGCTTCGTCGGGCCCGAGACCATGGAATCGAAAATCTTCTCGCGCCTGACGGCGTGGCAGAACTGGATCTTCCAGCGCCCCAACGCGGTCGGCGAAAACGGCGCGCTGCGCCGCTACGGCACCGGCCAGAAGGCGCAGTTCGATATGACGCGGGTTTAGTAATTTTTGCTGCGTCATGGCCGGGCTCGACCCGGCCATCCACGTCTTCTTTCTTGAAGAGAGGACGTGGATGCCCGGCACAAGGCCGGGCATGACGGAAAATACCGCAAAGGAGCACGCCATGAACGTGAACATCATGAACGTCGATTACTCGACCAAGATTCCCAACAACGTGAATCTCAGCGAGAATCGCCAGGTGCTGAAGGCGCTTGAGGGCTGGCA
>JBGPSI010000027.1:0-34179 GCA_041490045.1 Bradyrhizobium sp.
GGCAAAAAAGCCGATCGCCGGGGAGATCACGAAGGAAGCCGTTAAAACCATTGCGTGCGGGGATGCCGGGTGATTTCCGGTGCGACCGCTGTGAATACTCGTGTGCATTTTTCACTACCCCAGCGCACACGAGGCTGCGGGTGCACTGGGCACCCGGCATTCCCGCGCGCCCTCTTCGGGGGCGGAAGGTTCTTTGCACAACTCGGGCGCATCGCGCCGCGGGAACGCGAAATCGTATCTGGCCGTCATTGCGAGCCAAAAGGTCGCGCGCGCAGGCGCTTCGCCTCTGTCGCAGGCAATGACGGCGTTGGCTGTTTGAAAATGTGAAGTCGCTTGTGAACGAAATCCCACGCGCCGATTCCGGGTTCGCGCCTTCCGGCGCGCCCCGGAATGACGATGCGCCGCTACTTCTGCACGACGTCCGCGATCTTCTTGTCGCTCGGATTCACGATCAGGACCTTGTCCTGCGTCATGGCGTAGCGATACGGCTTCACCGCCGGCACGTCTCGCCTGGCCTGGCGCGGCAGCGGATAGGTGCTGACGCCGGAGGGTATCGCTTCGCCGACGGTAGCGTTGAATCCCGACGGCGCGGTCTGGTTGGTGGCATGACGGCTGAGGTCCTTCCAGATATCCTTCTGCTGCGTCGCCGACAGGTCGAGCGTGTCACGGGCCATCGCGGAACCGGTCGACCGGTTCGACATGTGGCTCGCGGCCGACGCCGCCGAGACGCCGGACAGCAGCAGCGCCGCGACGGCAACGGATGCGGATTTCATCATTGTTGTTCTCCTTGAAGAAATCGTCGCCCGTGTCGTTCAAACCGTTTGCCGGCGGCGATGTTTCATTAAATCTGGGACACCCGCCGAGCTGCTGCGGCCATGCAAATCGGTGGAGATGCGTTCCGCGCGAGGCGGCGGGATGCAATTGCGGCATACAGCGGCTCGCACATTTGCTAGACTTATGGCGCGCCAGCATCTTTCAACCGGGCGCCAGGGAGATCGCCATGGCCAAGGGACAAATGCGCAGCAACAAGGAAAAGAAGAAACCGAAGGCCGACAAGAACCTCAAGAAGGGCGGCGCCGCGCCCTCGCCGTTCTCGTCCGGCAAGACGCCGGCCGGCCAGAGCCCGAACAAGAAGAGTTGAGGCCGGCGCGCGCGAATGCAGGCACGCGGCAGACCGGCCGGGAACTCGACAACGCGTCTCGCGGGGCCGCGCCGCCTTCTGCACCGCATCGACCGGAGATTGCCGGCACCGCCGAACCGCGCCGTCGGCTGCGGCAAGGCATCGCGGTGGAATGCCCAAAATACAACCATCGATCGTGAACCATTTTCGAACTGTTAACGTCAAATGGATGGGCGTCCTTTTGGCCAATTGATCTCGGTGGAATTCCGTCCACAATGCAACCGGAAAATGCGAACCGGGCCAAACACCGGCGGGGGAAAACAAATGGTCGAATCTCTCAACCGTCAGCGCGTGCTCTCGGCGCTCGATGATTTCGAGGCCGGCAATATCGAGGGTGCGCTGGCGCACTGCACCGACGACATCGATTTCCTCACCCACGCGCCGATCGATATCCTGCCGCATATGGGCGCGTGGCACGGCAAGGCGGAAGTGCGGGAGATGTGGAAAACCGTCCACGCCCGCTATTCCACGATTCGCTACGAGAGGCCCATGCTGCTGGCCGAGGGCGACAAGGTCGCCGCCTATCTGCGCGCGTTCTTCACCAAGCGCAGCAATGCGAGGGTCATGCAGTTCGACGTGGCGGTGTTCTATACCCTCCGCGAGGGACAGATTGCGCAGATCCGCGAGATCCTAGATTCCTTCGACCTGGTGCAGCAGGTGCTCGAAACCGATCTCTCCGCGGCGCTGGCCGAACGCGGGCTGGGCAAGGCCTGATCCTCGCGGCTCGTCCTTTCGGGGCGCGCCTATGTCGCCCCGCCGACCGATCGATATCTTCCCCGCCGCGTTGAACCTCGCCGCCCGGGCCCGCGACTTATCGAGGGCTAAAGCGAACATCGACCGGCGAAAACATCCACATGAAGATTGCGTTGCTGGTGCTGCTGGGTCTTGTGCTGGGCGCGCTCGGCGGCGCCGCGCTCGGCATCGGCGCCGGGCTCGCCTGGGTCGAAATCTTCAAAACCACGGATTTCGAAGGCTATAGCGGCATGCTGGTGTTCTTCACCTTCATGCCGCTCGGCGCCGGGATCGGCGGCCTCGGCGGCGCGGCGCTGTTCGGCGTGATCGCGGTGCGCGACGCCGAAATCGCCATCGAGCGGGACCCGCTGCGACGGCATGACACGTAAACGTGTGGGTTCCGGCCCGCATTTGTGCAATGCAATATTGAGCATTGTATTTGGGCCGGACAGCTCTATTTAGGGCTTCAACAGTGAAGTGCAGCATCCGGGCCGGGCGTCGCCGATGACGCCCGGCCCGTGGCGTCCGTTAGGGCCGTTTGCTGATTCGAAATCCAGTTCAGAAAGCGAAAAGCATGACAGAGCACAGCCTCTGGCGTTTCTCGCGCGCGTTGCATCGCGCGATCAACGAACGCCGGCACGACGAAATCGAAAACTTGATCGACGAGGATGTCGATTGGGCGATCTATGGCCCGATCGACATGTTTCCATTCCTCGGCGCACGCCACGGCAAGGCGGCCGTGCTGGAGGTGCTCCGGCAGATCGCGGACAACATCCGGGTTCGCCGCTTTGACCGCGAGACCATCATGCTGGGCGTGGATTCCGCGGCATCGATGCTGCGCTATTCGCTGACGGCGCTGGACTCCGACAAGCCGATCAGCTTGCGGATCGCGCATTTCGCGCAGTTCAAGGCCGGCAAGTTGACCAATATCCGCATTCTCGTCGACACCTTCGATCTGGTGGAACAGGCGCTCGGCCGTCCGATCCATTTGCCGAAGATCTCGGCGTTCGCCTGATTGTCACGGCGCGTTGGTAGGGTAGGCAAGGCGCCAGCGCCGCGCCCACCTCTCTTGTTCGCGCATATTGGTGGGCATGCTGGCGCTTGCCCACCCTGCATTTCGTCCGGTGGACCGAGCCATGCCCCGCCACAATTTCGCGCCGATGTGCACGCATCCTCGCCGCACTTGGAATGCGGGCGGGGTTATGTTTTCCAAAACACGGTATGGCCGGACGATGCTGCCGATTCTGGCGGCCGGCTTCAGCTTGGCGTTTATGCTCCAGGCGAGCGCGCAGACGTCGGCCTTGCCGCAAGATCCTTGGCCGCAAGATGTTTGGCCGCAAGATCAGCAAGCCCCCGCGGCGGAAGCCGCCGCCACGCCCGAGGCGGATGATTCCGACATCAAGGGCCTGGAGCTGGACTGGAGCCAGCTCAACGCCGACGCCTCCACGCTCGCCACCCGCCCGGTTTCGAAGGCCCGTTCATCGCAATCGGCGACCGGCAGCGACATGTCGTGGTCATCGAAGAAGGATGCCGACGGCTCCGCTGCGGTCTCGGTGAAGCAGCCCGTCTCGCCGTTCTGGGACGCCAAGGTCGGCGCCGACATGACGGTCGCGCGGCAGCCTGCGACGATGTCGGAACTGCTGGCTGAAAAGGCCGAGAACGGCGGCAGCGCGCCGCAGTCCTCCGGAACCGCATGGGCCGCGATCACCGCCCCCGGCGTCGGATCGATCTGGGACAAGACGGCGGTCGAAGCTCGCGTCGATCCCGGGCAGGAGCAGAGCAGGCTCGGCACTTCCTTGAGCAAGTCGCTGCCGCTCGGCGATCAGTATTCGCTGACCCTGCAGAACGGCTACAATGTCACCCAGCAGAGCATCCTGCCGGTGCCGGGCATCGTGGCGCGGTCGGAGCGGAGTTACGAGACCGAGCAATCGGCCAGGCTCAGCATTGCCGACACCGGCACCAGCCTGACCGCCGGGCAGACGCTTTCCTCCACCGACGACAAATGGCTTCGCAAGATCGGCGCTGAACAGAAACTGTTCGACGGCGTCAGCGTCACCGGCTCGATCGGCGAAACGCCGCTGGGCACCACCAGCAAGAGCCTCACCGCGGGGTTCAAGCGCAGCTGGTGACCGGCGCCATCGGCCCGTTCTCCCGTCCCATGAAAGATCGAGCATTGCCGCATATTGGCCCCGATGCGGTCAAAATCGGCAGCCCTGATGGGATCACTTCAACTTTCGTCGTGCGGGGACAACCGCGCTGGCATCGCTATGCGAAACAGGGGAACAGCCGATGACTGCCATCCGTTCTGAAAAAATTGATTCAATCGAATCGACTGAAGAGGACACCGATCTCGCCGCGGTGTCGGAAGTCGAGGCCGGCATCCGTGATTTCGTCCGCAACGACATCGCCTATCTGCGCCGCGCGCCCAGCATGCTTTCCAGCACAGAGAGCGGGCTTGAGCCGGGCACCGAGGCCACCGTCAACAACGTCAACTCGCTGATCCAGCGCGTCGCCGGGACCTCGCTCGGCGAGATCGAAAACCTGATCTCCGAACTCGAAGGCCTGCGCGACCTGCTGCACGCCGAGGGTCAGCGCGTCCAGCGCGAGATCTCCGGCTATGCCCAGCTCAGCCAGGCCGCGATGAAGTCCACGCGCATGATCGCCGACAATGTGGCGCAGTGGAAGCGCGCCGCGGACGGCCTTCGCAACGGCTGACGTCGTTAGCGGAACGGTCCGAAGGACCCGTCCGGAAATCTCTGAATCCCCCGGTGTGCAATGCACATCGGGGGTCCGTGCCTTACCCCCCTTTGAACTTGCCGTGCCTGTGCTGCGACCAAGAGCAGGCGCAGTTGCAGGCGGCAATTTCCTGAGGGGCAATGTTGATGAAAAGCGTTCGGCCGGACAATACCGATCCCATTCCGTTGCGGTCTGACCCGCCGAGGATGGGCACGATCATGATGCGGTTTGTCGGGCTTCTGGTGGTGGCCGTGGTGGTGCTGGCGCTGATCTGGAGCCGCTGATATTTCCGCCAGGCTCGCAATTTTTTCGCCGCGCGATCTCGCGCTATGGTTACCGAATCCCGACTTAACGGCTGGCGACCGGCGCCCCTTCCAGCGAATAAGCGCCATCGGCATAGCCCTTCACCACCATCCCGGTCGTGAGCATCACCACCAGCGTCACGGTGGCGAAGATAAAGCCGACAAATTTCAAGCTGGCACGGTCTGCCATGGTCGTCCCCTCAAATATACGTCCCTTGGTCACTATGACCGGCACAAGGTTCAAAATGCGTTAGCGGGAAAATCGTTCCGGCGGCGCCGTGACGCCTGGTCAGGCGCTGGCGCTCCGCCGCGGCACAAAGGCGGTGGCGAGAAAGGAAAACACCAGCTCGCCACGCTGGTTGGTGCCGGTGTTGCGGGCCTGGACGATGCCCCATTCGGGGCGCGAATCCGACGTCCGCACCGATTCGACCTCGCTGGAGAAACTGATCGTGTCGCCTGCCAGCACCGGCTTGATCCAGCGCAGCTCGCGAAAGCCCGGCGACGGTCCCCAGACCGCAACCTTCTCGCCGCGCGCGGCGGCCTGCATGGCCATGCGCTGGCTGTCGGCCACCATCAACTTCATGCAGACGGATCCGACATGCCAGCCCGAGGCAGCGAGCCCGCCGAACAACGATTTCCTGCCTTCCTCTTCGTCGAGATGGAAGCGTTGCGGGTCGAATTGCGCGGCGAATCGCTTGATCTGATCGGCGGTGAAGGTGAACGGTCCCAGTTCACGCCGCTGGCCAACCTCGATGTCCTCAAAGTAACGCATCAGCCGGCCTGCTCCGCGGCGGCGCCGGCGCGCCGCTCCACGATGATCGGCGACACCATTTCGCACAGCAATTGCCCAGCCGCGTTGCGGACCAGCGCCTTGAAGGTCACGATTCCGGTGCCGGGGCGGCTGCGCGAAACCCGCGCCTCCATCACCTCGATATCGAGGGTGAGATCGTCGCCGGGGCGAAGCGGCGCCAGCCAGCGCAGCTCGTTGACCCCGGGGGAGCCCAGCGACGCGGTACGGCCGATATAGAAGTCGAACATCATCCGCATCATGATCGAGCACAGATGCCAGCCCGACCCCGACAGGCCGTTGAGCATCGATTTCGATGCCGCCTCTTCGTCGAGGTGCATTGGCTGCGGATCGAACTCGGCGGCAAAGGCAAGGATCTCCTCGCGCGTGACGCGGCGCGGGCCGAAGGTGCCGAAATGGCCGGGCGGGAAATCTTCGAAGGTCAGGGTCATGATGGGGGATTGTGGCGGGGAAGCCCGATTGTGGCCGTTATTTGCAGCAATCTCAACCGGCCTGCTCGCATGGCTCGTGCTCCGCGGGCGAGTACCGCTCCTTGGAGCTCGTTCCCGACCTTGCCCGGGATGACGTTCGGGGCTAGGTCCTGTGCGTCAACGCCAGGTTTTAACGCGATTCGTATTCGACTTGCTGGGGGAGAACGGCTGATGTTTGACTTTCATGATTTGTTTCAGTGGGACCGCTTCATTACACCCACCATCATCAAGACCTTCTACTGGCTGGTCATCGCCTTGATCACGCTGTTCGGCATCTCCGGGATCTTTTCCGGGCTGGCGGCGATGGCCATCAGCCCGTTCGGCGGGTTTATCCTGCTGTTGTCCTCGATCGCCAGCGTGGTCGTGGGGGTGGTGTTTTCGCGCATCGCCGCGGAATTCATCCTGATCGTGTTTCGCATCAACGAACACCTCGGCGCCATCCGCGACCAGGGCCATGTGCGCTAGTTATTGAATCGGAAATGCATGACGTCGCCGTCGGCGACGACATATTCCTTGCCCTCCAGCCGCAGCTTGCCGGCATCCCGCGCGCCGGCCTCACCGCCGAGCGCGACGTAATCGGCATAGGCAATGGTCTCGGCCCGGATAAAGCCTTTTTCAAAATCGGTATGGATGACACCGGCGGCGGCCGGCGCCTTGGTGCCGCGGTGGATGGTCCAGGCCCGCGCCTCCTTGGGCCCGACCGTGAAATAGGTGATGAGGTCGAGCAACTGATAGCCGGCGCGGATCAGGCGATCGAGCCCGGCTTCCTCCAGGCCCAGCGTGTCGAGGAACTCGGCGCGCTCCTCGCGCGACAGCGTCGCAATCTCCGATTCGATCTTGGCGGAGATCGTCACCGCGACCGCGCCTTCCTTCCCGGCGTGCTCGGCCACCGCTTCTGAAAACTTGTTGCCCTTGGCGGCGGAGGCTTCCTCGACGTTGCAGACATACAGCACGGGCTTGGAGGTCAACAACCCCAGCATGCTGAAGGCGCGCTCCTCCTCGGGCTTGCGGGTCAGAAACCGCGCCGGCCTGCCCTCGCGCAACAACACCAGCGCGCGGTTGACGAGATCGAGCTGCTCCTTGGCGTCTTTGTCGTTGCCCTTTGCCTTCTTTGCCAGATTGTCGACGCGCTTCTCGAGGCTGTCGAGGTCGGCAAGCATCAGCTCGGTCTCGATGGTCTCGATATCGGCGAGCGGCGTGATCTTGCCCTCGACATGGGTGATGTCGGAATCCTCGAAGCAGCGCACCACATGGGCGACCGCGTCGACCTCGCGGATGGTGGCGAGGAACTGGTTGCCGAGCCCCTCGCCCTTGGAGGCGCCGCGCACCAGGCCTGCGATATCGACGAAGGTCAGCCGCGTCGGGATGATCTGGCCGGATTTGGCGATCTCGGCCAGTTTGTCGAGCCGGGGATCTGGCACCGCGACCTCGCCGACATTCGGCTCGATGGTGCAGAACGGATAATTCGCCGCCTGCGCCGCTGCCGTCTCGGTCAGCGCATTGAACAGCGTCGATTTGCCGACATTGGGCAACCCGACGATACCGCATTTGAATCCCATGATGTGTCCTGAAACCTGTTCGTCGCGACGGCACGCGCGTTACGCAGCGCCGCCATCTTCCTTGTCGAAAAATCCCTTGGCCTGCATCGCCAGATGCACCTTGTTCTGGAACGTCGAATCCCTGCCGCTGGAAAGCAGCCCGGAATTGTCGGCGACCGCTTCGCAGAGCGCCTCGACCCAGGGGCGATCGCTCTTGGCGAAATCTGCCAGCACATGGCTGTGCACCAGTTCCTTGATGCCGGGATGGCCGATCCCGAGACGCACCCGGCGATAGTCGTTGCCGATATGCGAGGAGATCGAACGCAGGCCGTTATGACCGGCGATGCCGCCGCCGACCTTGACGCGCACCTTGGCCGGCGGCAGTTCGAGCTCATCCTGGAACACGGTGATCTCGCCCGCCGACAGCTTGAAGAAATTCGCGGCCTCCTGAACCGCGCGCCCCGAGTCGTTCATGTAGGTCGAAGGCTTCAGCAGGATCACCCGCTCATGATCGAGCGTGCCTTCCGACGTCTCGCCCTGAAAGCGGCGGCGCCATGGCGCAAAACCATGACGCCGCGCAATTTCATCGACGGCCATGAAGCCGATATTGTGCCGGTTATGCGCGTATTTCGCGCCGGGATTGCCGAGGCCCACAAAGAGTCGCATGACGCGGCATCCCGCGCTCGATTACTTCTTCTTGTCGCCACCGCCGGCAGGTGCCTTGGCGCCGGCCGCAGGCGCTTTGGCGCCAGCCGCAGGAGCCGCACCCGCCGCGGGCGCAGCCGCAGCGCCGGCTGCCGGAGCAGCACCAGGCGCAGCCGCAGCGCCAGCCGCCGGTGTACCGGCCGCCGCGGCAGCCGCAGCCGCCTTCTGCTCTTCGGCATAGCCCGACGGCGGCACGATGGTCACGAGCGTCACATCTTCACGCGACAGCGACTTCACGCCGGCCGGCAACTTGATGTCCGACAGATGCAGCGAGTGGCTGATTTCCAATCCGCCGACGTCGGCCTCGACATATTGCGGAATGTTGTCGACCGAGCATTCGAGGTCGATGGTGTGGGTGACGATGTTGACGGTGCCGCCGCGCTTCACGCCGGGCGCAGATTCGGCGTTCTGGATGTGCAGGGGCACGCTGACGCGGATGGTCGCGCCTTCGCCGAGCCGCATGAAATCGACATGGATCGGGAAATCGCGCACCGCATCGAGATGAAAGTCGCGCGGAATCACGCGGTGCTTCTTGCCCTCGAGATCGATGTCGTAAATCGTGGTGAGGAACCGGCCGGCCAGGATGCGCTGGCGCAGTTCGGTATCGTCGACCGAAATCGGCGTTGGAGGCAGGTTGTTGCCATAGATCACTCCGGGCACTCTCCCGGCGCGACGCTCTGCCCGGGCGGCCCCCTTGCCGCTCTTCGGACGTGCGGTCGCCTTCAATTCCTTGACGGTCGCCATCTCTCTAAGTCCTTGTTTTCCAAAAAGTTAAAGGCCGCATCGCGGCCCGGTTGCACTCCACAGCAAGCCTCCAGGGGTGCGGGGGCTGCGGACGTGGCGGGGTTCTAGCCCCAAAGGGGCGAAATGACAAGGAAATGCGGGGATTTTTGTGAGGGTTTTGGGGGCCAAGGACCCCAAAAGCCCGCCTTTGCCAGTCTCAAGGCGGCAATTCACCCCCTTCGGATGGATTCCCGTGAAACCCGACGGACGCCTATCCGTCCGTCTTCAGACGGCCGACGTCGAGATACCGAGCTTGGCTTCCAGCACCGCGATACGCGCCTTCAGCGCCTCGTTTTCCTCGCGCGCCAGCCGCGCCACGTCCTTGACCGCCTCGAATTCCTCGCGTTTGACGATGTCGAGGTCGCGCAGGATCTTTTCGGCCTGGTTGCGGACCACCGCATCGACCTCGCGCTTGACACCCTGCGCGGCGCCGGCGGCGTCATTCATCAGACGCCCGATCTCGTCGAAAAACCGATTATTGGTCTGGGTCATCTCTGGTCGATCTCCGCTTCGATGCGCAACTACCTGTTCCATCAGACAATGGCGATCCGGACGGGTCAGTTCAAGGTTGATCTGGTCGCCCGACACGGCCTGTTGCCTTGTCATGTCTCGGTTTCCTTGCAATCGTATTGATGGCAAAGCCAAGAAAATCGCGAAACCGAAAAGCGAGCAGAAGCGCCCCATGATCGACCAGCAGATCGAAATCCCCACCAAGGACGGCCACACCACCACCTTCATTAGCCATCCCGAGCGCGGCGGGCCATTTCCCGTCATCATCTTCTACATGGACGCGCCGGCAATCCGCGAGGAACTGCGCGACATGGCGCGCCGGCTTGCGACGTCGGGCTATTACGTGATGCTGCCGAATCTGTATTACCGGTCCGGCGTCATGGAATTGGGGCCGATACCGCCGGACCCGGAAGCGCCGGAGCGCAAGCGGATGTTCGGCTACATGAACTCCATCAACATTCCCCTTGTCATGGAGGACACCACCGCACTCCTCGCCTATGCCGACACGCAGAAGGCTGCGAACGCGAAGATCGTCGGCACGGTCGGATATTGCATGAGCGGGCGATATGCCATCAACGCGGCGACGCATTTCCCGGACCGGGTCAAGGCCGCGGCCTCGATCTACGGAACGCATCTGGCCACCGACCAGCCCGACAGCCCGCATCTGGCTGCGAGCAAGACCAAGGCCGAACTCTATTTCGGCTGCGCCGAGACCGATA
Organism: Bradyrhizobium sp.; assembly: GCA_041490045.1. Classification (GTDB taxonomy): domain Bacteria; phylum Pseudomonadota; class Alphaproteobacteria; order Rhizobiales; family Xanthobacteraceae; genus Bradyrhizobium. The sequence continues at coordinate 10,484 of JBGPSI010000027.1, forward strand.
TTTACGCGCCGCAGGAGATCATCGACAAAGTCACGGCATCGATGAAGGGCGCCAATGCCGAGGTCGAGATCTATCCCGATACCCATCACGGGTTCGCGTTTCCGAAGCGGCCGGTCTACCATCGCGACGCGGCCGAGCGGCATTGGGAGCGGCTGCTGGCGCTCTATCGCCGCAACCTTTCCAAATAGACCGGCGCAATGTCCTTTCTCACCATCGCCTTTCCGGTATTCGATCCGAATGCGATCGTAATCGGGCCGTTCGCGATCCGCTGGTATGCGCTGGCCTATATCGGCGGCATCGTGCTGGGCTGGATCTATGCGCGCTCGCTGATCAAGAACGAGAAGCTGTGGGGCGCGCCGGCGCCGATCACGCTGCCGCAGATGGACGATTTCATTCTCTGGGTCACGCTCGGCATCATCCTCGGCGGCCGCACCGGTTACGTCCTGTTCTACAACCTGCCGTTCTTCATGACGCATCCGATCGAGATCTTCGAGCTCTGGAAGGGCGGCATGTCGTTCCACGGCGGCTTCCTCGGCTGCGTCGCCGCGGTGATCCTGTTCTGCCGCAAGAACGACATCCCGATCCTGTCGCTCGGCGATATCACCACCGCGGTCGGGCCGATCGGACTGTTTCTCGGGCGGATCGCCAATTTCATCAACAGCGAATTGTGGGGGCGCGCTGCGGATTCCAGCGTACCCTGGCGAATGATCTTTCCCAACGACCCGCTTCATCTCCCGCGCCATCCCAGCCAGCTGTACGAGGCGGGTCTCGAGGGAATCGTACTGTTCACGATCCTCGCCGTGATGATCCGTTTCGGCGCCCTGAAGCGGCCCGGGCTGATCCTCGGCAGTTTTATCGGTCTGTACGGGCTCGCCCGCATCACCGGCGAATTCTTCCGGGAGCCCGATCCGCAGCTCGGATTTTTGTGGGGCGGGCTGACCATGGGTATGCTGCTGTCGGTGCCGATGGTGATTGCAGGCGCCGTCATGATGGTGCTGGCATGGCGCCGCAAATCGCCGAAGGACCAACCGACCCCAGCCGAAAGCAGGTCGTGACCGAATATTCGCCGCTGCAGTCCGAGATCAAGAGACTGATCAAGACGTCGGGACCGATGCCGGTCTGGCGCTATATGGAACTGTGCCTGACGCATCCGGAGTTCGGCTATTACGTGTCGCGCGATCCCTTGGGACGCGAGGGCGATTTCACCACCGCGCCCGAAGTGAGCCAGATGTTCGGCGAACTTTTGGGGCTGTGGGCGGCCTCGGTCTGGAAGGCGATCGGCTCGCCGCCGCTGTTGCGGCTGATCGAGCTCGGACCCGGCCGCGGCACGATGATGGCGGATGCGATGCGCGCGCTGCGGGTTTTGCCGCCGCTGTACCAGGCGCTCAGCATCCATCTGGTCGAGATCAATCCGGTGCTGCGCGAAAAGCAGAAGTCGATGCTGTCGGGCGCGCGCGATGTCGCCTGGCATGACAGCATCGACGACATCCCCGACGGTCCTGCGGTCATCTTCGCCAATGAGTATTTCGACGTGCTGCCGATCCACCAGATGGTGAGGCGCGGGACCGGCTGGCACGAGCGCACCGTCGACATCGACGCCAGCGGCAAGCTGGTGTTCGGCTGGGCCGACGAGCCGACCCCGCGCTTCGAGGTGCTGCTGCCGCCGCTGGTGCGCGCGGCTCCGCCGGGCGCGGTGTTCGAGTGGCGCCCCGACGCCGAGATCATGAAGATCGCAAGCCGGGTGCGCGACCAGGACGGCGCGGCGCTGATCATCGACTACGGTCACGTCCGCAGCGACGCCGGCGATACCTTTCAGGCCATCGCGCGGCACAGCTTCACCGATCCGTTGAAGAATCCGGGCCAGGCCGACGTGACCGCCCATGTCGATTTCGAGGCGCTTTCGCGCGCCGCCGAGGATATCGGCGCGCGGGTCCACGGCCCGGTGACGCAGGGCGAATTCCTCAGGCGGCTCGGCATCGAGACCCGCGCGGAGACCCTGATGGGCAAGGCCAGCCCGGAGGTTTCCGAGGATATTTCCTCCGCCATGAAACGTCTGGTCGGCGGCGGCCGGGGCGGCATGGGATCGATGTTCAAGGTGCTGGCGGTCTCCGAACCCCACCTTGCCTCGCTGGCGGGGTTCGAGGAAACGGCGGACGACGCCGCGGACGAGACACCATGACGCTCGCTTCGCCGCTGCTCTCGGCCATTCCCGGACTGCGCCACGCCTTCTTTACCCGCGACGGCGGTGTGTCCGGCGGCTTCTATGGCAGCCTCAATGGCGGCCTCGGCTCCAACGACGACCCCGGCCATGTCGCGGAAAATCGCCGCCGGATGGCGGAGCAGATGGGCGTCGCGCCGGCGAATTTTCTCAGCGCCTGGCAGATCCATTCGCCCGATGCGGTGGTGGCTACCGGCCCCTGGGAGGGCGCGTCGCGGCCGCGTGCCGACGCCATCGTCACGCGGACCGAAGGTCTCGCCATCGGCGTCACCGCGGCCGACTGCGGACCGATCCTGTTCGTCGATCCGAACGCGCGCGTGATCGGGGCGGCACATGCCGGCTGGAAGGGCGCGCTGACCGGCGTTCTGGAATCCACCGTCGAGGCCATGGAAAAACTCGGCGCCGAACGCGGCGGCATCGTCGCGGCGATCGGGCCCCTGATCCGCCAGCACTCCTATGAAGTCGGCGGCGAATTCGTCGAGCGCTTCATCGAGGCCGATGCCGACAACGCCGCGTTCTTTCTTCCCGCCGCGCGCGCAGGACATGCGATGTTCGATCTCGCCGGCTTCATCCGGATGCGGCTGGAAAACGCCGGCGTGCTGATGATCGACGATATCGGCGTCGACACCTATTCCGACGAGCGCTTCTACAGCTACCGCCGCTCGGTGCACCGGAAGGAGCCGGACTACGGCCGCCACGTTCACGCCATCGCGCTGGCACGCGAATAGCACAATTGGCCCTTCCGTTGTGCCGTTTACCATCCTTGCCATAATGCCTGCGCGTCTGCCCTAGACCTTAACGCATTTTAACGATATCGCTCGTGGCCGATGAGGGACACCATCGCCAGCCTGCGCCCAGCCTGCCGAACCGCGCCACGCGCGGCGATGGCCGCCATTCTACTCACGATCGCCTGCGGGCTCGGTGGCTGCGCCAGCGGCGGAACGGTCGGCGACTCCTTTGCCATGGCGAGCACGAGCGCGAGCCCCACCGTCACCTTCGAATCGATCGACGGTCCGCCGCCACAGGTGTTCGACCGCATGGTGAGCGTGCTCGACAGCGAATCGAAGCTGCGCAGCCTTTCGATCGTCTCCCGCGAGGGCACCGCCTCCTACCGGGTGAAAAGCTACCTCTCCGCCCAGGTCAATCACGGCCGGGCCGTGATCGCCTGGGTCTGGGACGTCTACGACCGCGACCAGCAGCGCGCACTTCGGCTTTCCGGCCAGGAGCCGGCCGGCAAGGCCGGGCGCGACGCCTGGATGGCGGCAGACGACCTGGTGTTGCGGAAAATCGCGCAGGCCGGCTTCAGCGGTCTCACCGCCATGATCAACGGAACCGGGCCGGATGCCCCCTCGCCCGCCCCGGCTCCCGACAAACGGAGCCCCGCGGTCGCCAGCGCGGACGCCCCCGAGCCCGCCTCCGGCGAATTCAGCGTCAGCGCGCTCGGCTACACCGACCATTAGCCAAATCGGCGCTTGAACGGCCATTTTTGACCGGGAAAACCGGGTCCATGGGTTGCCAGCCAAGCTAACTCCTTGATATCACCACGCCGTCACCATTGCCGGTTTCGTAGGTATCCCGATATGCTGAATATTGTCTCCAGCAAGGCGCGGGGAGAAGCAACGATGTCGGCCAAGAACGGCTCCATCAAGCTCGTCGCCGGTAATTCCAATCCCGCTTTGGCCCAGGCCATCGGCGACGGACTTGGCCTGCCGCTGACCAAAGCCGTGGTCCGGCGCTTCGCCGACATGGAAATCTTCGTCGAGATCCAGGAAAACGTCCGCGGCTCCGACGCCTTCATCATCCAGTCGACGTCGTTTCCGGCCAACGACCATCTGATGGAACTGCTGATCATCACCGACGCGCTGCGGCGGTCGTCGGCGCGCCGCATCACCGCGGTGATCCCCTATTTCGGATACGCCCGGCAGGATCGCAAATCCGGCTCGCGGACGCCGATTTCGGCCAAGCTGGTGGCCAATCTGATCACCCGGGCCGGCGTCGACCGCGTCATGACGCTCGATCTGCACGCCCTGCAGATCCAGGGCTTCTTCGACATTCCGACCGACAATCTCTTCGCCTCGCCGGTGATGGTGCGCGACATCAAGGAACGCTTCGATCTGTCCAACGTCATCGTGGTGTCGCCCGACGTCGGCGGCGTGGTGCGCGCGCGCGGGCTGGCCAAACGCATCAACACGCCGCTCGCCATCATCGACAAGCGCCGCGAACGCGCCGGCGAGTCCGAGGTGATGAACGTGATCGGCGATTGCGCCGGCTATACCTGCATCCTGGTCGACGATATCGTCGACTCCGGCGGCACGCTGGTGAACGCAGCCGACGCACTGCTCGCCAACGGCGCCAAGGACGTCTACGCCTATATCAGCCACGGCGTGCTGTCCGGCGGCGCCGCCGCCCGCATCATCGGCTCGCGGCTGAAGGAGCTCGTCATCACCGACTCGATCCTGCCGACCGAAGCCGTGCAAAAAGCAAAAAACATCCGCACCCTGTCGATCGCCCCATTGATCGCCGAAGCCATCTCCCGCACCGCGTCGGAAGAGTCGGTGTCGAGCCTGTTCGACTAAGCAGAACATTCGACTCTCTTCCCGTCATTGCGAGCCAACCGTTGACGTCGTCCCTGCGAAAGCAGGGATCGCCGTGTCGCCTGTGGTGAAAAAAGGTGTTGGACGGCTTTCGCGCAACAACCGCTTCCTGTGGCTATGGGTCCCTCTGCTTTCGCAGGGACGACGTCGCGATGGATCCACGCACTCCGAACAAATCCAGGGAGCCACATCACACGCAGCCACGGCTTCGCGATCTCGCGGCCTGTTTCGCCCGAGCTTTGCTGAAAATTCCTTGCCCTCTCCATTGGAGGGCGCAGGGAATGCCGGGCGCCCGATGCGCCCGATAGCCGCGTGTGCGAAGATAGTGGTAGAGAGCACACGCGTTGTCAGGTCACACCGGAATCACCCGGCATTCCCCGCGCAATGGTTTTACGGCTTATAGCGCGCTCTCCCTGGTGACCGGGCTTTCTTGCCACCATCGCCCCTGAGAAGCTTGCTTCTCACGAACTTGACGCCAGCGTCGGGGCGTCAGGACCACACGACTTCGCCGTCCGCCTCAGCGCTGTTCGTCAAAAGCGCCTCGGCGTCCACCGCATCCCGCTCCGCGTTTCGTGACGTTGCGCAACGCCCTCCAAAGGAGCGGGACGGCTGCGGATATAAGGTGATTTGCGCTTTCGGAAAATCAGAATATTTTTTCGAAAGGGGCTGGACAGAGGGGTCGGAAAATCACCCAGGTGATTTGCCCGTCGGGTTATCTGGCCGCGCCGGCGGCCGGCGCTCAGCGCACCGTGATGGTGATCTTCTCCGACATCACCGGCGGCGCATGCGGGACGTGGCTCCAGTCGCCGAGCACGAGTTGCAGGGTGTGCTGGCCTTTCGGCAGCGTCACCATGGCTTCGGTCTGGCCGCCGCCGAAATGCCTGTGATTGTCGTCGGCGGGAATGGGTTCCTTCAACTGCTCCGGTGTCAGCGTGGTATCGATCAGCAGATGATGGTGGCCCGTGTTCGGCTTTTCGACGCCGGCCGGCGCAACGCCCATGCCGGATAGCCCGAACTGCACCAGAAACGGGCTGTCCACTTCGGCGCCGTCCTTCAGATTGATGAAGTAAACCTTGGCTCCCTCCGGCGACGGCGTTTGCGCCGCTGCCGGCGCGAGGTTCGCGGCGACGACGACGGCAAGCAGAGCCAATGCCGCTCTCAACGATGTGATCATCTCGTACCCCTGAAGAACAATGAAATCGGAACGCGCGAAGTCGCGCCACCTCGTGCCTTAGCTGCCGTCATTGAAACAAATAAGGCAGGCTTGGCAGTGGGGCGGATTAGCCCGGCGCGCTCACGCCTTGTTGCGACCGCATCGTGCGGCGTCCTCCCACTGGCGAACGGGCAAGTCTCCGAGGAGATTCGATAACCCGACCGCAAGCGCGCGAAGCCGGGCATTCTCTTTCGCGAGCGACAGCACGTTGGGGAGACCCTGGCGTGACGATTCCTCGCCTTCAACGGTCGCAATCTCTTCAAGCAATGGCGACAGGACATCGAAAAAATCGTCATTCGGATGCCGCAGAGACACAACGTTGTTGCCACCGCGGCGGCGGTCTTTCCTGTTGCGCGGCGGATGTCCGATGCCCATGGCGAGTCCTTCAATCCAGGACGCATTCCATCCTGTCAGGTTCCGGCAACCTCAATTGAGTCGCAGGCGGATTTGCGTCCAAAATGGGACCAGCTGATCGCAATGACCGGCGCTCCATCGAAATCGCGTCCGATGTCAGCCGAAGGCGAGCGCGACCATCCCAAGACCGGCAGCGGTAACCGCGAGAAAGAAACCGTAAGCAACGAAGCCCTGAAGCGTCCACATGATCACCTTCTCCGCGATGCGGAGAATACCGCGAACTTCGGGTTACCTCTGATCCTCGCGAAGCCTGCGTGCGTTCTCGTGCAACCGGCTGTCCGCCCCGAAGGCAGGTTGCCCGCAACTGTCGTGTTTCATTCCGCGCAACAGAACGCTTACCCGCTGGATCGGGCGGTTGAACACGGTCTGGGCAATCCCGGCGACCGTGCCGGAATACCGGACGTCGATAACGGCGGCGCGATGCTCCGAGGGAGCCCACGCGCGAAGTTCTCCCTTAACGACCTCCAAGACCTCGAAGCCGGGAAAAACCCTGTCGTAGGTCTCCGCCCCAAGGACAAGATTGAGTTTCGCTTCGATCGCCAATTGCGCGATTCTCGTAGGACGGAATGAAGTCATGCAATCTTCCCAAACGCGGCACCAACGCTAGGTCCGAAACAGCCGGCAAAGGTTCACCATGGGCGTATGCGGCGGGCGCAGGGAATACGTACAACCTGGCCGCACTTGATGCATTCGAAGATACGATGATTAGCCCACCCAAGATCCGCAACGACTTGGGACTGATCCATCGGCGACCGGCATTCCGAGCAGTGCGGACGCTCTCTGGCGTCGCGCAGCCGTTGAGACGGCAATGATAGCGGGGCAGGCATCTGGACTAAGCCTGCTTATGTCTTGATGGCTTTGGCATGCTTCGCTTCTTCTTCAGCCAGCAATTGGATCAGAACTTTGCGCTCATGCGGAAGCATTTCCGTTTCCAGAAGAGCCCTGAAGCGGGCGATGTTCTGGGTTTCGACGAAATCCCGAAGGGCGTCGACGCCTTGCTGTGGGGCTCTTAGCTCGCCACTCATCCAGCGCCTCAACTCCCTTGACGCCATCGGATCGTCGGTAGCTCTAAGGATGCCATAAGTGCGTTTGCATTTGCCGCATTGGTCAGAAAATACGAGATCGCAGTCCGTACGTTCGCATACCAGCGGCGAGCTATCGGAGTCGGCTGTCGAATTGCGCACAACAATTACTCCCCAACTAGCGGGCGAGAGCGCGACACGCTCGGTCACCGTCGATGCTTGGGGGTCGGACGGTAACCTTTGAATCCTGCAACCCGATGGAACCAAAGGCGAGTCCGGTACCTGACATATACTGCGAAAACAAAACTAGGCCGTTCCACGGCAGTAAGGAGCGATTTTGAAACCTGGAGCCGATCAAGCTGACGCGGCTGACCGCTGGCCGGCCAATCCAATTCATCCAGACCAGGCTTGAATCGCCATCGTGTTGGAACGTTCAAGTTGGCGAATCGTTGGACGAATGCTCTCTTGAAAAGATTTGTGGGCTCCGCGATGCCTCGCTATTTTTTTCATATGAATAGGAACGATGAAGCGAACTTTGATACCGAAGGTTTGACTTTCTTGAATCATGAAGGGGCATGTGAAGAAGCTACGAAGGCTTGCGGTGAAATGATCCGTTCAATCGACGGTCATTTGCAACCGGGCGCAGGCTGGCAGATCGACGTTACCGACGAAGCGGGCAAACTCATTTACCGCCTGCGTTTGATCTCGGACATCATTTGAGCAGGGCTCTTGATTTGTCCGGGACCGGGCGGATATAAATTGTCGGTATCTTACTTTTAACCTTTTCCAGCAAATCGGCGGGTATATTGCGGTGCGGTCAATTCCCAGCCGTCCCTTAGACAACAAACTTCTGTCAGCTCTTCCGCTTGCTCAATACAATCTGTTTGCACCGCACCTGGCGACCGTCTCGCTATCGTTAGGTGCCGTGCTTTTCGACCCCGGCGATGAGGTCGATCACGTTTACTTTCCCCATTCGGGAATGCTGTCGTTGCTTGCCGTCATGCGAGACGGGAAGGCAGTTGAAACCGCGACGGTAGGCCGAGAAGGCGTCGTCGGTGCAATGGCCGGGTTGAGGCCGTATAAGTCGACAGTTCGCGTCGTCGTGCAGATGCCCACGCGCGCGAGCAAGATCGCATCGGAACGATTTAGGACGGTGGTCGCCGCCAGCGAATTGCTGCGAAATCTCTGCATCGAATATAATGAGGTGTTGTTGTCACAGGCACGCGTCATGGCAGCCTGCAATGCGCTTCACTCGGTTGAAGCCCGCTTTTGCCGCTGGCTGCTGCAGTCGTCAGACCGAGCAAACAGCGATACGGTCGCCCTCACCCAAGAATTTCTGGCGGAAATGCTTGGCGTGCGACGCACGTCAGTGACCGCAGTAGCCCAGACTCTTCATGCTCAAGGATTTATAAATTACACACGCGGCGTGATTCAGATATTAAATCGTCATAAGTTGAAGCAAAAATCGTGTGAGTGTTATCAAACGCTTTTGGACCAAGCTATAGTGCTTCCAAGCATTCTTGGCCAAGTCTGAGTTGACGACCCCTGCGGCGTTGCCGCCGACGCTATCTGCCACCGGTCGCAATTATTTTCTCATCATGAGTCGGTAAATAGACAGACATATCTATCCATCCCTGGACACACTTTTTGCGTTCTCACCGCGGGCGCGGAGGTCGTGATGATAAATGGCGTTTTTCAACCTGAAGAACTTGATCTGTTTCGACATATCTTTGACGAGGCAGTTAACGACCTGCCAGCTCAATCGCGCACGCCGGTCAATCTAGCTCGTATCGCCAAACAAATATTAGACTGTGCGGCTGCGGGCGAACGGGACCCGATGGAGCTTCGCACAGCGGCGGCAATCAACGAAACACGAGCGGCGTAATTGCAGGATCTGCAATTACAGATCCTGGGTCTGGTCGTTCGGACCATCCCGGAATAACATAACCCACCGCAAGCGCCCGAAGCCGGGCATTCTCCTTCGCGAGCGACAGGACGCCGGGGAGTTCCTGACGTGGCGATTGATCGCCCTTAGCGGTCGCAGCCTCTTCAAGCAGCGGCGACAAGACATCGTGTCCCAGCGACCTCGATTGAGTGGCAGGCGATTTTGAGTCCAAAATGGGACCAGCTGATCGCAATGACCGGCCCTCCATCGAAATCGCCGGGCGCCCCGCCACTTATCCGATGTCAGCCGAAGGCAAGTGCGACCATCCCAAGACCGGCAACGGTGACCGCGAGAAGGAAACCGGAAGCAATGAACCCATGAAGCGTCCACATGATCGCACTCCCTTGTTTGACCAAACGATAGACTGCTCACTTCGCCCACCGCCCAGATAGATAGCTGAGATCCCGTCGGCCAACTGTGAACGGCTTCACACCATGCGCCGATTACCGGCGATGCCGGGCTGGACCGAAAGCAGCGATTGGCTCGCGCCGCAGCTTTCATCAACGCAGCCGACTACCTTAGCGGGTGCGGCTGAGTGAGCAGCGCAAGTCGCTGTGCTGCTCACCGGTAGGACTCCTCACCTTGAAGTCGTCGACCGCTATCAATCCGGCCCCTGCGCAAGCCTGTTCCACTCGCTCGCCTGGACGCGGGCAATCGACCTGTATCCGCCGTTGCCGTCCGGCTCGAACACCGACGCCTCGCCCTCGCTGACGTTGAGCCAGTCCTTGCCGAACGCGTCGACGATGTTCGGCTTGTGCGTGACGATCACGACGTTGTTGTCGGCCGGCGGCCGCACGCCAACAAGCTTGCGAAACGCCTGTGCACGCCGATTGGTCTCGTCCGGTGAATCCCCGTGCCCGCTTTCGGCAAGGTCGGGCGTGGCGGTGACATCGCCAAAACCCAACAGCCTTCCGGTGTCGACCGCCCGCTGGATCGTGCCGGTCAGGACCAGTCCCACCGGGATTTTCAGCTTGCGCAGGGACTCTCCGATCGATTTTGCCTGCTCGCGCCCCTGCTCGTTCAACTGGCGCTGCGCCGAGGCGTTCGGCCGGCTCATGGAATCCGTGCCCGCCTTGTCCGAAACGGTCGCGCCATGACGAAGGACGATCACATATCCGCCGAGGCGCAGGTCGTTGATCCATTCGGCCTGCGCCGGCGCCGGTTGAGCGCCGGCCGTTGCCGGCAAAAGGGAGAGCATCGCGCACACCAAAGCCACTCGAATGCCAGACATAGACTCCTCCTCTCAAGGTACGGTCAGATGGCGACCGGAAGACGGAAATCGCGGAATGTCTCGAACGTGACGGGGGACACAGCCTCGCCGGCCCGCGTCGACCGGTCTCGAACGGATCGTCGGTCATGCTTCGCCGTGAACGTCATCGCCCAAAGATCGCGCGGCACGACGACCCGGCGCTTGGACGGGAGCGCCAATCAGCCGGTCTGACGCGACCTGCCCGCCGCCCGGCCAGGATCGCAAGCCAGCTTCCGCGCAACGGCGACGAGCGCGAACATTTCCTGGAAGGTTTGCAACGCGCGGGCCGGGAATAGGCCGGGTTGGTGATTTCGAACCGACAGCCTCGTCGGTTCCGGCTTCGCTCGATGAGCCAGGGCGGACGCGTGCGCTCCGCGCAATGACGGACGCTACCTGGAAGTCGCGCGCTGGCCGCGCCTGCGCTCGATCGTGATCTCCGCCAGGATCGACATCGCGATTTCCTCCGGCGTGATGGCGCCGAGGTCGAGGCCGGCGGGGGCCTTGACGCGGTCGAGGGCGGAGGCCTCGATGCCCTCGCCGATCAGTTTGTCGCGCAGCGCCGCCATCTTGCGGCGGCTTCCGACGAAGGCGTGGTAGGCGGCTTCCGTCTTCACAGCCGCACGCAAGGCGGCCTCGTCGCCCTTGCCTTGCGTCGAGACCACGACGAAGCGGCGCGCCTCATGCAGCCTGCCCAAGGCAAAACCGTCGATCAGCATGTCGGCGTCCGGCGTATCGGTCAGGTCGGCGGCGGGAGCGGCGACCGTGACGTGATAGCCGAGCTGGCGCGCCTGCGCGGCCAGCGACAACGCCACCGGGCTTCCGCCGAGAATGACCAGCGAGGGATGCGGCAACACCGGCTCGACGAACACGTCCATGGTGCCCTTGCTCGGGCACATGTTCGAGGCAAATCGCACGCCGTCGCGGTTCTCGCCGGGCTTGACGCCGAGTTCGGCGAGCAGATTCTCCGGCTGCACCGAGACCATGCGCGGCTCGCCGTCGGCGAGCGCGTCGCGCGCGGCCTTCAGCACCGCGCCGCGGGCGCAGCCGCCGCCGATCCAGCCCGCGACGATGGTGCCGTCAGGCCGGATGATCGCTTTCGCACCGGCCTTCGCCGCGGTCACCGATACCGTGCGGACGACGGTCGCCAGAACGAACGCTTCCTCGGCGGCCTTGAGCTGCGCCACCAGATCCATCACTTCGACATGTTTTGTCATCGGCGTTTCCTTGGGCGTGTTGCTCACAGCTTCGCCAGATAGGGTTCGAGTTCGCCGAGGCTCTTCAGCGTGTTGGCGGGCGCGTAGAGATCGACATGGGGCAGTGCCGCCTTGATGCCGGCCGCTTCCGGCGCATAGCCCTCCCACGCCATCATTGGATTGAGCCAGACGATGCGGCGGCAGCGCCTGCCAAGTGCGGCCATCTCGCGGCCGAGCAGCCTGGCGTCGCCGGTCTCGTAGCCATCGGAGACGATCATCACGCAGGAGCGCGAATGCAGCACGCGCGCGGCGTGCCAGCGATTGAAGGTCTGCAGGGATTCACCGATCTTGGTGCCGCCGCCGGCGCCTTGCGCCATGATCGAGAGCCGGTCGAGCGCGCGCGCCGGATCCTTTTCCTTCATCGCATCGGAGACGTAGGCGAGCCTTGTGTGAAACAGAAACGCTTCCGCCTCGCGAAACTCGTCGAGCACGCCGTGGATGAAGCGCAGGAACACGCCCGTATACATGCTCATCGAGCCGGAGGCGTCGAGCAGCATCACCAGCCGCAGCGGCTTTTCCTTGCGCTGGCGCTTGACGAGACTGATCGGCACCCCGCCATGGCTGATATTGCTGTGGATGGTACGGCGCAGATCGAGGCGATAACCCTGCCGCCGCGCCAGGTCGCGGCGAGTCAGTCGCGTGCGCATGGTTTTTGCCAGCCGCGCCGCGACCTCGTGCGCGGCCCCGATCTGGTCGGGATCGGCCATCTTGCGAAAATCGATTTCGGAAAGATTGTCGGCGCGCGAGGCGCCTTCCATGCGGCCTTCGCCTGAGCGTCCCTCCGGCGCATCGTCGCCTGAGGGGACCTGGTCGGTGGCGGTCTCGCTCGCCGTGGGTTGCGAACTCGTATCCTGCAGGCTCTTCAGCGAGGGGCTGTTGGCCGCCTTGGTCGAACCAACGGTGAGGGACCGCGACCGCACGCGCTTGCCCAGCCAGAACGCGTCGAACAGCCCGTCGAAGCGATCCCAGTCGGTCTTGCGCGCCGAGAACAGATGCTTGAAAGCGGAACGCAGCAGCCCCGGTTTTTCCGCATAGCCCGCCGCCATCAGCGACGCCGCGTCCTGGCCTTCCCTCGGGCCGACGGCAAAGCCGGCCTCGCGCAGCGTCTTGAGGAACGCGGCAAGGCTTGTCGCGATCAGGCGGGAGACCTCGTCGAGCTCGTCATATCCGGGACTATCGCCGCAACAGCTCATGCGACCTTCCCCAATATCCGTTCCGTCACCTCGCGGCTCATCCGCGACTTGTCCTCATGGGTCTTGAGCAGACACATCAGGGTTTCGTGCACCGTCTCCGGCGTCTCCAGCAGGTCGCGCACGCCGATCCCTACCAGCGCCGCCGCCCAGTCCAGCGTCTCCGCCACGCCCGGCACCTTCCGCAGCTCCTCCTCGCGGATGCCCTCGACCATGCGCGCGATCTGCAGCGACAGCGAGGCGGTCGCGCCATCGATCCGCGCCATGATGATGCGCGCTTCCCGATCGACGTCGGGGTAGTCGACATAATGGTAAAGGCAGCGGCGGCGTAGCGCGTCGGAGAGTTCGCGGGTGCCGTTCGAGGTCAGCACCACGTGAGGAATCGTGACCGCCCGGATCGTGCCCAGCTCGGGGATCGACACCTGGAAATCCGACAATAGTTCGAGCAGGAACGCCTCGAACTCGTCGTCGGCGCGGTCGATCTCGTCGATCAGCAGCACCGGCGGTTTTTCACGCCGGATCGCGGCCAGCAGCGGCCGTTCCAAGAGATATTTTTCCGAGAAAATCTGGTCCTCGATGGCGTCGGCGTCCCCGCCGCGGTGTGCCTGGATCGAGAGCAGTTGGCGCTGGTAGTTCCATTCATAGAGCGCGGCCGACTGATCGAGACCCTCATAGCACTGCAGCCGGATCAGCTCGGTGTCGTGCACGGCGGCCAGCGCCTTTGCCACCTCGGTCTTGCCGACGCCCGCCTCGCCTTCGAGCAACAGCGGACGCCGGAGCAATTGCATCAGCGAGATCGCGGTCGCAAGTTCGCCGTCGGCGATATAGCCGGCCGCCGCCAGCGCTTGCGCGATCTCCTCGCGGGTTTTCATTGCCGAATCGTTTTCCTCTTCGCTGCATCTTCTCCCCTCCCCCCGCGAAGCGGCGGGGAGGGGAGTCGATGATTACGCCGCGAACACTCCCAAGCTTTTCGCCGCCCGCCAGTTGCGCCAGTAGTCGTGCGGCATCTGGATGTGCGTGCTCCCTAAGAACGAGAAGGCGTCGTTGACGGCATTGGAGAACGCCGGCACGCCGCCGACATTCGGGCTCTCGCCGACGCCCTTGGCGCCGATCGGGTGATGCGGCGACGGCGTCACCGTGAAGTCGGTCTCCCAATGCGGCGTCTCGACCGCGGTCGGCATGAAGAAATCCATGAACGAGCCGGTGACGACATTGCCCTCGGGATCGTAACGGATCTCCTGGCCCATCGCGATGGCAAAGGCCTCGGTCAGGCCGCCATGCACCTGACCCTCGATGATCATCGGGTTGATGCGGGTGCCGCAGTCATCGAGCGCGTAGAAGCGCTTGATCTTGTAGACCCCGGTATCGACGTCGATGGTCATCACGCAGATATAGGCGCCGAAAGGATACGTCATGTTGGGCGGATCGTAATAGCTCACCGCCTCCAGCCCCGGTTCCATGCCCGGCGGCACCGAGTTGTAGGCCGCCCAGCAGATGTCCTTCATCGACATCGTCTTCTCCGGCAGGCCCTTGACGCGGAACCCGTCGATATCCCATTCGAGGTCGCCTTCATGCACCTCGAGCTTGTAGGCGGCGATCATCTGCGCTTTCGCCTTGATCTTTCGCGCGGCCATGGCAATCGCGGCCCCCGCCACCGGCGTCGAGCGCGAACCGTAGGTGCCGAGCCCGTAAGGCGCGGTATCGGTGTTGCCTTCCTCGACCATGATGTTGTCGGCGGGAATGCCGATCTCGGTGGCGATGATCTGCGCCCAGGTGGTCTCGTGGCCCTGGCCGGTGCTCTTGGTGCCGACCCGGGCAATGCCCGCGCCGGTCGGATGCAGCCGGATCTCGCAGGAATCGAACATCGCGATGCCGAGGATGTCGCAATTCTTCGACGGACCGGCGCCGACGATCTCGGTGAAGAAGGAGACGCCGAGGCCCATGATCTCGCGGGTCTCGCCGCGCTTGAACGCCGCGCGCTGCGCCGCCTGCTGCTTGCGCAGGCCGGCATAGTCGACCGTGTCCATCATCTTCTTCATGGCGGTGTGATAGTCGCCGGAATCATACTCCCAGCCCAGCGCGGAGTGATACGGGAACTGCTCCTTCCTGATAAAGTTCTTCAGCCGCAATTCCGCCGGATCCATCCCGAGCTTCTGCGCGAGAATATCCATGCCGCGCTCGATGCAATAGGCCGCCTCCGTCACCCGGAACGAGCAGCGGTAGGCGACGCCGCCCGGCGCCTTGTTGGTGTAGATGCCGTCCACCGACAAATGCGCCGTCGGGAAGTCGTAGGATCCGGTGACGATGTTGAAGAAGCCGGCCGGCCATTTCGACGGATCGGCGCAGGCGTCGAACGCGCCGTGATCGGCGAGCACATGGACGCGAAGACCCGTGACCTTGCCGTCCCTGGTCGCGGCGATCTCGGTCGTCATGTGGTAATCGCGGGCAAAGGAAGTGGCCGTCAGGTTCTCGATGCGGTCCTCCACCCATTTGACGGGTTTTCCCGTCACGATCGTGGCCACCGCGGCGCAGATATAGCCGGGATAGGCGCCGACCTTGTTGCCGAAACCGCCGCCGACGTCGGGCGAGATCACATGGATCTTCTGCTCGGGGATTTTGGCGATCAGCGCCACCACGGTACGAATCACGTGCGGGGCCTGGAAGGTACCCCAGATCGTCAGTTCGCCCCTGATCTTGTCGAACGAGCAGACGCACTGGCAGGTCTCCAGCGGCGACGGATGGGTGCGGTGATAGGAGATCATCTCCTTGATCGTGACATCGGCCTTCTTGAACGCGGCATCGGTGAGATCCCTGTCGCCGACGGTCCACTCGAAGATGTGGTTGTGATGCTTGCGCGGGCCGTGTGCGCCGGTTGTTTTGCCGGCGAGGTCCTCGCGCAGCACCGGTGCATCCTTGTCCATCGCCTTGAACGGATCGATCACCACCGGCAGCGGTTCGTATTCGACCACCACCTTGTTGATGCCGTCGTCGGCGGCATAGCGGTCGGTGGCGACCACGAAGGCGACCTCCTGGTTCTGGAACAGCACCTTGCCGTCGGCCAAAACCATCTGCACATCGCCCGCGAGCGTCGGCATCCAGGCGAGGTTGACGGTCTTCAACGTCTCGGCGGTGATGACAGCCAATACGCCGGGCACCTTGAGCGCCTCTTCCGAGTTGATGGATTTCACCCGCGCATGCGCGTGCGGCGACCTGACGAAATCGCCGTGCAGCATGCCCGGCAGTTTCAGATCGTCGACATAATTGCCCTTGCCTTGCGTGAAGCGCGCATCCTCGACGCGCTTGCGCTTGCAGCCCATGCCTTCGAGACTGGCTTCGCGTTGTTCCCGCGTGGGAGTCATGTCGTTCATTCCGCAGCCTCCTTGAATTCAACGCCATTGATCTTGTCGGCGGCGTACTGGATTGCCCTGACGATGTTCTGGTAGCCGGTGCAGCGGCAGATATTGCCCGAAATGCCCATCCGGATTTCTTCCTCCGAAGGTCGCGGGTTCTCCTGCAGCAAGCGTTGCGCGCGCAAGATCATGCCGGGGGTGCAGAAGCCGCATTGCAGGCCGTGCATCATGCGGAAACCTTCCTGCAACGCCGACAGCGAACCGTCGGCGTTGGCGACGCCCTCGATGGTGGTGATCTCGGAGCCCTGGGCCTGCACTGCGAACACCGTGCAGCTCTTCACCGACATGCCGTCGAGATCGACGGTGCAGGCGCCGCAATGGGTGGTCTCGCAGCCGATATGGGTGCCGGTGAGTTGCAGGTTCTCGCGGATGAAATGCACCAGCAGCGTGCGCGGTTCGACGAGGCCTTCGACCTCGGCGCCGTTCACTTTCATGGTCACATGGGTCTTTGCCATTTTTGTTCCCTCCCCTTGTTCTTAAACAGCGCGCGAAGCGGCGCGCTGCAGCGCCCGCGTCACCATGATGCCGCCGACATGTTTGCGGTATTCGACCGGCCCGCGGGCATCCGAAGCCGGCGACATGATCGCCTCCGCCGCCGCGGCTGCCTTTCTCAGGCTCGCCGCGTCGAGGCTGGTTCCGATCACGGCCTTCGCCGCGTCGACAGCCAGCAGCGGCGTTTCGTGCAGATTGGTGAGGCCGATCGTGCAGGTCGCGACTTTGCCGCCCGACATGGTGAGCATCACCGCAGCCGCCGCGGTGGCGTAGTCGCCGATCTTGCGTTTCAGTTTCTCGTAGGCGTAGCCGCTTCCCGCGGTCGGCGCCGGAATGGAAATGGCGGTCAGGATCTGGCCGGGCTCGAGCGCGGTGAAATAGGCGCCCTGATAGAACTCGGTCGCCGCGACCTCGCGGGCGCCGGCGGGGCCCTCGAGCCGGTAGCCCGCGCCCAAGGTCATCATCAGCGCCGGCATGTCGTTGCCGGGATCGCCATTGGCGACATTGCCGCCGATGGTGCCCATGTAGCGCACCTGCGGATCGGCAATCAGAAGCGCAGTCTCGTGCAGAATGGGCAGCGATTTGGCGATCTCGTCCGACGCCAGCAGGTCGTGCTGGGTGGTCATCGCGCCGATCACGATCTTGTTGCCGTCGCGGCGGATGCCTTTGAGGCCGGCGATGCCGTGCAGGTCGACCAGATGTTCGGGGGTGGCGAGCCGAAGCTTCATCATCGGGACCAGACTGTGGCCGCCGGCGAGCGGCCGGGCCTCGTCGCCCAATGTCGAGAGTAGCTTGACCGCATCGGCCACGGTCGCAGGCCGGTGATAGCTGAACGGGCCAGGGATCATCGTCTCCTCCATGCGTCTTTATGTTTTTAAGCTCAGACGTCGGCGCGGAAGCTCTTATGGGAATTGTTCGCAAACAAGGCGGAGACGGCCGCGAGGTCACCAGCAGGGGGAATTCGCACGAATAGCGGAAACCTCCGCACGAAATGCGTCAGCGTTTGCGACCTAATCGAGAGGGTCTACGCTCACCTCGCCCCGCTTGCTTGCCGGAAGAGGTCGAAATTCTCGCATCGCGAGAATTTCGAGTGAGGGGCTCACCGCGGGACTTCTGCGTCAGAATCTGCGGAAATAGCCCTCACCCCAGCCCTCTCCCCGCGAAGATGTTCAGACCGGGGCGAGGGAGAAGGACTCAGGCGTGATGGTTGCGCCTTGCGAGCCCCAGCCTCGCCTTGACCTCGGCGATCTTGGCGCGGCTGACGGGAACGCGGTGCGGCGACGGGCCGTCGAGCTCGATCACCGCGCCGTCGCCCTCCTTGCGGACGAAGCTGACGTGCGGGATCGCCACGATATGGCTGCGGTGGACGCGGACGAACAGGCCGGGATCGAGCTGGGCCTCGGCTTCCGAGATCGACCACGGGCACATCCGCTCGCGGGTGCCGTCATGCACCCTTGTATAATGAGCATCGGCACGGACGCTCCTGACATCGGCGACGTCGATGAAATGGGTGCCGTTGGCGCCTTCGATCGGCAGCCGCGGCGCGGGTGCGGCGCGCGGCGGCTGGCCGAGGCCGCCGAGCGGCGCCACCATCGGCCGTGGCGGCGGTACGGTGACCGCGCCCGCCTCCGGCGGCGGCGGCGGCGCGGCCTCGAGCGCCGCCGTTCCCGTCGTCGCAGGGTTGATCGAGGGCGCGGCGACGGCCGGCGTCTGCCGGCGCGGATCCGGGACCAGCGACAACAGGAAGCCGGCCGCAATGACAAAACAGAGCACCGCCACCACCACCGACAGGATTTGCTGCGACGCGGCAAGGCCGCCCATGTGTTGATGCGTCCCTTCCGAAAGCGGAACAAAATGCATGCCGTACATCGCGGTGTAATGCATGCCGGAGACCGCGACGCCGAACGCGATCGAACTCGCGATCAGCCGGATGCCGTCCTGGCGAGCCAGGAACACGCGCAGGCCGCCATAGGCGGCGACGATCGCAATTCCGATCGACAGCAGGATCATCGCGCCGTCGTGCCGGATCGCAAAATTGCCGGCAAGGCCGTGGATGCCGACATAATGCATGCTGACGATCCCGGCCCCCAACAGCACCGCCGACGAGATCACGCGGCGCTGCGACGGCTCGCCAATCGAGAGGAAAAACAGGGAAACGCCGACCACCAGCACGCAGATCAGGAACGAGACGATGGTGGGCAGCACGAGATAGACGGCGTCGGGCGGAATCGGCGCCGCCAGCATGCCGACGAAATGCATGGTCCAGATGCCGATCGCGAGAAAGCCGGCGGCGCCTGACAGCAAGACGCGCTGGCTCACGCCCGGCGTGCCGCGGATTCGCGCGGCGAGGCCAAAGCCGGTGTAACCACCCAGGATCGCGATCACCACCGAGAGCGCGACGAGATAGGGATCGTGTCCTTCGAACATGATCGTCTCGGCCGCCCGTCTCCACGGGCGTGCCTCCTCCCATGGCCTTAAGTTTATAGGCGCGGCGGCGGAAATGACAATCGATCCCGATCGGCCGGTACGCTGACGTGATCGCGGCCTGCGGCCCCGACGCGCGGGCTAGAGCCTGATCGGTTCTGATTGAATCAGAACCGAAGCTCTGGATTCTTGTTTTGATGCGTTTTCTTCACGCGAACCGGTATCCACTTCGCTCGAAAACGCTCTATGCCGCGCGGATCGAGCCGAGGAAGCCGTTGACCTCGATCTTGAGCTGGTCGGACTGCGACGACAATCCGGTCGACGCCGCGAGCAGCTTGGAGGCGGCGACGCCGGCTTCGTTGGCCGCTTCCTTGACGCCGAGGATGTTATCCGTCACCTCGCTGGTGCCGGTGGCTGCCTGCTGGACGTTGCCCGCAATCTCGCGCGTCGCCCCGTTCTGCTGATCCACGGCGCTGGCGATCGCGCCGGAAATCTCGTTGATCTCCGCGATGGTGCCGACGAAGGTCTGGATCGCGGCGACCGCCTGTCCGGTCGCGCTCTGGATGTCCTGGATCTGCCCGGAAATTTCCTCGGTCGCCTTGGCGGTCTGGTTGGCCAGCGCCTTGACTTCGCTCGCGACCACGGCAAATCCGCGGCCGTGTTCGCCGGCGCGGGCGGCCTCGATCGTCGCATTCAGCGCGAGCAGGTTGGTCTGGCTGGCGATGCTCTGGATCAGCGTCACCACTTCGCCGATCTTCTGGGTGCCGGATGCCAGCCCCTCAACGACGACGTTGGTGCGGCGCGCCTCCTCGGCGGCTTTTTCGGCGATTTGCGCCGAACGCGTCACCTGCTTGCTGATCTCGCCGATCGAGGCCGTGAGTTCCTCGGTGGCCGAGGCGACGGTGCCGACGCTGCCGGACGCCTGCGTCGAGGCCATCGCGGCGGCGGCCGCCTGGCGCGCCGTTTCCTCGCTGCTGGAGCTCATCGACGAAGAGATTGCCTGCATCTCGGAGGCTGCGACCGCAACCGCCTGGACGATGTGGCCGACCTTGCGTTCGAAGTCGGACGCCAGATCGCGCCGCGCCTTGTCGCGATCCTGCTTGGCCAGGTGATCGGCCTCGATCCGCTCGGCCTGGGCGCGCGCCTCGGCGGCGTGGGCGGCCTCGACTTCGGCGGTTTTCTGCGCCGTGGTTTCGAACAGCTGCGACAGCTGGTGGGCGAGCCAGATCAAAACGGCGGCTTCCATCACCAGGATGACGGCGTGCAGCACCACGCGCCCGAGATCGCCGCCGCCCGGGAAGATCGCCGCCGGCAGCAGAAAATTCAGGATCAGATGGTGGAGCGCGACCGCGACGGTGCCGATCACGATCGGCCGATAGTCGCAATAGGCGACCAATAGCGCCAGCGCCGCGAAGAAATACATATGTACGTCGATCTGCCAGGCGTGACCGGCGAGCTGATAGGCAAACACCGACACGCCGCCCATCAGCGCAACCGCAAAGGTCAGGCGCGTCGACAGGCCGTTGCCGGCCATGCGCCATGACAGGGTCGCCGCAGTGGCCAGCACCGCCATGAAGACCGCGGGCAACAGCCAGTCGGAGCCGCGCACCATTCCGATCGCGACCGCGATCGGAAGATGAATCCAGAGCAGGGCGATCAGGGCCTTGCTGGTGGTTTCGCGCAACGCTTCCAGATCCTTGCTCTCGACGATCATGTTCAATTCCCCCAAAGGCTTTATTTCGTGAGACAGGCGGCGACCGCCTGCGGATCGATGGCAAGCCAGGCGCCGGCTTCGCGCAGCCGCGCCAGTCCGTCACGGCCGTCCGGCTGCACCACGAGAAGCGAAGGTATCGCGGTAATCCTGACGACAGCGGCATTGGCCGAAGCCGCAGCCGTAAAAATCCGTTGCGCGCTCCACCAGGGCGGAAAGGCCACGGCAACAATCTCCGTGCCGGGCCGCACCTGCAGCGACAGCGCCGCGATGCCGACAAAGCTCGCGATCAAAAGGCCGGTGGCACCGACCCATGGCGACCAGCGAGATGCCGTGAGGGCTGACGAGTGTTCCATCCTTCAAATGCATACGTCGATAATGATAATCGCCCGTAAATATCCCGACTGTCAGAAGGTATCTGCATGCTGTTAGCGATCACAGTGGCCCATAAAGATGATCGAGCAGCGGCGACGGGACGCGGGGGGAGCGACTTTGTTGCGGCGCAACAGTCGGCCTCCGCGAATACCCAATGCGTGGTGAAACCCCCTCACCCGAAATTCGCTGTCACGAATTTCGACCTCTCCCCGCGAGCGAGCGGGGAGAGGTGATAAGCGCCTCGCTGACTATGCGATCCCGGCGGCGACCTGGCCGCGCAGCCGCTCCAGGCTGTGCAGCGTCGTCGTGCAGGCTTCCGCCACTTCGATGCCCTTGATGACGAAGTGCTTGCGGAAGAATTCGACATGCGCCGCGCTCTCGTGGAACTGCTGCGGCGTCAGCACCGCGGAAAACACCGGCACCTCGGTGCGCAACTGCACATCCATCAGCGCCTTGATCACCGTGTCGGCGACGAATTCATGGCGGTAGATGCCGCCGTCGACCACGAGCCCGGCCGCGACGATCGCGGTATAGCGCCGCGTCTTGGCGAGGATCTGCGCGTGCAGCGGGATTTCGAATGAGCCCGGCACCTCGAACACGTCGATATTGGTGACGTGGCGCCGCTCCATTTCCGCCAGAAAGGCGATCCGGCATTCCTCGACCACCTCGCGGTGCCAGGAGGATTGCACGAAGGCGACCCGCTGCGGTTTTGCAAAGCGCGGATGCGCGGGAACCGGCGGGCGGTCCACCGTTTCGGGAGCTTCGCTTACTTCGGCGTCGTGGGGAGTATCTTGCAACATCTGATTCATGGCTTTCCTCTTTCAGGACCAGAATCAGGGCACACGGAACGACGAGCCCACGCGCATGCGCGGGCTGACGCGACCGTTCTCTTTCATCCGGACTTTAACCGTCGGCTTCGGAGTCACACCGAATCTGCTGACCCTTCTTCTCCAAGGAATCTCCCCGAGAAATTTCGGGAGAAATTGCCGGAAGAAGAAGGCGCTCGCGGGCTTGGGCTTTCTCACCCTTACCGCCGGTGGGGAGTTTCACCCCGCCCTGAGAACATCGGCCGCCCGGGATGAGCAGCCTGAGATCAAGTATGGCGAAGGGCAACGCTGCCAGCAAGAACCTTCCCCATGGGGAAAGCGCATGTCCCCATGCCCAAATTAACGGCTGAGACCAAGCCGATCCGGCCGCTGACCGCGGGCATCCGGCGCGCCGGACTCGGATGCCGCGAATCCGATTCCGGTTTGTTCTCATTGCAAAAGTTAACGCCACCGAAGAGCTGTGGACGAGCCGCGCTTTGCCTGTGGATGGACTCCGGGGTCGGTTGCGCCGATTCCGCAAATCACATCACTTGATCCGCGCAGGCTGCGGTAACCCCGTGGGATTGCAGTTGGCAGCGACGCATTAGATGCGCGTCGGCCTGCCGCGTGTGTAGCAACCATCGTATCTTTAACGGCAAAGGCAAGGTCGAGCTGGCATGTCCCTCCTCGAAGGCATCATCGACTCCCGGATCAATCCGCTCGCGGTCGTCGAGGACATCGCCGCCGATAACAACTGGTCGTTCGAGCGCTCCGGCGAAGACGAAGTGACGATCGTCTCCAAGGGCGACTGGACCGACTACCAATTGTCCTTCACCTGGATGAACGAGATCGAGGCGCTGCATCTGGCCTGTGCCTTCGACATGAAGATTCCGCAGGCACGCAGGCCTGAGGTGCAGCGGCTGATCGCCGCCATCAACGAGCAGCTGTGGATCGGACATTTCGACATCTGGACCCATACTGGCATGATCATGTACCGGCAGGCGTTGCCGCTGCCGGGCGGGCTGACCGCCTCGAGCGCGCAATGCGAGAGCATGCTGGTCGGCGCCATCCACGCCTGCGAGCGCTATTACCCGGCGTTCCAGTTCGTGGTCTGGGCCGGCAAGTCAGCGTCCGAGGCCATGAGCGCCGCGATGTTCGATACCGAGGGCGAGGCCTGAGTTTGTAAGCGAGTACGCGTCCGCAAATTCTGCGTCGTCCCGGCGAAAGCCGGGACCCATACGCCGTGACACCGGGTATCTTGCACGGCGCTTGTTGCAACCATCCCGATCAATTAGAACCGGCTGTGGTTATGGGTCCCGGCTTTCGCCCTAGGGCATGCACACATCTTGAAAACCGACTCAAATACAGGGACTTAGATGA
>JBGPSI010000028.1:0-33993 GCA_041490045.1 Bradyrhizobium sp.
ATCTATAGGGGGTCAATTTTGGACGCCGATCCCCCGGCTTAGGGGGTCAATATTGCAGGCCGAATGACAGTTGTTTCCATTTTTGATAGGGACGTCCATCTCGCTCACGACGGCCTGCTTCGGCAGCTTGACCGCTGCCGCTAATCGCGGAAGCGCCGTCTTTACAGCCGATTCCGCACCCGCCAGCGGGCGGTCATCATCTAAGGTTGCAGTTTTCGGGCGGTTTGGCCGACGAAAAACGTGACACTCATATGTGTCCTTTGACACTCTTATGAGTCCCAGCACACCGATGAGTACTCTCCGCTTACGGATCGAGCTCCGTATCCCAGTACAAATAGTCGAGCCAGCTGTCGTGCAAATAGTTCGGCGGGAACAGCCGTCCGTTGCGGTGGAGCTGGTGCACCGTCGGCGCGAACGGGTGTTGCCGCGGAAACATCCGCGCCTGCTGCGGCGTCAGATTGCCCTTGCGCAGATTGCACGGCGAGCAGGCGGCGACGACGTTTTCCCAGGTGGTCTGGCCGCCTTTGCTGCGCGGGATGATGTGGTCGAAGGTGAGGTCGTCATGGGCCGAGCAATACTGGCAGACGAAGCGGTCGCGCAGGAACACGTTGAACCGGGTGAAGGCGGGATGCGTGGTCGGCTTGACGAAGGATTTCAGCGACACCACGCTCGGCAGCTGGATCTCGAAGGTGGGACTGCGCACCGCGCGGTCGTAATGCTCGACGATGTTGACGCGATCGAGAAACACCGCCTTGATCGCGTCCTGCCACGACCAGAGAGACAGCGGGTAATAACTCAGCGGCCGGAAGTCCGCATTGAGCACCAGTACCGGCCAACCGCCTTGCGAGACATGTGCGTTCAATTAACGCTCCTGACTCCCATGTTAGCTGCGAAGCAGCATGTGATGACATACTACAGGCAGCGTGACGGGATTGTGAAGAGCGTTGAGGGCCTTATCGGCCCCCGACCGGCCCGGGTTGCATGACCGGCATGAACACCGCTAAACGAAGGCGGGCGGCTTTTTTCGGCCGTATACGGGTTCAATAAGAATGGTCACCAAGTCGCGTTTTCTCGAGGCGCCGCGCCGGCTGCGGGCGTTCGTTCGTGCCCACGAAACCAGCCTCGTCGTGCTCGCGGCGCTGATCGGCG
The DNA here is from genome assembly GCA_041490045.1 of Bradyrhizobium sp. Classification (GTDB taxonomy): domain Bacteria; phylum Pseudomonadota; class Alphaproteobacteria; order Rhizobiales; family Xanthobacteraceae; genus Bradyrhizobium. Next base: position 1,150 of record JBGPSI010000028.1, read on the forward strand.
TGACCGGCGGACTGGTCGTGGCGGCCATGAGCGCCGCGGTCGAAGGCATGCATGTGCTGCTGTTTAACATCGAAATCGGGGAACGGCTGTCGAGCCAATACGCGATCGATCCCCTGCGCGCGCTGCTGGTCCCGAGCCTGGGCGGACTATTACTGGGTGTGGCTTTCCTGGTGCTGCAGCGGTTCCGGCCGGCCCGCGAGGTCGACCCGATCGAGGCCAACGCGCTCCATGGCGGCCGGATGTCGTTCCGCGGCAGCGTGATCGTGGCCTCGCAGACGGTATGGTCCTCCGGCGTCGGCGCCTCGGTCGGCCTGGAAGCGGGCTATACCCAGCTTGCCAGCGGCCTCGCCGCCTCATTGGGCCGCGGCTTTCATCTGCGCCGCGCCGATCAGCGCATCATGGTCGGCTGCGGCGCCGCGGCCGCGATCGCGGGCGCATTCGGCGCGCCGCTTGCCGGCGCCTTCTATGCCTTTGAGCTCGTGATCGGCGGCTATACGCCGGCCAGCCTGACCCCAGTCGGCGTCGCTGCGGTGGCAGGCTATTTCGTTGCACACGCCTTCACGGTGCTGTCGCTCGGCGTCGGCGTTGGCCCGGTCGGCGACGTGCTCGGCCGCGATCTCGCGATCGCGGCCTTGCTCGGGGTTCTGGCGGCGCTGTTCGGCATCGCCATCATGCGCGGCGTGGCGCTGTGCGAGCAGCTATTGGCCAGGACCCGGCTGTGGCCGCCGCTGCGTCCGGCGCTGGGCGGTCTCGGCGTCGGCCTGCTCGCCCTGATCACGCCGCAGGTCATGTCATCAGGGCATGGAGCGCTGCATTTTGCCGGATTCGTGTCCATTCCGTTGACGGTGCTGGCGACCATCTTCGTCCTGAAAGCGATCGCCTCGGTGATATCGCTGGGATCGGGCTTTCGCGGCGGCCTGTTCTTCGCCACGCTGTTCCTGGGCGCGCTCGGCGGCCATCTGTTCGCCGGCGGCTTCGATGTGATCTGGCCGGGCCTTAACCTCAACCCGAACGTCTATGCCATCATCGGCATGAGCGCGCTGTCGGCCTCCGTCATCGGCGGGCCGCTGACGATGTCGTTCATCGCGCTGGAATCGACCGGCAATCTCTGGCTCACCACCGCCGTGCTGGTCGCGGTCATCATCTCGACCCAGATCACTCGCGAACTGTTCGGCTATTCCTTCGCGACCTGGCGGCTGCATCTGCGCGGCGAGACCATCCGCAGCGCCGCCGACATCGGCTGGATCCGCGACCTCACGGTGCGCAGCCTGATGCGGCAGGATCTCGCCACCGTGAACGCCAACATGGGCATCGAGGAATTCCGCGAGAAATTCCCGCTGGGCTCGAAAAACCAGGTGGTCGCGGTCGATGGATCGGGCCGCTATGTCGGGCTGGCGCTGGTCGCCGACGCGCATGCGCCGGACATCGAGGCGGACAAGGGCCTGATCGGCATTCTGCATTTTCGCGATGTCGTGCTGCATCCCGGCATGAATATCCAGGAGGCCATCGCCGTGTTCGACGCCGCCGAAGCGGAGTCCCTCGCCGTGGTCGATATCGACGGCGAACACCGGCCGATCGGGGTTTTGAGCGAAGCCCACGCGATGCGGCGCTATGCGGAGGAATCCGAACAACGGCGGCGCGAGGTGCTGGGCGAGGTTTGATCGGCGCGCGGCACGCGTCAAAAAAGTCTAGAATGCGTTGCAAACGCGTCATCCGGGGGGAACACATGCGCAAATGGCTGACGATGATGGCCGCGACCATCCTCACTCTGGGATCGGCCGGCATGGCCGTCGCGCAAAACTATCCGGCGCATCCGATCACCATGATCGTGCCGTTTCCCGCCGGCGGCGCCACCGACACGCTGGCCCGCTTCCTGGCCGAGAACATGCGGCCGATCCTGGGCCAGCCCATCATCATCGAGAACGTCGCGGGCGCCGCCGGCAGCATCGGCGTCGGCCGCGCCGTGCGTTCGCCCGCCGACGGCTACACGCTCTCGATCGGCACCTCGACCACGCATATGCTGACCGGCGGGCTCTACGCGCTGTCCTTCGACCTGTTGAAGGATCTCGAGCCGGTCATCCAGATCGGCAGCGAGCCGCTTCTGATCGTCGGCAAGAAGAACCTGCCCGCGGACGATCTGAAGGGGCTGATCGCCTGGCTCAAGGCCAATCCCGACAAGGCGTCGGTGGGCATCGCCGGCGTCGGCGCGACCGGTCATCTCACCGGGATATCGTTCCAGAAGGAGACCGGCACGAAATTTCAGTTCGTGCCGTATCGCGGCAATGCGCCGGCGATGCAGGATCTGCTGGCGGGACAGATCGATTTCATGATCGAGCCGTCCTCCAACTTCAAGTCGCTGGTCGCATCCCACAGCGTCAAGCCGTTCGCCATCACGGGGCGGACGCGGTTGCCGTCGTCGCCGGATATTCCGACCGCGGACGAGGCCGGACTGCCCGGCTTCTTCGCCTCGCTCTGGTACGGATTGTGGGTGCCCAGGGACACGCCGAAGGACATCGTCGCGAAGCTCAACGCCACTCTGGTCCAGGTGCTCGCCGATCCCGCGGTGAAGAAGCGGCTGGACGATCTCGGCATCCAGATCACGCCGCCGGCGCAGCAATCGCCGGAGGCGTTGCGGGCGTTCCAGAAAGCCGAGGCCGAGCGCTGGTGGCCGATCATCAGGGCCTCCAACATCAAGGCGGAATGAGGCTTCGAGGTCAGCACACGATATCCTCCGCGGCGATGATCCGCTGGCGAAGCGCCAGGCGTACGAGTTCGATGTCGGACGCGACGCCGAGCTTGGCGCGGATCAGGTAGCGCGTGTTGGCCGCGGTCTTGACGCTGATATGCAAGGTCTCGGCGATATCATCCACGGATTTTTCGGCCAGCAACATGCGCAGGATTTCGAATTCCCGTGGGCTCAGCACGTCGACGGCCGAAGGTTCGTCGGCGAGCCGGTTGATGGCGAGTTCGTGGTCGATATCGGGGCTGAGCGCGATGCGCCCGGCCATGATCTCGGCGATCGCGCGCAACAGCGCTTCCGGCGGATTGCTTTTCGTGACAAAGCCGCGTGCGCCCGCCTTGATCGCCTGCACCGCATAGGCGGCGCTCTGGTGCATGGTGAATACGAGGATGCGCGCGGCATTGTCCCATTGCCGAATCCGCCGGATCGCCTCGACCCCGCCGATTCCCGGCATCGATACGTCCATGATGACGAGGTCGGGCCTGGCCTCCTTGTAGACGCGATAGGCATCGGCGCCGTCGGCGGCCTCGGCGACGACCTGGAGGCGCTCCTGCTTGTGCAGCAGCGAGCGATAGCCCTCGCGCACGATGGCATGATCGTCCGCCAGCATGATACGCGTGAAGTTCCTCGCGTCGGGCCTGCTCAAGGTTCCGCTCCCATATTGGGGATGGTCGCGACAAGCCGGGCGCCGCCCGCCGCCGGCCGCTCGAACCGCAGCGTTCCGCCGAGCGAGACGACCCGCTCCTGCATGCCGAGAAGTCCCATGCCGGCCTTCGGCGCGAGACTTGCCTCCCTAGCCTCGCCGTCGTCCTCGACGCTCAGGACGATGTCGGCGTGTCCCGCCTCGAGACGCAGTCGCACGTACCTCGCCTGGGCGTGCTTCGCCGCATTGGTGATCGCCTCCTGCGCGATGCGATAGAGGCTCGCACAGACGCTCGGCGGCAGATCGTCGACCTTGCCTGACATGGCGATGTCGAATCGGGTGCGGCCCTTTTCGAAGCCGTTCCAGCTCGCAACCAGGCTTTCCAGGCTCAGCGTGAGGCCGAGTTCCTCGACATCGGGCGGGCGCAGGCGCACGAGCGCGCCGCGCAACTTTTCCATCATGCCCGCCGTCGTGCGCGAGATGCCCCGGCATTCCTCGAGCAGCGGCGGGCATTCGCGCTCCGCCGTATGGGTGGCAGCGGCGGCCTGCGCGGCGATGGCGGTGAGCGACTGGCCGAATTCATCGTGCAATTCGCGGGCAAGATGGCGCCGCTCCTCGTCCTGCACGGCGATCAGCTTTCGCGTCAAGGCGTTGCGTTCGGCAAGCGTAGCCTGCAGCTTCTGCGCCAGCGCGTTGAAGACGTCGGAAATGGCTGACAGTTCCGCGAGATCGAAACTGGGCAGGCGCGCGGAAAGATCGTTCGCCGCAAGCCGCGTCAGCCCGGTGCGAATGACGTGCGTCGGCCGCAGCGCGCGCGCGAGCGCGGCGTAGACCGCGAGACAAAGCCCCGCCAGGGCGAACGCCATGATGGAGAGCAGGCGGCTGGTCTCGCGCCAGCTCTGGCCGATCTGCGTGGCAGGGTCGAAGGTCGCGACCGCCACGCCTCCGGCCTTGCCGTCGACGAGGAGCGGCATCGAGACCGGCTCGCCCGGATGAAAGAAGGCGCGATAGAGCGCGGCGAAGCTTTCCGGTGCAACGGTGTCGTCGGCGAGCGCGCCGCTGCAAATGCCCTGGCGAAAATCTCCGGCGTCATTCCGATAGGCGATGCAGAGGCCAGGCTCCATCAACGGCGCCGCCACCCGTTGCAGATCCGGCGTCCGATCGGGCGACAAGGAAAACCATTGCACCTGCGCCTGCTGCAACGAAATATCCTTGGCGACGATTTCAGCGATGCGGCTCGCCCGTGCCCGGGTGACCCGGTCGCTGTCGAACAAGACGTAGGCCGCGACGGCGAGGAAGCAAACCGCCGCCAGCGCCGCGACGCGCAACGCCAGCCGCAGCTTCAGATCGACGGCCCTCGCGGGGCCCGCCGCCGATTCAGGGACCTGTTGCAAGCTCCCTCCCATTCCCATCGCATTAAGAAGCAAGTTTCCTCGGGAAGAAAGCACGGCAAGGCTAGATCGGGCATTTTGCCCGGTCAATCCGGGGAAGGCGTCCCTTTCGCGGTGGCCGTGGGTCGGGCGATATGGCGGCGATTTGGCAGCATTGGGGTTCATCCATGCGTGGCATTGCCTTCATCCTGGCTCCGGCATTGGCTCTTGCCGGATTCGCAGTCGCCAACGCGGCGGAACCCGGCGCGCCGCCCCCGATCAAGCTTGCGGTCTTTCCGTTTGAACTGGAAGATTTCAGCGCCGCCGCGGCGTACATTCCCCCCGACGACATCGACCGCGAGCAGTTGCGGCTTTCGACCGAAGAGGCGCGCCGGCTGATCGCGCAATCCGGCCGCTACCAGCTGGTCGACGTCAGCGCGGTGAGCGACGAAACGGCCAAAGCCGGCAAATTGCACGATTGCGAAGGGTGCGAAGCGAAGATCGCCGCCGGCCTCGACGCGGACCAGTCCATGATGGGGATCGTCACGCGCATCAGCCGGACGGATTACGCGGTCACCTACAAAATCCGCGACGCCAAATCCGGAGCGCTCGTCGATGTCGAGCAGACCGACCTTCGCGCGGGCGCCAACTCGGCCTGGAGCCGTGGGGCGCGCTGGCTGATTCAGCGCCGTCTATTGGAACAGTGAAACCGGTGTCCGCGTCAAAGCAACCTGTGATAGGCTGGATGGTTGTAACGGGACGAACAAGCCGCATCGCAAACAGGAACCCGTTCCCATGGAAACGCCGATGAAACTACGGTCAGCAGGCCTCGTTTTGGTCGTCGCAGCCTTTTTCTCGACCGGTCCCGCTCTGCAAAGCCAGGCGCAAGGCGAGGCGCCCGTTCTGGCGGTTGCCGAAATCCAGTATGTCGACACCTCGGGCGAGGTGGTCGATCAGAGCGCCGACCACTTTCGGCGCTTGCGCGAATTCGAAGCCTCGTTGCGCACCGATCTGACGGCGAGCGGAAAGGTGCGAAACGTCGCGCTGGATTGCCCACCCAATGCCTGTTCGATTGGCGATATCGATGCAGGGCAGTTGCTCGGCATGGCGCAAGCCGCGGGCGCCGAATATCTCTTGATCAGCAGCTTTCACAAGATGAGTACGCTCGTGCAATGGGCGAAGTTCGACCTTGTCGAGTTGAAGACGCGGAACGTGGTTTTCAATCGCCTCGTCACCTTCCGCGGCGACAACGACAAGGCCTGGCGCCACGCGGAATCCTTCATCGTCCGGGAAATCCTGGATCATCAGGAGCCGTGAGGCCGCCGGATCTCATGCGCCCGGCGGCAGCAGCCCTTCCTCGATCGCCTTGATCTGCAGCGCCAGGTATTTCGAGTTGATCCGGCATTGCGCGAGGCTGCCGGCGATGAACCAGAGGCCGGGCTGCGGGGTGCGGGTGTACATGTTGCGCAATTCCTGGCCCTCGCCGAAACCCCAGATCGGGCCGACGCGGTTGGCGACCCCATCGCCGAACAGTTTCCGCACCAGAACTTCCTGCGGCTTGTAGCCCGTCGCCAGCACGATCAGGTCGGCCGCCAGCCGGTCGCCGCTCTTCATCCATACGCCGTCGGCGACAAACGAGTCGATATCGTCGAACTGGATCAGCTTGATCGCGCCGCTGGCGACCAGATCGGAGCAGCCGACATTGAAATAATAGCCGCCGCCGCGGGTGAGATACTTGAACTGCCAGCCGGTGCCGCCGTCGCCGTAATCGAGCTTGAAGCCGACGCGCGTCAGCCCGTCGAGCAGATCCTTGTCGAGATTCCTGGATTGCTCGGTCAGCATGACGTGGCTGCGCCTGGCCAGCGTCAGCGGCATGGATGTCGCGATCAGGTCGTTATCCTCGAGCGTGCCGTCGTTATACGCCGCATAGGCCAGTTGCGCGGAGGGCTCGATATTGGTGACCAAGGTCGAGCTGCGCTGAACCAGGGTGACGTCGGCCCCGCTCGAATGCAGGTCCTGCGCGATGTCGTGGCCGCTGTTGCCGGTGCCGATCACGATGGCGCGTTTGCCCTTCCACGCCTCGCCATCGTCATATTGGCTGGAATGCAGCACCGTGCCGGTGAAGTTCTTCAGGGAGGGAATATCGGGCAGGTTCGGAATGCCGCTGACGCCGGTGGCCATTACGACGTGGCGTGGATGCATGACGCGCTTCGAACCGTCGGCCCGCCGCAGCACTGCCGACCAGCGCCGTCTCTCTTCGTCGTACGCGCCGCTCTCGAACTCGGTGCCGGTCCAGTAGTTGAGCTCCATGGCGTCGACATAGGTCTCGAACCAGTTGGCGAGCTTGTCCTTGGGGATGTAGACGGGCCAGTTCGGCGGGAACGGCATATAGGGCAGGTGGTTGACCTGGACCTGGTTGTGCAGCGTCAGCGCATGGTAGCGCTTGCGCCAGTTGTCGCCGATGCGCAGCTCCCGGTCGACGATCAGCGTGTCGATCCGCAATTGCTTCAGCCGGGCCGCGATCGCAAGCCCGGCCTGCCCGCCGCCGACCACCAGCACCTGGGGATCGCGATCGGCGTATTCGGCCGCGGCCTTGCGCAGGTCGAGCCAGTTGGGCCCGCGAAAATCCCGCGAATAGGATTGGCCGCGCGGCCGCGACGAGCCGAGTTGCTCCTCAAAGCCCTTCAACTCGTCGAGCGCGGTGAGCAGCGTCCAGGCTTTCAGCCGGTTGCCATCGGCGGCGTCCGGGATCAGCCGCAGGAGGCCGCTGCCGCGGCCTTGCGCGGTTTCGAATTTGAAAATCGCCTCGATCGTGCTGGTGCCGGCGCGGGTCACCCGGCGCGGCGCGGCGCGGTCGGGATCAATCGCAAAACCGCGCGGCGCGGCGCGGCCCGCGTCAGCCTTCAGGTCTCGCAAGATATCGTTCGCGCCGTTGACGGTCTGCAAATTCCAGCTCAGCGCCAGCACGTCGCGCCAATAGCTTTCCGGGTGAAACAGCGGTTTTAACGAGGGTTCGTCAGGCGTCGCGATGGCGCTTTCGAATTGCGCCAGCCAGTTTTCGGCGGCGATCGAAACATCGTCGGTCTTGTCCAGCATCGGCGTCTTCTCTGTCCGGCCGTCTTCGCGGCGTTTCCCTGCGGGAAAAACCTATACCGTTTGGGATCGCGCAGAAAGGGCGGGATTTGCGCGCGGTTATTGTCGCCTGCCCTTGCCGCCGATTACGCCCTCGCGCTTCTTGATGGCGCGGTAATAGGACCACCACAGATGCGCGGCGGCGCCGCGCATCGGGCGCCACGGCTCGGCCAGCGGCGCCATCTGCTTTTCGGTCGGCCGTGTCTTCAGGCCGAGTCCGATTCTGACCGCTTCCTGCACGGCGAGATCGCCGGCAGGCCAGGCGTCGCCATGGCGGAGGCAAAACAGGAGATAGACGTCGGCGGTCCACGGGCCGATGCCGTGCAGCGCGGTGAGCGTGTTGTGCGCGGCGTCGGCGTCCTCGTTCGCCAGCACATCGAGATTGAGCCGCTCGGTGGCGATCTCGCGCGCCAGGCTCTTTAAGGTCTTGATCTTCGCCGCCGACAGGCCGAGCCGGCCCAGCCGGTCGGCGCGCGCCTTGCGCAGCGCCTCGTGGTGAAACGGATCGAACGCGGCGGTGAGGCGGGCCCAGATCGCCGCGGCGCTCGCGGTCGACAATTGCTGGCCGCAGACGATCGCAGCGAGGCCCGCAAAGCCGGGCTCCCGCTGCCGCAGCGCCGGCATGCCGGCGATCTCGAATACCGGTTTGAGCCGCGGGTCCTGCTTGACCAGCGCGTGGATGGCCTCTTCGAGATCGGCCTGGGTGTTGAGATGGAGGGGCATTGCGACTTAAAACCACCATGTCCCGTGAAAGAGATCAATGCCACCCGTTTTCCGCTTTGCGCCGAGCCCGAATGGTTATCTGCATCTCGGCCATGCCTATTCGGCATTGCTGAATTTCGATTCCGCGCGTCAGGCTCGCGGCCGCTTGCTGTTGCGGATCGAGGACATCGACGCCACCCGCTGCCGGCCGGAATTCGAGGCCGCGATCTATGAGGATCTCGCCTGGCTCGGCATCACGTGGGAACCCCCGGTACGGCGGCAGTCCGAACATCTTCCGGTCTATCGCGAAACGGTCGAGAAACTTTCGAGTCTGGGCCTCGTCTATCCGGCCTTCGAGAGCCGCGCCGAAATCGCAAGACTGGTGGCGGAGCGGGAGGCGCGGACTCCCTGGCCGCGCGACCCCGATGGTGCGCCGCTCTATCCCGGTGTGGCGAAATCGCTGCCGTCCGATGAACGCGCGCGGCTGATCGGATCCGGCGCACCCTACGCGCGGCGGCTGGATATGGAAGCGGCGCGCGCGCGGGCCGGCGCGTTGACCTGGATCGAGCACGGCGAAGGTCCCGGCGACGAGACGGGGATCGTGGCCGCCCGGCCGGAAGCCTGGGGCGACGTTATCCTGGCGCGCAAGGAGACGCCGACCAGCTATCATCTCTCGGTGGTGATCGACGACGCCCTGCAGGGCGTGACCGATGTCGTGCGGGGGCAGGACCTGTTCTGGTCGACCGGCGTCCATCGGCTGCTGCAGCGGTTGCTTGGCCTGCGGTCGCCCCGCTACCGGCACCACCGCCTCATCCTCGATGCCGCGGGCCGAAAGCTGTCGAAGTCGACTGCGGCCACCGGGCTTCGCGAACTCCGCAGCCAGGGCGCGACGCCGGCCGATATCCGCCGCCTGGTCGGCCTGCCTTAATCGCGGGCGCGCCTTGCCGCGAACCAATTGCAAAGGGGAAAAATCCCCTCCGGCGTGACTCTCCGCGTCCCGCCGTGGCATGGTGGGGATCGGCCAGGGTCAGGGGAATCATGGCGGCAAAATCGCGCTCACGGCGCACCACGCGGCCTTCGAAAAAGCGGCCTTCGAAAAAGCGCGCTTCCGGCCTTGCCGCCCGCAAGGCGCGCAAGGCCGTTGCCAAGACCCGCGCCGTGACGACGGCCGAACCGGGCATGGTCGAAGCCGCGCTCGCCGCGTTCGCCCATGAGGTCCGCACCCCGCTCACCGGAATTCTCGCCATCAGCGATCTCCTGGCGACGTCGGACCTCGACGAGCGGGAGCGGCGCTGGGTCGATACCATCAAGGCCGGCGCCGAACATCTGGCGAGCCTTGCCACCCTGTTCGTCGACGCCGCCCGGGGCGGCCACGCCGTGGCCGGAATGCGTCAGGATTTCTTCGACCTGCGGGCGCTGGCGCGCAGCGCCGGCGATTCGCTGGCCGGCCGGGCGGCGGCAAAGGGCCTGCAATCCCACGTCGAAATTTCCGGAAAACTTCCGGCGCTGGTGGTCGGCGATCCCGTGCGGCTGCGTGCCGCGCTGGAAAACCTGATCGACAATGCCGTGAAGTTCACCGAACAGGGCGGCGTCGCGTTCGAGGTGGTCCCGGTGCGTGGCGGCAAAGGCAAGGTCGGTGTTTCCTTTTCGGTTTCCGACAGCGGGATCGGGCTCACGCTGAACGAGATCAAGCGTTTGTTCCGCCCGTTTTCGCAGGCCAACGTCACCATCGCATCCCGCTTCGGCGGCGCCGGGCTCGGACTGTCGTCGGTGAAGCAGATCGCGCGCGCGATGGGTGGCGACATCATCGTTGCGCAGCGGCGCGGCGGCGGAACCACCTTCACGCTGACGGTGACTTTGAACCGCGCCAAAGCCTCGAAGGCGGCCGGTTCCGGCGCGAATGCCGTTGTCGCGGCGACGCCGGCGCCGGCGTTGCGCATCCTCGGCGTCGAGGACAATCCGTTCGGCCGCGTCGTGCTCAATACGATCCTCACCGAACTCGGCCATAGCGCCGAATTCATCGGGCGGGGCGAGGCTGCCGCCGAGCGAATCGCGCAGGGCGACTTCGACGCGGTGCTGATGGACATGGTGCTGCCGGGCATCGACGGCATCGAGACCATCCGGCGAATCCGGGGCTTGAGCCCGCCGTTCGGCCGCATCGCGATCATCGGGGTGTCGGGCCGCGGCGATGACGAGGCGGCCTCGCGCGCGGTCGGCGCCGACGCCTTCCTGGTCAAACCTGTGAGTCCAAGGGCGCTAGCGACTGCGCTGCTTGAAGCGACACGCCGTGCGGCAGCCGCGACTTGATGATCGCGGCATTCAACTCGCCGCCATACACGAAGATCGCGGCGATGAAATACAGGAACACCAGCGCGATGATGACCGAGGCGAGGCCCGCATACATCGTGACGTAGTTGTTGGCGAAGCGCGCGAGATACTGGCCGAACACGATGCCCGATACCAGCGAGGCCACCAGCGTGAAGACGATGCCCGGCAGGATCTGCAGGAATCCGCGGCGGCCCGCCGGCAGCCAGGCATGGAGGATGAAGAGCGCCACGGTCAGCGCTCCGATGGTGATACTGTAGCGCGCGACATTGAGAAATTGTTCGTTGTTCTCGACGACCAGCGGAATATGGCGCCGGGCCGCCTCCAGCATCAGCGGGAAAAGCACGATCAGGAACGCCATCGCCAGCGCCGTAAAGGCGGCGATCAAGGTATAGCCGATCGATTCCAGCCGCAGCCAGTACCAGCGCCGCGGCTCGATCACCGAATAGCCGCGGTTGAGCGCGACACGCAGCGCTTCCACGCCGTTCGAGGCAAAGTAGACGGCCAACACCGCGCCGATGGTCAGCACGTCGCCGCGGGTGGTGGTGAGCACGTCGTGTATCTCTCCCGACAGCGAATCGGCGACCTGTTGCGGCCAGACCTGCAGCATCAGCCCGGCGGCCTGATCGGCGAGTTCCTTCGACCCGAAAAAGCCGGCCAGCGACGTCAGCACGATCAGGAACGGAAACAGCGCCATCAGCGTCGACAGCGCGATGTGGCTGGCGATCGCCCAGCCGTCATCGGCGAGAAACTCGTAGAACGCGTCCATGACGACCAGATAGACGTAGCGGAGCTGCCTCACATTTCACCTTGGCCAGTGGCGGACGGGTTCTCCCGACGAACCGTGCTACCTTCTGATATTATTGAACTAAAAGCCAGATCGTTGGCGGCTGCGTGTGCGCGGTAGCGGAGCGCCCGGCACGGTGTTAGATACGGCCATGGCATCCTTCATCAGCATGATCGTCCTTCCCATCGCCGTCGGCGCCGTCGCGCTGGTGCTGCTCATGGGTCTCGTTAACATGATGCGGGGCGGTTCGCCGAACCGCTCGCAGAAACTGATGCGGTTGCGGGTGCTGCTGCAATTCGTGGCGATCGTGATCACCATGCTCGCGGTCTGGACGATGGGGCACTAGAGCATGATCCGGAAAAGTGGGGACCGGTTTTCCGAAAAGATCATGCTCAAACAAACAAACGGGCGCAGGATCCGATCCAATCGGATCCTGCGCTAGAGGAGGCGGGCTATGGTGGTTCTCAATCGCATCTACACGCGGACCGGCGATGACGGCACCACCGCGCTCGGCAGCGGCGAACGGCGCCCCAAATACGATCTGCGCATCTCAGCCTATGGAACCGTCGACGAGACCAATGCCGCGATCGGCGTCGTGCGGCTGCATCTCGGCCAGGCGCGCGAACTCGACGCGATGCTGGGCCTGATCCAGAACGATTTGTTCGACCTCGGCGCCGACCTCGCGGTACCCGAGCGCGAGGGCAAGGCGGAACGGCTGCGGATGTTGTCGAGCCAGGTCGAACGCCTCGAGCGCGACATCGATAGCCTGAATGCGCATCTGGCCCCGCTCACCTCGTTCGTACTGCCCGGCGGCACGCCGGCCGCGGCCTATCTGCATCTGGCGCGCACGATATGCCGCCGGGCGGAACGCGTCATGGTGGAACTCGCGGCCCAGCCCAACGAACCGGTCGGCGACGCCGCGATCCAGTATATGAACCGGCTGTCGGACTTCCTGTTCGTCGCCAGCCGCTCGGTGAACGACAATGGCGCCGGGGACGTGCTTTGGGTGCCCGGCCAGAATCGTTAAAGCGCCCCGGTTGGGGGCGATTTTTGGCCGTCGCGCGTTGACCGGGGTTGGCCGGACCTTTAGGTTCCGCGCCCAAGCCGATCAATGCCTGAAAAGTGAAGCGAAAGAGGATCGATGAAGGTTCTGGTGCCGGTAAAGCGGGTGGTCGATTACAACGTCAAGGTCCGCGTCAAAAGCGACGGATCGGGCGTCGAACTGTCCAACGTCAAGATGTCGATGAATCCGTTCGATGAAATCGCCGTCGAGGAGGCCTTGCGGCTGAAGGAAGCGGGCAAGGCGACCGAGGTGGTGGTGGTGTCGATCGGCCCCGCGCAGGCGGCCGAAACCATCCGGACCGGCCTCGCCATGGGCGCCGACCGCGGTATCCTGGTCAAGGCCGAGGGTAATGTCGAACCGCTGGCGGTGGCGAAGATTCTCAAGGCCATCGCCGACGAGGAGAAGCCCGGCCTGATCATTCTCGGCAAGCAGGCGATCGACGACGATTCGAACCAGACCGGCCAGATGCTGGCGGCGCTGCTCGGATGGTCGCAGGCGACCTTTGCCTCCAAGCTCGAAGTCGATGGAACCGATTTCAAGGTGACGCGCGAAGTCGACGGCGGCCTGCAGACCGTGAAACTCAAGGGACCGGCGATCGTAACGACCGATCTGCGGCTCAACGAGCCGCGCTACGCCAGCCTGCCCAACATCATGAAGGCGAAGAAGAAGCCGATCGCCGAGAAGAGCGCCGCCGACTACAGCGTCGATCTCACCGCCCATCTCGAGATCCTCAAGACCTCCGAACCGCCGGGCCGCAAGGGAGGCGTCAAGGTCAAGGACGTCGCCGAGTTGGTGTCGAAACTCAAGAATGAAGCCGGGGTTCTCTGATGACCACGCTGCTGATTGCCGAACACGACAATGCGTCGATCAAGGACTCCACCAACAAGGCGCTGACGGCGGCTGCCGCGCTGGGCGGCGACGTGCATGTGCTGGTCGCCGGCGAAAACGCCAAGGGCGCAGCCGACGCCGCGGCCAAGCTGTCCGGCGTCAAGAAGGTGCTGCTGGCGGACGGTCCCGCCTACGCCCACGACCTCGCCGAGCCGCTGGCCGCGCTGATCGTGGCGCTGGCCCCTTCCTATGATGCCTTCGTCGCGCCCGCGACCTCGCGCTTCAAGAACGTGATGCCGCGGGTTGCCGCGTTGCTCGACGTCATGCAGGTGTCGGAAATCATCAAGGTGGTTTCGCCCGATACCTTCGAGCGTCCGATCTATGCCGGTAACGCGATCCAGACGGTGAAATCGAAGGACGCCAAGAAGGTCATCACGGTGCGGACCTCGACCTTCGCCGCAGCCGGCAATGACGGCAGCGCGCCGGTGGAAAATGCGGCCACGGCGGCTGATCCGGGCCTTTCGAGCTTCGTCGGCGAGGAAGTCGCAAAAAGCGACCGCCCCGAACTGACATCTGCGAAAATCATCGTGTCGGGCGGCCGCGCGATGCAGAGCCGCGAGAACTTCGCCAAATATATCGAGCCGCTCGCCGACAAGCTCGGCGCCGGCGTCGGTGCGTCGCGCGCTGCGGTCGATGCCGGCTATGCGCCGAACGATTGGCAGGTCGGCCAGACCGGCAAGGTGGTGGCCCCGGAGCTATATATCGCGATAGGCATTTCCGGTGCGATCCAGCATCTCGCCGGCATGAAGGATTCAAAGGTGATCGTCGCGATCAACAAGGACGAGGACGCACCGATCTTCCAGGTCGCCGATTACGGCCTGGTCGCAGATCTCTATCAGGCGGTTCCTGAGCTGACCGAGGAACTCGGCAAGCTCGGCAAGTAACGGGTGTTTGACGTGGCCTGCCGGATGAAGCGGACTCCGGCCGGTGTTCATGCAAAGAGGATGGGCAGGCGCGGGATGCGCGCCTCGCCCCGGTGAGATGGCAATATGGCAGCTATGATCAAGAAGGTCGGCGTGATCGGCTCGGGCCAGATGGGCAACGGGATCGCGCATGTGGCGGCGCTGGCCGGACTGGACGTGGTGCTCAACGACGTGTCAGCCGATCGGCTGAAGTCGGGAATGGCGACCATCAACGGCAACCTGTCGCGCCAGGTCGCCAAGAAGATGATCACCGAGGATGCGCGCAAGAAGGCGCTGGAGCGCATCGTCTCCACCGAGACCATGGACGGGCTCGCCGACTGCGATCTGGTGATCGAGAGCGCGGTGGAAAAGGAAGAGGTCAAGCGCAAGATCTTTCACGATCTGTGCGCGGTGCTGAAGCCGGAGGCCATCGTCGCCTCCAATACCTCCTCGATCTCGATCACGCGGCTGGCCGCCTCCACCGACCGGCCCGAGCGCTTCATCGGTATTCACTTCATGAATCCGGTGCCGCTGATGGAGCTGGTCGAGCTGATCCGCGGCATCGCCACCGATGACGCGACCTTCGATGCGGCCAGGGAATTCGTCACCAAGCTCGGCAAGCACGTCGCGGTGTCGGAGGATTTCCCTGCGTTCATCGTCAACCGTATCCTGCTGCCGATGATCAACGAGGCGATCTATACGCTGTATGAGGGCGTCGGCAATGTCGAGGCGATCGACGCCGCCATGAAGCTCGGCGCGCACCACCCGATGGGGCCGCTGGAACTCGCCGATTTCATCGGGCTCGATACCTGTCTGTCGATCATGCAGGTGCTGCACGAGGGACTGGCCGATTCCAAGTACCGGCCGTGCCCGTTGTTGGTCAAATACGTCGAAGCCGGCTGGCTCGGCCGCAAGACCCACCGCGGCTTTTACGACTACCGCGGCGAAAAGCCGGTCCCGACGCGGTAGGCCCGATCTCCAGCTTTCGTTAACCCTTGCCTTGTACCGTGGCTCGCGACGGAGGGCGGTGCGTTATGGATATGATGAGCATGGTAACCGGTATGCTTGCCGCCCAGGCGGGCAACACGCAGATGCAGGTCGCCGCCACCATCATGAAATCCAACGCCGACGCCGAGAAATCCACGGTCCTGACGCTGCTGGGCGCGGGCCAGCCGTCGCTGGCCAATGTCGGCGCCGGCATCGGCGGCAACCTCAATATCGCGGCGTAAGGCCTGATCGGCTTCGCCGGAACAGACCCGTCGTTCTTGTTTGGGCATGATCTCCGGGCAAACGCTCGCGTTTGTCCCGAGGGAAAACCGGTACCCACTTTGCGCTAACGCGGCCCTCCGGGTCGGGACCATGCCCTAAAGCCCGGCCGCCACCGGGTTCATCGCCGCGGTAATCAGCTTGACGGCGTCGTCGCTGTCCCAGTCCGCCGGGCCGGCAATGGTGGCGATCTCGCAGCCCTGAGCGTCCACCAGCACCGAGGTCGGCATCCCCAGCGCCCGCCCTATAGCCTTAAGATCCTGGAAAACCTTGGCTTTCTCGTCGCTGAAATAGCCGAGCCGGGTCAGATGGGCGTCTTTCAGGAAATTCTTCGGTTTTTCGGGGTCGCGGGTGTCGATATTGATGGCGACCACCTCGAAATTTGGGCCCCCCAGCCGGGTTTGCAGGCCTTCCAGCGCCGGCATTTCCTTGCGACAGGGCACGCACCAGGTGGCCCACAGGTTCACCAGCACCGTGCGCCCGCGCCAGTCGGAGAGCTTTCTGGGCTTGCCGTCGGCGTCCTCGAAGGCGAGGTCCGGCAGCCGCAACGGCGCCGTCGCCATGGTCAGCGCCGCCACCTCGCCATGTGCGAGCGGCGCGATCTTGCGGGCCAGGTCGACCGCCCCGCGGCAGGCGGCATCGCCCGTCGCGTTGCGTCTCAACCCGCCGATCCCGTATACCCCGGCGAATCCGATCAGCGCCCCGATCACGACCGCCCCGATGGCGATGGGGATCCGGCGCGTGACGGCGGGGCGAGGCGAGGGCAGTTCGGGCATATCGTTTGTCATCCTGTATCAGATACGGCTATGCAGGGCCTGTGCAACGGCCGGTTTTCAAGCGTCCGGCGCGGCGATCAATGGAAGTCATGAGTAACAGATCATGAGCAACAAGATGTGGGGCGGCCGGTTCACCGAGCGCCCCGATGCGATCATGGAGGAAATCAACGTCTCCATCGACGTCGATCGTCACCTCTATGCCCAGGACATCGCCGCATCCAAGGCCCACGCTGCGATGCTCGCCGCGCAAGGCATTATCACGGCAAACGATGCGAAAAATATCAAATCCGGTCTAGACACGATTTTGTCAGAGATCGACAAGGGATCGTTCGATTTCAAGCGCGCGCTCGAGGACATTCACATGAATGTCGAGAGCAGGCTGGGCGAGCTGATCGGCCCCGCCGCGGGGCGGCTGCACACCGCGCGCTCGCGCAACGACCAGGTGGCGACCGATTTCCGGCTCTATGTCCGCGACACGATCGACGCGACGGACGCGGCGCTGGCCGCGTTCCAGCACGCCCTGGTGGCGCGGGCGCTGGAGCACGCCGCGACCGTGATGCCGGGCTTCACCCATCTGCAGACCGCGCAGCCGGTGACGTTCGGGCATCATCTTCTGGCCTATGTCGAGATGGCCGCGCGCGACCGCGGCCGCTTCGCCGACGCCCGCAAGCGGCTCAACGAATCGCCGCTCGGCGCGGCGGCGCTTGCCGGCACCTCGTTTCCGATCGATCGCGCCGCGACCGCCAAAGCGCTCGGCTTCGACCGGCCGATGGCCAATTCGCTCGACGCCGTGTCGGATCGCGACTTCGTGCTCGAAACCCTGTCGGCGGCAGCGATCGCGGCGGTGCATTTGTCGCGCTTCGCCGAGGAAATCGTGATCTGGACCTCGCCGCTGGTCGGACTGGTGCGGCTGTCCGACAAGTTCACCACCGGCTCCTCGATCATGCCGCAGAAGCGCAATCCCGACGCCGCCGAACTGGTGCGCGCCAAGACCGGCCGGGTGATCGGCGCGCTGACCGCGTTGCTGATCGTGATGAAGGGGCTGCCGCTCGCCTACCAAAAGGACATGCAGGAGGACAAGGAAGGCGCGATGCAGGCGTTTGGCGCGCTGTCGCTGGCGATCCGGGCGATGACCGGAATGGTCATGGATATCGTGCCGGACGAGGCGCGGATGAGGCTGGCGGCCGGCGAGGGCTATGCCACCGCCACCGACCTCGCCGACTGGCTGGTGCGGACGCTGAAAATGCCGTTCCGCGACGCCCACCATGTCACCGGACGCATCGTGGCGCTGGCGTCGAAAGCCGGCGTGCCGCTGCACCAGCTTCCGCTGAAGGACATGCAGGCGGTCGAGCCCAGGATTACCAGGCAAGCCCTGGATGTGCTTTCGGTGGAAGCATCAGTCAAAAGCCGCGTCAGCTATGGCGGAACCGCGCCGAAGAACGTGTCGGCGCAGGCGAAGGCTTGGCTCAGGCGGCTCGAAAAAGAGCGAAAATTGGGCTGATCACAGCAATTTCCCGGCGAGCAACAAGAATTTCGCTGCAATTTCATGATTGTCCTCCTCTCGCCAGACTGGGGCAATCTTTGTATGGTGCGGCCGCATGGGGATTTCATCGTGAATCGTAATTATCGCCCGACACGTCAGGGATGGGCCGTCATTCTTCTGGGCGCGGCCGTGCTCGCGCTCGGGGGCTGCGGACGCAAAAGTGGACTCGACCTGCCGCCGAACACCCCGCCGCAGGCGGCCGCTGCGGCGCAGCGGGACGCCGACCACGAGCCGGCCGCGAGCACGCCCAGCGTGTTCAATTCCACTTACGGCAGCGATGCGCCGCCCGCCGCGTCCAAAGGCCCCAAACGACCATTCATTCTCGACCCGCTGCTGGATAGTCACTGAGCCGCCCGCCATGAACCACTTCGACTATCGCAACGGCGTGCTGCACGCCGAGGCGGTGAATCTTCTCGATCTGGCGGAAGCCGTCGGCACGCCGTTCTATTGCTATTCGACCGCGACGCTCGAGCGGCACTACCGGGTCTTCGCCGAGGCCTTCGCCGGCGAGAGGGCGGTGGTGTGTTACGCCATGAAGGCGAACTCCAACCAGTCGGTGCTGCGGACGCTGGCGAAACTCGGTGCCGGCGCCGACGTGGTTTCGGGCGGCGAGTTGCAGCGCGCGCTCGCCGCCGGCATTCCGCCGGAGAAGATCCTGTTCTCGGGCGTCGGCAAGACCGAAGCCGAGCTGCGCGCCGCGCTTGACGCCGGCATTCTCTGCATCAACGTCGAATCCGAACCGGAACTGGAATTGCTGTCGAGGCTCGCCGTGGAAAGCGGGAAGACGGCGCGGATATCGGTGCGCGTCAACCCCGACGTCGACGCCGGCACCCATGCCAAGATCGCCACCGGCAAATCCGAGAACAAGTTCGGCATCCCGATTGCGCGGGCGCGCGCGGTCTATGCTCGCGCGGCCAAGCTGCCGGGGATCGAGGTGACCGGCACCGACATGCATATCGGCAGCCAGATCACCGACTTGAGCCGGATGGAAACCGCGTTCCGCATCCTGTCGGATTTCGTGCAGACGCTGCGCGCCGACGGCCACACGATCTCGCATATCGATTTCGGCGGCGGCCTCGGCATTCCCTACTACATGGACCGCGAGGCGCCGCCGGCGCCCGATGCCTATGCCGCCATGGTCAAGCGCGTGACGCATAATCTCGGCTGCACGCTGATGTTCGAGCCGGGGCGCATGATCGTCGGCAACGCCGGCATCCTCGTCACCCGCGTGATCTATCTGAAGCCCGGCGACGCCAGGAATTTCGTCATCATCGATGCCGCCATGAACGACCTGATCCGCCCCACGCTGTACGAGGCGCATCACGACATCCTGCCGGTCCGCGAGGCCGCCAAAGGCGCGCGAATCATTACCGCCGACGTCGTCGGTCCGGTCTGCGAAACCGGCGATTATCTCGCGCTCGACCGCAAGCTGGCCGAGCCCAAGGCCGGCGATCTCCTGGCGATCATGACCGCGGGCGCCTACGGCGCGGTGCAGTCCGGCACCTACAACACGCGGCCCCTGGTGCCGGAAGTCCTGGTCAAGTACGACCAGTACGCGGTGGTGCGTCCGCGCCTCGAGGTCGAGGCGCTGATCGCGATGGACAAGACCGCGCCCTGGCTGTGAAGCGCCAGAAATAGTCGTCGTCCCGGCTCAGGGCCGGGACGACGAAGTATTCACTTCACGGCGTGGCTGCCTTTTGCGCCGCCCACCACCACGCCGGCAGCTTTTTCGATCGGCTGGATCGCGGAGGTGAAGTCGGACTCCGGGCCCATTTCGCGGATCACGACTTCCCAGAGGCGGCCGACGGCTTCGGCGACTTCCATCGACAGCCCCAGCGCCTTCATTTCCTCAAGGCACAGCCGCACGTCCTTCACCATCAGGCCCGTGGCAAAGCCGAAATCGAAGCTGCGCGGCAGGACCGAACGCGGAAACTTGTCGCGGCTCGCAGTATTGAGGCCCGACCCGGAATTGATCACGTCGATCATGACACTCGGATCGAGCCCGGATTTGACGCCCATCACCACGGCCTCCGAGGTCGCGACCATCGCGGTCGCCGACAGGAAGTTGTTGGCGAGCTTCATGGTCTGCGCCGAGCCGGGTTTTTCGCCGATGAAGAACACCTTGCCGATTACCGCGAGCGCGGGCTTCGCCGCCTCGAAATCGGCTTTCGGCCCCGACGCCATCACCGCGAGCGTTCCCTTCTCCGCGCCGCCGACGCCGCCGCTGACGGGACTGTCGAGCTGCACGATGTTGCGCTTCGCCAGCAAATCGTGGATCCGCACCGCCATATGCGATCCGACGGTGGAGAGATCGACGAAGCGTTTTATCAGTTTGCCTTCGATCACGCCGTCCTTGCCGGTCGCAACCTCGAGCGAGGCCTGCAGCGACGGCAGGCTCGCCATCACGGTCTCAGCGCGGTCGGCGACATCCTTCGGCGAGGAAGCGGCCTCGGCGCCCAGCGCAACCAGTTTGTCCACCGCCTCCTTGCGCTGGTCGAATACGACGAGATGGTGTTTTGCCTCGATCAGGCGGCGGGCCATGGGAAAGCCCATCTTCCCCAGTCCGATGAATCCGATGTTCATGATGCGGCGCCTCTAGCCCTTGTCCAATTCGGCGAACACTTCGCGCGCGATTCGAAAACTGTCGACGCCTGCGGGCACGCCGGCATAGATCGCCACCTGCATGAAGATCTCGCGGATTTCGTCCCTGGTGACGCCGTTGGTCAACGCGCCCTTGATGTGCACGCGCAATTCGTGCGGCCGGTTGAGGATCGAGATCATGGCCAGGTTGAGCATGCTGCGGGTCTTGCGCGGCAGCTCCTCGCGGCCCCACACCGCGCCCCAGCAGTATTCGGTCACCAGTTCCTGAAACGGCTTGTTGAAATCGTCGGCGTTCTTCAGCGCATTGGCGACATAGGCCTCGCCCAGTACGGCCTTACGAATTTCCAGTCCCTTATCGTGCGTTTTCTTGTCCATAACGGTCCTTCCGTGTTTCCCCTGACGGTTCGCGGCCGACGTTACGGGGTCGAGGCGGCGCAGTCACGCCTTCGTGTCATGCGTATTTCCGGGTGGGGTTACCGTTCAAGTACGGGTGCCTCACTGCCGCCCTTGTGCTATTGTGCTGTGTCGGCAACCCGGAGAGTTGATTGAGCGGCGCCACCCCCGACCCGTCAGAGCCAGGCCCCACCCCTGATGCCGTTTCGCGGCTCAAGCTCGCGCAGGCATTGCAGCGAGCCCGGTATGCTATCGCCTGGGAGCGGAGTTGGCCGCATCTGGCACGGCTCCTGACCGTCATCGGGCTGTTTCTGGCGGTGTCCTGGGCGGGGTTGTGGCTGGCGCTGCCGTTCCTCGCGCGCGCCATCGGCCTCGGCCTGTTCGCGCTGGCGGCGCTCGGCGCCCTGTTTCCCCTCGTCAGGTTCCGCTGGCCTAGCCGCGAAGAGGGCCTGAGCCGGCTCGACCGCGGCTCGGGCATCCGCCACCGCCCCGCGACCGCGCTGACCGATACGCTCGCGACCCAGGACCCGGTGGCCCAGGCGCTGTGGCAGGCGCAGCGCGAGCGCACTTTGGCATCCATCAAGCGCATCCGCGCCGGCCTGCCGTCGCCGCGGCTGGCGATCCACGATCCCTGGGCGCTGCGCGCGCTGGTCGCGGTGATGATGCTCGCGACCTACGTCGCCGCCGGCGACGAGCGCGCGTTGCGTACCTTGGCGGCGTTCGACTGGAACGGCGTATTGTCGCCGGCCAATATCCGGGTCGATGCCTGGGTGACGCCGCCGCTTTATACCGGCAAGCCGCCGATCATCCTGTCGGCGGCCAACAAGGAAGGCGCTCTTCCCGCCGCGGGACCGTTGCCGGTGCCGGCCGGCTCCACGCTGATCGTCCGCTCCTCAGGCGGCACGCTCGATGTGCTTGCCGGCGGCGGCGTGAGCGAAGTCCAGCCGACCGCAGAGGCGCCCAAAGGCACCAACGAACGGCATTTCACCATCGCCGGCGACGGCACGGTTCATGTCCGCGCACCCTCCGGTCAACCGCAATGGAAGTTCACCGCCATTCCGGATCGCGCCCCGAGCATCGCGCTGGCCAAGGATCCGGAGCGCCAGGCCCATGGCTCGCTGCAGATGTCCTACAAGATCGAGGACGATTACGGCGTCACCGAAGCGCAGGCGCACTTTGTCGCCCGCCCCGGCGATGCGCCGAAGGGCGCGACGGCAAAGGGCACGACGGAGAATGCTTCGGCCGCGCCGCGGCCGCTGTTCAACCCGCCGGAATTTCCGCTGGTGCTTCCGAACGCGCGGACGCGCAACGGCGTCGGCCAGACGGTCAAGGATCTCAGCGAGGACCCCTATGCCGGCGCGGACGTCACGCTGACGCTGACGGCGAAGGACGAAGCCGGCAATGAGGCCAAAAGCGAGCCCTTCAACATGCGGCTGCCGGAGCGGCTGTTCACCAAGCCCTTGGCGCGCGCGCTGATCGAGCAGCGCCGCATCCTGGCGCTCGACGCCAATCAGAACGGCCAGGTCTTTGCGGCGCTCGACGCGCTGATGATCGCGCCGGAACTGTTCACGCCCGAGGCCGGGCAATATCTCGGGCTCTACAGCGTCGCGCGGCAGCTCGAGGCCACCCACACCGACGATTCGCTGCGCGAGGTGGTGGCGAGCCTGTGGGCGCTCGCCGTCACCATCGAGGACGGCGACATCACCGACGTGGACAAGGCGCTGCGCGCCGCGCAGGATGCGCTCAAGCAGGCGCTGGAGCGCGGTGCCAGCGATGAAGAAATCAAGAAGCTGACTGAGAATCTGCGCGCGGCGCTGGACAATTTCATGCGCCAGCTCGCCGAACAGCTGCGCAACAATCCGCAGGCGCTGGCGCGGCCGCTCGACCCCAACACGCGGGTGATGCGCCAGCAGGACCTCAACAACATGATCGAGCGGATGGAGCGGCTGTCGCGCTCCGGCGACAAGGAAGCCGCCAAGCAATTGCTCGAACAGCTGCAGGAGATGCTGGAGAATCTGCAGATGGCCCAGCCCGGCCAGTCCGGCGACGGCGACATGGAGCAGGCGCTGAACGAGCTTGGCGACATGATCCGCAAGCAGCAGCAGTTGCGCGACAAGACCTTCAAGCAGGGCCAGGATTCCCGGCGCGACCGCGCGCATGGCAAGCAGAACGACCAGGGCATGGGCGATCTGCAGCAGGACCAGCAGGGCCTTCGCGACCGGCTGAGGAAGCTGCAGCAGGAGCTTGCCAAGCGCGGCATGGGACAGGGCCAGAAGGGCCAGCGCGGCGAACAGGGCCAGAAGGGTCAGCAAGGGCAGCAGGGGCAAGGCCAGCAGGGTGACCAACAAGCCGAGGACGGCGATGGCGAGGACGGGCTCGGCCAGGCCGACAGCGCCATGGGCGACGCTGGCTCGAGGCTGGGCGAAGGCAATGCCGATGCGGCCGTGGACTCGCAGGGCAAGGCGCTGGAAGCGCTGCGCAAGGGCGCCCAGAGCATGGCGGAAGCAATGCAGCAGGGCGAAGGCGAGGGGCAAAGCGAGGGTCCGGGCAATCGCGCCGGCCGGCAGCAGAGCGGCGGCAATCAGACCGATCCTCTGGGACGGCCGCTGCATGGGCGCGAATTCGGCGACGATTTCACGGTGAAGATTCCGGGCGAGATCGACGTCCAGCGAGCCCGTCGCATTCTGGAAGAACTGCGCCGCCGCCTCGCCGATCCGCAGCGCCCGCAGATCGAGCTCGATTACCTCGAGCGGCTGCTGAAGGATTATTGAGCGGTCGGGTTCAGCATGAGCGGTGTCATCACCCGCCAACGGGTCGGCGCGTCGCGCCGCCCGATGACAGGCTCCGGCGGGTGACCCAGTATTCCAGAGACGTCAATGATGGAGCCGAAAGGCCGCGGCGTACTGGATGCCCCGCCTTCGCGGGGCATGACAAGGTGCGGCCCTAACCCTTCCGCGCCCCCAGCGCATCGGCCACGGCGGTGCGGATATCGGCCACCGAAAACGGTTTCGTCACCACGTCGTGGACGATCGCGTTGAGGCCGTGGGCGCGTTCGCGCTGATCGGCAAAGCCCGTCATCAACAGGATGGTCAGATCGGGAAAATCGCGCGCCGCCGTCAACGCCAGCGCGATGCCGTCCATGACGGGCATCTGGATATCGGTCAGCAGCAGGTCGAAGGCGCCGTCTTCGCGGGTGAGGATTTCCAGCGCTTCGGCGCCGTCCTCCGCGGTGACGGTCTCGTGCCCGTCCATGGCGATGGCGCGCGCCACCAGCGTGCGCATGGAGTCTTCGTCGTCGGCGATCAGCACGCGCGGCATGGCGTACCCCTCTTTCCGAAAGTGAAAACGCGGCTCGGTCACGCGCTGCCGCGGGCGAGATCCCGCTTGTTGAAGAAGCGTATGTCGATATTGCGCCCTTCCGGGGGCGGCGAGGCCAGCCGCGACTTGAACCGGGCGTACTCGCCCGGCCTCAGCACGGTCTGCTCCAGCACGGCATTCCAGGCATAGATCTCCGCGCCTTGCGCGTCGCGGACGCTGAATCGCAGCCGTGGCAGTTCGACCGGCTTCCTGGCTTCGCCTGATATCACGCCCTCGATCACCAGCACCGCTTTGCCTTCGACGGTCTCGGTCGAGATCTTCACGTCCTTGAACACCAGCCCGCGCAGATTTACCTCGAGCCCGACCATTTTGTAGAACGTGGCTGTCTGCGGCAGCAGCCGCACCACATCGACCCGCCAGATGACCAATGCCAGGACCAGCGCGCCCATGGCGGCACAGGCCGTTGGCAGTCCGACGAAGGGCTTGCCCGACGCGCGTAGCAGGGCCGGCGGCTTCAAAAACTTGCCGAACCAGGATCCGCGCCGCCCGCCTCCGCCGTCCTCCGCATCGTCCTGCGCCATCGACGCCCAGTCGGAATCGGCATCCGGCGACGAGCCATCGCCCTCCGGCCAGTCGGCTGAAATCGAGGGGCTGTCGACGACGGGGGCGTCCTGGCCGTCATCCTCCTGGGCCATCGCTTCCCATTCCGCGGCGGCGTCGGCCTCGGCGGAGGTTTGGCTGGCTGACGCCATCGCCCGCGCCGGCGCCATCTCGACCGCATCCTCCGGCCGCGCCAGCCACACCTCCTTGCACCGGGAACAGCGCACATTGCGGCCGGCGGCGCCTAACGTAGCCGGATCAATGGCATAGGAGGTTGTACAATGGGGACAAATGATGTGCATGGAGCCCATCTCTAGAATGATTTTGGCGAGATGCTACAAGCCGACCGTTAACGAATCGGAAACCATAACCGAAGCACAACCGCTTTGTTTGGTTTGCCGCCAGGCGACAGCCAATGAGCCGGGGAGCCGCGGTTTCAGGGTTTCGGCCGTGCCCCACATCGAACGGAGCTGAGCTTGGTTCGGTTCGAAAATGTCGGATTGCGCTACGGGCTCGGCCCGGAGATTCTGCGCGACCTCAGTTTCCAGATTCCCGCCCATTCCTTCCAGTTCCTCACAGGCCCCTCCGGCGCCGGCAAGACCTCGTTGCTGAAACTGTTGTTCCTGTCGCTGCGGCCGACCCGCGGACTGGTCAACCTGTTCGGTCATGACGTCTCGCTGCTCGGCAAGGACGAGATCGCCGATCTGCGCAAGCGCATCGGCATCGTCCTGCAGGACTTTCGCCTGCTCGACCACATGACTACCTACGAGAACGTCGCGCTCCCGTTCCGGGTGATGGGCCGGGAGGAATCGAGCTATCGCAAGGAAGTCATCGATCTCCTGAGATGGGTCGGTCTCGGCGAGCGGATGGATGCGCTGCCGCCGATCCTGTCCGGCGGCGAGAAGCAGCGCGCGGCGATCGCGCGGGCGGTCATTTCGCGGCCGCAGCTCTTGCTGGCGGACGAGCCGACCGGCAGTGTCGACCCGACGCTGGGGCGGCGATTGTTGCGGCTGTTCATCGAGCTGAACAAATCAGGCACTGCGGTGATCATCGCCACCCATGATATCACCTTGATGGACCAGTATGATGCGCGGCGGCTGGTGCTGCATCAGGGACGGTTGCATATCTATGAGTAGAACCGATCATAGTCCGTTGATGGACCTCGGAACCGAGCGTCCGCAGGTGCCGGCGAAGGCGCGCAATCTGTCGCCGATCGTGCCGCGCGCCTCGATTGCCGGCCGCGCATTGGTCGCGGTCGTCGCCATCATGACGTTCCTGGCGTCGATCACCACCGGCACGGTGCTGCTGGTGAGCGCCTCGGCGGCGGAGTGGCAATCGGAAGTCGCGAGCGAGATCACCATCCAGGTTCGCCCCGTACCCGGGCGCGATCTCGACCGCGACGCGGCGGCGGCGACGCAGGCGGTGCGCGCGCAGTCCGGCATCGTCGAGGTCCGGCCGTTCACCAAGGAGGAATCCTCCAAGCTGCTGGAGCCGTGGCTCGGCACCGGATTGTCGCTCGACGATCTGCCGGTGCCGCGCGTCATCGTCGCGCGGGTCCAACCCGGATCCACGCTCGATCTGGCGGCGCTACGCGGGGCGGTGACGCTGGTGGCGCCGACGGCAAGCGTCGACGATCACCGCGCCTGGATCGAACGGATGCGGTCGATGACCGGCGCGACCCTGTTCGCCGGCATCGGCATCCTCGCGCTGGTGATCGTTGCGACCATCATCTCGGTCTCGTTCGCCACCCGCGGCGCGATGGCGGCCAATCGTCCGATCGTCGAAGTCCTGCACTTCGTCGGCGCCGGCGACCGCTATATCGCCAACCGGTTCCTGCGGCATTTCCTGCGGCTGGGCCTCGAGGGCGGCGTGATCGGCGGCGGCGTCGCGATGCTCGGCTTCGGCTTCTCCGAATCGATCGCCAGCTGGTTTTCGGGAACGCCGGTCGGGGATCAGTTCGCAGCTCTGCTGGGGACGTTTTCGCTGCGCCCGTCGGGCTATCTGGCGCTGGCGGCGCAGGCGGTGCTGATCGCGGCGATCACCGCCTGGGCATCGCGCCGAACGCTTTTCGCCACGCTGGACGAAATCGACTGATGCGGGCGGTTAGGCATACCGCGGCAAACCGGATTCCACTTCGTCGCAAAACGCTCTAGACTTGAGCGAGGAAGGGATCACTGACATCGCATGAGCTTGCAGTCCGACGATCAAGCGACGAATGCGCCGCCTGCCGCGCCGCGGGGGTGGCTGCGCGCCGTTGTCGTCACAGCGCTGGCGATGGTCTTCATCGGCGTGGCGATCGGCTTCGTCGGGTTTCTCTCGCAATTGCGTGGCGTCGAGGTGGCGCCTGCCAGCCGCGCCGACGGCATCGTGGTGCTGACCGGCGGTTCGTCACGGGTCTCGGACGCCATGGAATTGCTGGCCGGCGGCTACGGCAAGCGGCTGCTGATCTCCGGCGTGCATCCGACCAATGCGGCGAGCGATATTTCCCGTTCGCTGCCCGACAACCAGCAACTTTTGGCCTGCTGCGTCGATCTCGACCGCTCGGCCGTCAACACCCGCAGCAATGCGGCCGAGACGCGGCGCTGGGCGCACGAGCGGGGCTTCAAGTCGCTGATCGTGGTGACCTCGAATTATCACATGCCGCGGGCGATCGTCGAATTGTCGCACGCACTGCCCGATATCCAGCTCATTCCGTTCGCGGTGGTCGGCGAGAAATGGCGCGATGAACCGTGGTGGACGAGTGGCGCGACGCTGCGGCTCCTGCTATCGGAGTATGTCAAATACGTCGCCGCCGAGGTGCGGGTACGGCTGGCCGATGTCGGTCTCGATCTGACGCCCGAGCTTGCGGACCGCCCGGCCGGATCTCCGGCGCCCAGCCCGGCGACGGCTCAAGCCAACTGATTTGGGTATTCGATGGTTGCGATTTTCCTGCGCTCGCTGGCCTACAACGTGTTGTTCTATGCGCTGCTGATATGCTGGCTGATCGTGGCGATTCCGACCTACGTGATGCCGCGCTGGGCGATCATGAGCGTCGCCAGGAATTGGGCGAAGAGCAGCATCTGGCTCCTGCGCGTGATCTGCAACGTCAAGGTGGAGTATCGCGGCCTGGAGAAGATCCCGGAGGGCCCGCTGATCGTCGCCTCGAAACATCAGTCGATGTGGGAAACCTTCGCGCTGCTGCAGTTCTTCGAGCAGCCCCTGTTCATCCTCAAGCGCGAATTGCTGTGGATCCCGCTGTTCGGCTGGTACCTGATCAAGGCGAAGATGATCGGGATCGACCGCAGCGCCGGCGGCCGCGCGCTGCTGGAAATGACGCGCCGCGCGGGCGCTGCCGTGCGGCGCGGCCGGCAGCTGATCATCTTCCCGGAGGGTACGCGGACCCCGGTCGGGGCGCCGCCGCACTACAAGACCGGCATCGCCCAGATCTATGTCGATTGCGGCGTGAGCTGCGTGCCGGTGGCGCTCAATTCGGGGCTGTTCTGGCCGCGCCGGACCTTCATGCGCTATCCCGGCACGCTGGTGGTCGAATTCCTCGATCCGCTGCCGCCCGGCCTGTCGCGCCGCGAGTTCATCGCGCGGGTCTCGACCGTGATCGAGGATGCGACCGGCCGGCTGGTCGAGGTCGCGCGCCGCGAGCAGGCGCAATTGTTCGGCCGCGTGCCGAGTTCGGCGTCGGCGAAGGCGTAGGCTCCCAACTGCTTAGGCTTGCCGCGGGATCGGCGCGAAGTTGCGGGCGCGGCAAGCGGTCAGTGCGACTCGCGGACCGTCTTTCCCAGGGTGATTTCTGGCCTCGCGCGGCACGTCCGTTCTACCCCCTCAACAGCAGACGTCGTCAGGCTGCTTCGGCATGTCCGAAACGTGCTAGACTTGAACATTGGTTCCCAGGATCGCAGCGAGACGGCGAGTCGTGTTCATTCGGACAGGCCGGGCGATTGTGGGCAATGGAGTGGACATCACACCCATCTATACGTCAGCGGTTCTGACATGAAGAACGTCATCTAGGACCGCCGCCGTAAGCCTCACGATTATGGAAAGTTCTAAAGAGAGGGCGTACCGTGGCGCTGTCCGGACCTCGACGCCGGAGAAAAATACCCAACGACTTTTTTCTGGTTCAGGCTTTCTCGCTAATCTCGGAGGTGCTTCGAATATTGAACTGATTGCTCTCCGACGAAAAGCAATTTCAATGATTGTGCGTTCGTAAGGAGGAACTCTCATGAAGCTTCTCGCGACCGTTCTTATCGCAGCAGGACTTTCAAGCCTCATCTCGATCGCTGCCCCGGCCAGAGCTGCTACGGCCGAGTCCAAAAACCAGATCACTATCCTCTACGATGCATTCGGAACCGATCCTTCGATGACCAAGGACTGGGGCTTCTCTGCCCTCGTAGAGGTCGCCGGAAAACGAATCTTGTTTGATACCGGGAACGACGCCGACATCTTTGCAGCCAATGTGAAGGCAAAGGGAGTTGACCTCAAAACGCTTGACTTCGTTGTTCTTTCACACCGGCATTCGGACCACATGGCAGGCTTGAACTATGTTTTGAGTGTCAATCCGACGGTGAAGATCTACGCACCCAAAGAAGGATTCGGCATCTTTGGTTCGTCGCTGCCGTCTAGCTTCTACCGCAAAGATGAGACGTTGCCGCCGGAGATGCGCTACTACGGCGGTTCGCCACCACAAATCATGAAATTCGGCGCGGCGTGGCATGGAGCCAATTTCGAATTGATCGACAAGACCACCGAAATCGCCCCCGGCTTAACCCTGCTGGCGCTAGTCTCCGATGCTCCCGGCACGAAGGAACTCAAGGAGCTATCCCTGGCGATCAACACCCCTGAGGGCGTGGTGCTGGTCGTCGGCTGCTCACATCCCGGGATTGAAAAGATTGTCGAGGCAGCGGCTTCCATCAATCCTAAAATTCGTCTGATTGCCGGCGGTTTCCACCTTGTCGTCGCGCCTGATGACGTTGTCGCAAAGACGGTGGCGGCTCTGAAAGATACATACAAGGTCGAAAGCATCGCGCCGGGCCACTGCACGGGCGAGCCAATGTTCGCAGCGTTGAAGAACGCTTTCGGTGATCGATATCTTTATGCAGGTCTCGGCACTACTCTTTCGCTCGGAGCGAAATTGGGCTCCGACATGCGACATGGCGAAGGACCGGCGCTACAGCAAGATGACCTGACCACCTATCGCAGGCTGGCCCGCCGGGAAGATCCGTTCGGCCTACGGTCGCGAAGCTTACGAACAAAAGCTTCGCAGTTGTGAGGTTGCACATCAGACGCTGGCGAGCCTGATGTCCGTTCTGAGTCAATCGTGTCGTTTTGGCGGTCGGCCAGCCACTTCCGGTCTACCCCCCGGACAACGGACATCATCTGGACGGCCCGGTTGGTCTGGTTCGTACCACTACGCGACATTCGCGCGAGCGATCAGAGCGCCCGGAACGGTGATATCGAGAGGGCAACATCACCGATGCAGCGGCCTGTCGTCGTGCAGCATGAGTGCGAGCTGGTGTAGTTGCGTATCGCGAAAACCTTCGGCCTCGATCGCCTTCACCGTTGAAATGACATACTCGCGGTTCGCCCCGGATTGCCCATGCCCCTGCTGCACGTGACGGAGCTGTTCCGCCAATGACAGCCGGCCCGCATACTGGACATGGCCGCGGTCGACCACATAGGCCAGCGCGCTGACCCGCTGCCGCGGCTCGTTCTCCAGCCAGACCGACCGCATCACCTCGCGATAGACCGAGGTGACCTGCTCGCGCGCGCGCAAATAGGCGACCGTATCGGCGCGATGTTTCTCCGCGACCCGGAAGGCGACGCCGCGGCAGGCGCCGCCGCGGTCGAGCCCAAGCACGAGACCCGGCTTTTCCGGCGTTCCCCGATGCACGAAGGAGTAGACGCAAAGCGCGCGGTGCTCGCCGATCAGCCGCGCCGGAACCTGCTCGATGAACTCAAAGCCCGGCCGCCACATCAGCGAACCATAGCCGAACACCCAGAGGTCGCCTTTGGACAATTCCGCTTCGGGCTGGATTTTCGGCTGCATCGGGTGCACGACCTAGCAGAATTCCGCCGCGGATGAAAATGCGTTGACTTGATTACATCAGGCGCCACCGCTTAATTGACAAAATTACTGGCCAAAGGTCGCCGCATGTCAGATTTGACCCTCGCGCCGCGCCGGCGCCCGCTTTGGCGCCTTTTCTTCATGCCCGTCCTGCTCCTGATCGCCGCCTTGGCGTGGAGCGCGTTCTGGTTCTATGCGGCCTCAGAGGTCGACGTGAAAGCCGATGCCTGGCGTGCGCAGGAGGCGAAGGCCGGCCGGGTCTATGATTGCGCCAGGCGATCGGTCGCAGGTTTTCCGTTCCGCCTCGAAGTCCGTTGCGACGGCGCCAGCGTCTCGCTGAGCGCGCAGACCGCCGGACAGGTCGCAGCGACGCAGGCGCCGGTCACCGCAAAGCTCGGGGAGATCCTGGTCGTGGCGCAGATCTACGACCCGAAACTGCTGATCGCGGAATTCACCGCGCCGGCCACGATCTCCGATTCCAGCGGGCAGAATTCGATGTCGGTGAACTGGACCACCGCGCGCTCCAGCGTGGTCGGGCTGCCGGCCGTTCCGCAGCGGGCCTCCATCGTGTTCGACGATCCGAAGATCGATCGCATCACGGGATCGATGCAGACGCCGCTCGCGCAGGCCAGGCATGTCGAACTGCACGGGCGGTTTGCGGAAAACTCCACGGCTGATCGTCCCGTGATCGAGACCGTGCTGAAAATCGAAGGCGGCAGCGTGCAGGAGGTGCATCCGCTGCTGGCGCAGCCGTTCGATGCCGACGTGCGGACGTTGCTGACTGGCCTGAGGGATTTTTCGCCAAAGCCGTGGCCCCAGCGGTTTCGCGAATTGCAGGCTGCCGGCGGGCATGTCGAGATCGTGCAGTCGCGGATCGCGCAGGGCGATCTGGTCGCGGTCGCGGCCGGCACGCTCGGCCTCACCGCCAACGGCCGCCTCGACGGCGAATTGCAGATGACGGTGGCCGGCATCGAGAAGGTAATCCCGGCGCTCGGCATCGAAAAGATGCTGGATGAGGGCGTGCCGCAGGCAACGCTCGACCGCGTCGCGCCCGGCGTGAAAACGCAGGACCTCAACAATCTGTTCGGCGCGCTGGACCGCGCGGTGCCCGGCCTCGGCAAGGTGATCAAGCAGAACGCCAATGTCGGCGTCGCCGCCGGCATCAACGCGCTCGGCAAGGAAGCAATGCTGGAAGGCAAGAAGGCGCGGGCCTTCCCGCTGCGCTTCGTCGACGGCGCGGTGTTTCTGGGCCCGCTGAAGGTCGGCCAGGTGCCGCCGCTGTTTTAACAAGCTCCAACCGAAAGTCGTCATACGCGGGCTTGACCCGCGTATCCATCAATCTTCGCAAAGCACGTTTTTCGAAGCGGATGGATTGCCGGATCAAGTCCGGCAATGACAGTTAGTGCCCGAAGCGCCCCGCCCGTCCTGCGGCCTGCAACCCGACGGGCAAATCACTTCGGCAATTCATCACCCCTCTGTCCAGCCCCTTCCGAAAAAATATTCTGATTTTCAGAAATCGCAAATCAGTCTATATCCTCCGCCGTTCCCGCCCCAAACCGAGGGGCGTTTCGCGATCGTCACGGACGCGGGGCGGGATGCGGTGGCCGCGGGGAGCGCTGAAGACGAGAGCGCTTTCTTGCGGACGGCCTAATCGTATGGTCCTTTCGCCTCGACGCTGGCGTCTAGTTCCTGTGAAGCAAGCTTCTCGGGGGCGACGGCGGCAAGAAGGCCGATCGCCGG